>JAJRTK010000465.1 GCA_024278345.1 bacterium | reverse complement strand
CTGTGAGCGACCCGGAAGGAACGCAACCAAAAGAGAAAGTGGCCGGAACGATGATCAATCCCACGTTGGGCCTCGTCCATCGTTTGGGGCAGCCCACTGTCATGGCCTGTGCCCGATTTTCCGAACTTGTTATATTTTTTTTTTCGATAAGAACAAAATGTCTGGCTTTTCACCATGGGGGAAAAACGATGCCAGGTGTTGCGTCTTGTTATCGAAGGTACTCGCTTATAGGAGCCCTGGGACTCGCATCGCTTCTGTTGTTGGCCCACCGTGGAGCTTGTCAGCCTCCGGATCAAGAGTTTGGCTACGACGGTGACGGGCGTCTGGTCACCGTTCAGGGAAGCAGCGGAGCCCTTGTGTCATTCCGGTACGACCCGACTGGAAACCTTGAAGCGGCCACTCCAGCATCCCTGGTCATCCTGGGGTTTTCACCGCGCTCCGGCGCGCCGGGAACCCGGGTGACCCTGGACGGCTTCGGCTTCGATCCACAGCCCGGGGCAAACCAGGTTCGCCTGGGCTCCCTTCAAGCGACGGTCTTGTCGGCTTCGGCAACCCGGATCGTATTCGAGGTTCCGCCGGGTGCCGTGACCGGGTTTGTCGAGGTCTCGAGCCAGACTGGAACCGTCGGTAGTGGCGGTCGTTTCTTCGTCACCAGCTCCCCAGTCATCGATTCCGTCTCGCCTCTTCTGGGAGAGGCCGGAATGCTGCTGACCGTGGCGGGAACCGGCCTGGCTCCCGACGGAGCATTCCCCACCGTTCGCATCGGAAACGGTCCCGCGGCGCCGGTGACGGCGGCATCGGATACCGGAGTCGAGGCATTGCTCCCCGTGGGAGTCCTGTCTGGTCACGTGCTCGTCACCACGGGCGAGGGTTTGGCCCAAAGCCTTGAAATCTTTGCCGCGCCGCCGCCGGAGATCCCCGTAAGCTCCGTGGCGACAGTCGTGGAAGCGGCCCTGGAGACACCCGTGGACGTCGCCGTTCTCCAGTCTGGACAGGTGGGGCTGGTCCTCCTGGACCTGGCTCTTCCGGCGGACCACCTCTTGACCTTCACCGGCAGCAATCCGAATCAGGCGCTTTTTCAGCTTTACGATCCGTATGGAAGGTTGCTCTCCTCCCAGGACCTTTTCCATCCCGCCCTCTTTTCTGAGCCGGTAGAGCTTTCCGAGGCCGGTATCCATTTGATGGTCGTCGATCCCGCCGATCCCAACACCGGCGTCTACTCCCTGACCTTCCACGATCTTCCCGTGGTGCGGCTCTCCATTGTTCCTGGAGGAGCCGCGGTAGATGTCTCCCTGGGAAGCGAGGGGCAGTTGGCACGCCTGGACTTCGCGGCGAGCGAGGATCAGCGGATCAGCATAAAGAGCGTTCCCGACCTGGCGCAGTGCGCCGACCTTTCGATCCTGGGTCCGTTCGGGCAACCGCTCTTCGGGCCCGAGACAGCCTGCGCGGCCAGTACGTTCCTGGGGCCCATGACGCTTCCCGCCGCCGGACAGTACACCCTGGAACTCGACCCATACGCCACGGATACGGGGAGCTGGAACGTGCAGATCTTCGACCTGCCGCCGGATCTTTCTGGAAGTATCGTCGCCGACGGCCCGGCCATCGATTTGACCATTGTGGCTCCCGGTCAGAACGGAACCGTGACGTTCTCCGGAAACGCGGGGCAGCGCATCAGCTTCACCGCCCTGCCCGATGGGGTCCAGTGCGCTTCATACGCCCTCCGCTCCTCTACAGGGGAGGTGCTTTTCGGCCCGGTGCTGGATTGCCGGGACTTCTTTTCCGATGTCCTGAGCCTGCCGTCCACGGGAAGCTACGGCCTGGAGCTCGATCCGTACCAGGCGGAGGTGGGTGTCTGGGCCATGAGCCTGTACGACGTGCCGGCGGATGCCACGTCGGCCATCACCGTGGGAGGGCCACCCGTGGCCCTGACGACGACGGCCCCGGGCCAGAACGGGGAGCTCACGTTCAGTGGGAGCGCGGGTCAGAAGGTGAGCTTTTCGGGGAGCCACGGCGGTTTTTCCGTCTCGTACAGAGTGCTGGACCCACAAGGCGTGGTGATCCACGGCCCGGCCACGGGGACCGGGGCTTACGATTCCGGGACGATCTCTCTGTCGGCCACGGGGACCTTTCGGAGAGTGCTGGACGTGTTGGACACCTCCGTGGGAACGATGACGGTCACCCTGAATTCGGTGCCCTGAACCAGGAGAAGGAATGTGACAAGGAAGGACAAGGTTTTGTCGGTCGTCTCCCGCCTTCGGGGCGCCATGATGAAAAAACGTTTTCTTTTCCTTGGGTTGAGGTCCGCTCGCGTCGGCGGCAATCCGTCCGCCGCCACTCGCCTTTCATTGCCCTTGACTTCTCCTCCATGCCCCCGGAGCGTGTCGTTACCGGTTTTGTTTGGGACGCTCCTTGCGCTGAGCCTCTGGGATTTCGGTGGCGCGGCTTGGGGCCAGGGAAGCCCGGTGCTGGGAGAGGCCGTGGTCAGGCTGGAAGCGCCCGCCGAAGTCGATGGAGGCGTGGAGTTCGAGGTTCTTCTCAAGGCCGATCTCACGGGAGCAACGGGCGTCGATTCCACGGGAGGCCAGGTCCCGGCGGAGCTGGCGGCGGTGGTGGCGACGCTCTATTTCCACCGCTCCTCGCTGAGGCTCTTGTCGGTGGCGGGTCCGGTGTCCGGCAGATGGACAGCCCAGCCGTCGGCCACGGCGACCCGTGAAGCCAACAGCCTGGGCCGTGTGGTGGTGGCGGCTGCCCAGAGAAGCCATGGAACTCCTTCGGCGGAACTGCTGGTGGCCACCCTGCGGTTCGTGGGGCGAAGACGAGGTGAGGTCACCCTTGGTTTCGAGTCGGCGGAGGGGTTCCAGGGCTCTTCCCTGGCCACCGCCTACCTGGGAAGCGCCGGAACCGGACCGGTAGCCATTCCCGTCCGCACCGAGGCCGCGAAGCTGCTTGTCAGGACCTCGGTTCCCGGCCCCGGCCCGTGGCTCGTCACCCTGCTGTTTCTGGCCCTGGCGTTCCTTGCCATGGCCTCCATGCCGCTTCGGGGCCCTGGCCGGCGCCGGCGTGCCGCGTCCGGAAGCCAAGCTGGTGGGCGGTGTCCTTCTGAGAATCCGAGATCTCCAAGCCAGGAGGGAGCGCTATGATCGACCACCGGGGGAAGAGCGTAGAGCACGAGATGGAGCGAGGAGAGTCGGGTATCTTCGCAAGGCGTGACGCGCAAAACAACAAGGAAAAAGATCGCGGCGTACGAAGATGTGGGTCCAGGGAGCGAGCTCCCTGGTGGGTGCAGGGTGAAGCCCTGCCAGGGGACCGGGGACGGAGTCCCCGGACGACCGCCGAGTCACGCGAGGCGCGACCCGCCGAGTCACGCGAGGCGCGACCCGCCGAGTCACGCGAGGCGCAAAGGAGCGTCGAACGGTTCCGCCTTGCGTGGATGCCCCCGAGAGTCCGGGCAAGGAGGCGAAAGAGGGGCTTTCGGGCAGGGGAAAAGCCCTTCTTCCATTGGATTGGGCGGCTTGTCGAGCGGAGTGGGGCGGGTATCGGGGCTTTTTTCCGGGGCCTGGTCTTTTTCTGCGCCCACCTGGCGGTGCTTCATTCGGTGCTGGCCGGGCCGCTCCTGGGGGATTTGGACGGGGACGGGAGCCTGACCGACGCCGATGTTTCGCTTTTCCGGGAGCACCTTGCGGGGAATGCCATGCCCGGGAAGGACGGGCTGCCTCCGGGGCCGTGGCCGGCGGACCTGGACGGGAACGGTCGTTTGGACGCGGTGGACCTGGCCATGCTGGTCCACGCGGCGGCGGGTGAGCTGGAGCTTCGGCCCGCCGTGGAGCTGAGCGCCAGCTCTTCCCTGGTGGTGGG
>JAJRTK010000464.1 GCA_024278345.1 bacterium | reverse complement strand
GCGTTTTTGCTTTACACTCCGCGGCGCCGCCCTGGTGGCACCGGCATCTTGCCGGTGGCGGGCTGGAGGGGATTCACGGAATTGAACGGTGGGTTCCTTTCGTGCGTGGACTTGTCAACCGGATCTGATAGGTCCCGCTCCACCAAGGAGGGAAAGGCGGACACCGGAGGCGTAGTCATGCACTACGTCGAGGATGTCCGACCGACGAAGACGCCGGTGGAGACGATGGATCAGACGCCGCAGCAGATTTTTGATGAGATATTCGGGTTAACGAGTATGATCCCGGCGACCCCACCCCGGAAGATGAAAGTGAATGGCGCCGCGCGCCATAACCACGCCGTCGAAGATGGATTTAACCATGTACTTTCATGGTAAATGACGCATGGGCTTACGTTCCCGGTTACTGGTGGAATCCATCCATATTCTCCGTGGCGGGAGTTCATTTTCACGGCCCACGGGCGGGTGGCCGCCTGGTTCGGGCGTCATTTCCCGGGGCTGGTGCATGTCGTGTTGACCCGTTTTGTGTCTTCGAGGGGGAGATAAATGTTCCGCCAAGTGGGCGGTGAACTGGCGGATCCGTCGCCAAGCCCAGCTTTCTCCGTCCTGTCAACGCGGTGACAGCCCGGCGATTTCCTTGGCGATGAGCGTGTTGAGATGGCCAAGATGCTCCAAGTTGTAACCGCCTTCCAGGAGCAGGATGATCCGGCCATCAGTGTAGCGATTCGCCAGGTTGCGTGCCGTGCGGGCCATTTCCTCGAAGCATTCGCTGCTCAGCATCATGCCGCTCAGCTTGTCCGCGTGGTGCCCGTCTTGGCCCGCCGAAACCAGGAGGACGTCCGGTCGATGGCGGTCCACGATCTCCGGCAGTTCACGAAAGGCTGTCATGAACTGTTCGTCGGTGCAGAGCGGCGGGAGGGGGAAATTGTAATTGAAGCCCAGTCCGGCGCCCTTGCCCCGTTCCTGGGGGGTGCCTGTCCAGGGGTAGAGATCCCGTTGGTGGAACGATATATAGGGGATTGGTTCTTCGTAGAGGAGTTCTTGGGTGCCATTCCCGTGGTGGGCATCCCAGTCGATGATGAGGGGTCGGAAACCCCATGCCTGGAGTGCCAGCGCCAGCCCCGCCATGTTGTTGAAGATACAGAATCCCGCACCTTGGCTTCGGGATGCATGGTGCCCCGGGGGCCGGCAAAGGACGAATACGCGCCGCCATTCCTCGACGTAGTCTCCCGCCAACAGGCTTCCCCCGTAAGCAAGGCGGGCAATGTCGAACGATTCGCGGCAGGTCTTTACGTCCGAGGCCAGGCTGCCGCCTTCCTCGCACACCTGTTTCACCCGTCGGATATAGTCCGGGTCATGGACCTTGGCGATGTCATCGACCTCCGCGTACCGGGGTGCGACGATGGTCAGTTCCTCCAGGATCCGCGTTTCTTCCAGGTGCTTGAAGGTGCGTGCCAAGCGGTCTGGAGATTCCGGCGAGTCGTATGCGTCGTGCCACAGGTAGACATCGTCGTGAACGATCACCAGGGGGGCTCCATCGGGAACGGAACGCTCCGCCAGTGGCCGGTCCAGATCGATGATGAGACCGCTGCGCTCCACGGGCCGGAAGTGGAACCCCATGCGCCGATAGATCACCGTGCGGCCGGTCTGGACGAAAAGCTCGGTCTCACCTTGCACGCGAAGCTCGGCGATGAGCTGGAGCAACGCCGTCTTGCCGATGCCGCGGCCTCGATACCCCTTAAGAACTTCGAAGAAGATGAGCTGTTGCGGCCGGCATGTCGGGTCGATGGTCATTCCTCCCACGAGCTCGCCTTCCAGCTCCACGCCAAGAAGCTTCCGCGGCGCCCCGTTCCGGATCGACCGGAATTGCGCCGCCCAGGGAAATTCCACGAAATTTGGGCCAAACGGATTCGGATCTCCGGGCCCGGTCGGGATCGACCGCAAATGGATCTGCATGAGCAGGTTCCTTCAACATGGGACAGTAGATGCCCTTCCCGCCTCTCGCCGGGCTGAGACGCGCGAAGGCGATGCCGAGGCGATGATCAGTGGTTCTTCCCGGCACGCGCGGGGCTGGACTCGCCGAGTCCGGCCCCGTCGGAGAACAGCGCCGGATCACAGGTTGTCGAAAGTCTCGATCACTTCGTGCAGCGCCATGCGAGCCATGCCGATGTTCAAATCCTTGGATCCGATGAGCGAGATGAAGAACCCGCCCTGCGCGGCGTTGATGAGGCACATCTTGCCGTCGCTTCCCTCGATGAGCATGCTTTCCGGTTTGCCGAAGCCCGCATCCACCACGACCCGGCTCGCGGTCTTGATCGCGGCGCTGGTCAGGGCGGCGATCTTGTCTCCCGCATAGCGCTTGTCGAGCTTGGAAGCGATGACCATCCCGTCCCGGTCCACCATCAGCCCACCATGGGCTCCATCGATACCATCCAACTGCGCCAAAAGAGCGTCGATCTGTCTCTGGGTTGCCATCTTAGCTTCCTCCTTGTCAAGAATTGAATCTACCGTTGCCGGAGATAGATTCAGTATGTCTAACGAATTCGGCGCCGCCTCCTTGTTGGAGGCGCTGCCGGAGAGAGTTTGAAAACCAGCGTCTTCCTTGACGTCCGCTCGCCGGGAAACGTAATTCGATTTCGTTGGAACAACGGTTTTTTGAGTTGGTTCCGGACCCTCGGCGACCTCCCTCTCGTCCTTCTGGACCATGGCTTCCATGACGAGGGCCGTAACCGGGATTCCCACCCGGTTCTCCCGCCTGCGGAAGTTGCCGGTGATCCGGATTTCCGGGTCCGACCAGGCGGCGATTTCCAACGCAGCCTCGCGACCGGAGAGCCGATCACCCCACTCCGCATCGACGATTTCACCGTTCCAGAAATAGAGACGCCCGAATCGGTTATCGGATCGGATCTCCAGCGTGCAACTCTTGCGCCCCATGTACACCGTTTGCATGAAATCCGGCAACTGGAGTCCGGAAATCACGCCTTCAGCAGTGGCGGCGAGAGCCTGGAGGATTTCGCTGGTGAGTTTCTCGATGTCGATGGGCTTGTCGATGTAGCGCATGGCCCCGGACCTGGTGACTTTCTTTTCAATGGCGTCGGACCCGAACGCCGTCATGACGATGACCGGAAGATCGTCATACGCGCGGCCCATCTGCTCGAGAAGAGCAAAACCATCCATTCCCGGCATCTTGAGGTCCGTAATCAGGAGATCGATTTTCCGGGTCGTGAGGATCTCCAGGGCTTCCAGCCCATTGAAGGCGGTCAAATATTCGTGGTTTTTCAGCGCCTCAATCCGCCGGAAGGTGGCCACGAGACTTTCGAGAAAGACTTTTTCGTCGTCTACGAGAAGTATTTTGTGCATCCTTGCCACCCTGTAGAAAGAGACGACCGTTGGTCATCGATGGTCGGTTTCTCCGACTCAACCGGTGGCCTCCGGCCATGGTTTCCGCATTGCTATTGCTCGCTTGGTGGATACCGAGCACTCCGCAGATGCACGATTCCCACCCCGTCGAAGCGACGCCCCATTCTCACCGAAAGAAACCACCACGATCATGGCCTGGAAGGCGCGTTCGACCGGTTTTCCAACTAGATCCCCCCTTTGGGTTCCAGGACCGAACCCGTTCTGGCTGAAAGAGAACCTTGAATCTTAACATTCTGTATCCGGACAGGTTTCGTTTTTCTCCATCTTCTCCAAAGGCGCCGCCTCTTCCAAGGTCATGACAACCCTGGTACCCTCTCCATCTTGACTGACAATTTTGATCTCCCAGCCCATCTTGGACAAGATTTTCCGCACGATGACTAGTCCGAGCCCCGTTCCTCCCCTCTTGTCGGAAACGAAGGGGGTAATAAGTTGAGCTTGCCGCTTCCTGGCAATTCCCCGGCCATTGTCTTCGAGAATGATTTCCAGGAACTTTTCCTTGCCTTGGCGAAGCGAGAATTCGATCTTCGGGTTTGGTCGGCCCTTCAGCGCATGCACCGAGTTGCTCACAAGGTTCAAGAGCGCGTGGTGCAGTGCCTGGTGATCGGCTAGAACCCATGCCTTCGGCGGATGCCTGGACCAGACGACAGCGATGTTCTCTTTCTGACAGTCCCGGCGAATCAAGGCCACGAAATTCCCGAGGAAATCCACCAGGTCCATGGGCCGCATTTGGATAGTGTCGAAAAGGGTGAAATTTTTCAAGGACTTCAAAAGGTAGTCCACCCGCTTCGACTCGCTCAGGATCCAACCGGCATATTTCCGGATCTTGTCGGCCTCCAGGTTCTCCACGTTATCGAGAATGAGCCGCGCCGTCGTGAGAATCGTGTTCAGCGGATTCCCGATTTCGTGGCGGATTCCCGAAAAGATGAATCCCAGGTTGTTCATCAAATTGCTCGTTGCCGCCATGGACTCGAGTCGCCGAAGCTCGGTGATGTCCCGAAAAGAATGGACGATCCGGGCGCGCTTGTCGTCGGGATCCATGTAGAGACCGGTGTTGAAAAGACAGAGGAGCCGGGTGCCGTCCGACCGGTGGATCACGAACTCTCGATTCGTTCTCGGCCGCCGACAAGGGAATCCTGTTTCGGGGCAGCCGAGGCACACCTCCGACCCGATTACCTCTTGGCATGATCGCCCCACCACTTCGTCTTTGGGTTTCGCCACCAGCTCCAGGAAGGCCCGGTTTGCCGTCACGATCTTCTTTTCCCCGTTCACCAGCAGGATCCCTTCGGTGGTCGTTTCCAGGATCATCTGGTTCCTGGCGTGGGCCTGGTCGAGTTCCGCCCGGATCTCACGTTCTTCCGTGATGTCCTCGCAGATGGAGACCTTGCCAAGAAGGTTGCCCCATTCGTCCGTCACCGGAGCATACCGAAGCCGAACGGGGAGCAATGTTCCATCCTTTCGGTGGTTCCAAGTCTCCCGGCTGGCCGTGCTCATGGTCCGCAGTTCCTCTGCAGCCAGTTGTTTCCGGGTCCCCGGAGGCGCGAAAACTCCCACATCCTTGCCGATGAGTTCGTCTCGGTCATACCGGTGCATCCTGGCTTCCGCCGGATTCGAGTAGAGGACGACACCGTCAGGATCACTGATGGTAATGCCCGTGGGCGAGTTCTCCACGGCTCGAACCAGGAGATGAAAATCGGCCCGGAGCCGAGGAACTCGCCGGTCGAACCGGATGGAACGCAGCGTGCCCCGGATCTTCCTCCTCACGTCCGTGGGATCCAGGGGCTTCAAAAGGAAATCCAGGGCAGAGGCGGCGAGCAGGTCGTCGTAGAAGTCCAATTCCTTGGATTCCAAGACCAGGAACACCCGGAAAGGCCGTGCCTTGGTGCTGTCCAATTCCCGCAGAATCGCCGGAACGCCCCGCTCCCCCAGCTTGGAGCACAGGATGAGAAGGTCGGCCGTTCCCCCCGTCCAGAACGCTTCGAGGCTTTCCTGGCTCTCCAGGAACAAACATTCGCAGCCCGTTTCATGCAGGACGCCGCTAAGAAGTTGCGTCTCTTCGGTTCGATTCCCCGCCATGGCGACCATGGGGCGCCGCTTGTCCCTGGGCGTTTGGACTCGCTCCCACGGAGAGAGGAGATACCGCAGCAAGTCATCTTCCAGGATCAGCCCCAACAGGGAACCCGAATCTTCCACCACCGGAGCCGCTTGGGCCTGCGTCTCCTTCAAACGATTCCACGCCGCGATGGGCGTGAGATTCGGGAGCAGCACGGTGGGGATCGGCTGTAGCGGGCAGTCCAACAACAGCCTGTTCGAGTGTGTCTTCAGAAGCTCGCGATGCGTGACCATCCCGCGGAGGGAATCCCCGTCAAGGACAATCAGCGTGACAAGAGCCGCCCGCCGCATCTGGACGATGGCCCGTCCGACGCTCTGATCCACCTGGATCGCCACGTTGGACGTGTGGATGAATTCCCTCAAGCCATGCCCAGGGGCCGTCGTCTTGGAGCCGGTGAGAACAAAATGTCGCAATGGAACTTCCCGGATGAATCGCCCGTCATCAACCCGGCATTCCCCCGACCGCTTCACCGAATTCAGATGGGTCTCGATCCGCACTGGGAGCATGCCGTGCATGCAAGACACTGGTCAAAAGCGACCTTCTTTTATTCAACGGGAAAAAATGCAGTTGTCAAGCTGCGCGCATGCCGCTCCTAATAGTCCGTAGAGAACTGAAACTGCTCATGCACTCCTGCGCGGAGCCTTCCGCAAGGCTTCCAGGCGCCCAAAGCCGTGGAATTCTCTTCCAAAGCCGTAGACGCCGCCAGAACCTTTCGGAACCCATCAAATATCGTCGAAGGTGTCCATGGCTTCGTGCAAGGCCATGCGGGCCATGCCGATATTCAGACCTTTCGAGCCCACCAGCGAAATGAAGAAACCACCCTTCGCCGCGTGAATGAGGGCCATCTTCCCGTCGGAGCCTTCGATGAGCATTGTCTCCGGAGTCCCGAAATCCGCCTCTTTCACGACCCGGGAGGCCGTATTGATCGCCGCGCTGGTCAGCGCCGCGATCTTGTCTCCCGCGTAACGCTTGTCCAACCGCGAAGCGATGACCATGCCGCTACGGTCCACCAGAAGCCCGCCGTAGCTACCATCGATCCCGTCCAACTTCGTCAAGATCGCGTCGATCTGTCTCTGCGTCGCCATACTCGCTTTCTCCTTTCCATTGTCTCCGCGAACCATCATCCCGCTCCGGCTTGCCGAAAACCTCGAACCGGAATCACCCTCCGGAGCGAACTCGAGCGCCTGATCCCCGCCAGGCGTCTCTCCCATACCACAAATTGCCCCGCCAAGTCCTACATGACATGCGTTTCCCGGCAAGAAAACCGGGGATCCATCCAAGTCTTCTGCTCCACCGCACACTCTTTCCCCCCGAGCACTCCGCCCATCATCGACCGCCCCGGGCTCCACCCCGCGCCTCCGCCGATCCTTCCGGACCATCACATCCATCAAGAGCGCCGGAAGGTTCAGCGAAACCAGGTTTTCCCGGCGCCGAAATTCCCCGCAATCCGGATCGACACATCCTCCCACCCGGCAATCTCCAACGCCGCTTCCCGACTATCCGCTGCACCTTCCATGCCAGCGTCCACCAGCTCGCCTTCCCAAAAATAAAGCCATCCCGTTCCCCGCGCGGAGAGCACTTCCAGCGAACAGCTCTTACGGCCCAGTTGCACCGTCTGCATAAAATCCGCCAACGGGATCCCGTTGATGAACCCCTGAGCCGACGCTTCCAGGCAACCCTCGATCTGCCGCGCCAGCTCCCCGGTATCCAGGGGCTTGTCCAGATACCGCACCGCGCCTCGCCGCTTCACCTCTACTTCCACGTCCTCCGAGCCATAGGCCGAAATCACGATGACCGGCAAATCCCCATGGCTCTCCCCCATCTCTTGCAGAAGCTCCATCCCATCCATTTCCGGCATTTTCAGATCGGTCACCACCAGATCGGCGCCTCCCGCATCCAGGATCGCCAGCGCCTCCCGACCGTTCTGCGCCGTGACGAACTCCACCCCGGCCAACTTTCCGCTCCTCTTCAACATCTCCACCAGGCTCTTCAAGAGGAACTCTTCATCGTCCACCAGCAGAACTCTTCGCATCGCGACTCCCTCTGTGGGAATGGATCCATCAATCCGCCACCGATACCTGTCGCACCATGATCATTGCAGGCCGTGACAAGAAAGCACATTCTGTGCCATTGTGCCTCGAGCATCGCCCCCAACTGTGTCAGCCTGGCCTCAGCTCGTTCCCTCCATCGTGACAATCGCATGAAATCATCATTTGCGTCCATAGGTCACCGATATATCCATGTTCCATCCGGCCAACGGTTGCTCAGCCCTCCATCAGGCATTGTCCATCTTGCCGGCTCCGCAATGGCGCCTTCGGCGGTTCTCGCTGGGGATCGGGCAAAAGGAGTTTCTTTTCTGTTGCGTTCCGGTCGGGTCGCTCGCAGCCGCTCCCGCCCCTCCCCGGGCAGACCGCCGGATGCAACAACTGCCCGAGAGAATGGACCAGTCCGTTGTCTTCCGCCAGCTTCACCGCCTTCCGCCGTGTCGGCTACCGCCTTGGTGGCCAAAATGACCGCCCCAAAATGCGCCACTGGACGGTTTTGTTACAGTGCCCCGAGACTCGCCGTTCAACCGAGTTGCCCTTCTTGGCAGGGCATCCCGTGGTTGCACCGGGGGCTCGGTCTTCGGGTGCCTTCCAAGCTGCGGTTGGAGAAGGATCTTTCCAGCCCGGGCGCAGGGTGTCCCGGTGACCGAGTGGGAAGTGGCGTGGGGGGAGGTGGAGTCGCTTGCTTCCAGCCTGGGCGCAGGGTGTCCCGGTGACCGAGTGAGAAAGGGGTGTGCTGGGCGAGCAGCGCTCCGCCGGATGGCGGGCGATGGGAGCGGAACCCAGCCCAAGGGGAATTCCCCCGCGAAAGTCAGGTGTCACGGAACCCCTGAAGAAAACGTTGCACCGTGGAGCGAGATACCCCCAAAGTTGCCGCCGCATGCGTGACGTTCCCGCCGCAATGCTGCAGCGTCGCCAAGATGTGCCGCTTTTTTGCCTCGGCCAGGGAGATTGGTTCGAATCTCTCTGTTTCGTTTTTCCGTCCGAGGTTTTCTTCCTGTTTCGGGGAAGAGTTCCGCCGGTCGCCATGGTGGAGCAGAGGAGCGAGGAAGCGCGACGGATGGATCGTCGGACCTCGATGCACGAGAACCGCTCTTTCCAGGACGTTCCTCAGTTCCCGGACATTGCCCGGCCAGGCATACTCCTTCAGCCGCTCCATCTCTTCCTCTTCTAGTCGGCACTGTTGAGCATCCCGTTCCTTGAGCAGTTGCATGAGAAAGTGGCGGCACAGCACGGGAATGTCGTCTCTCCGTTCCCGCAAGGGGGGAAGATGGATCCGCATGACGCTGAGGCGGAAAAAGAGATCGCATCGAAAACGGCCTTGGGATATCGCTTTTTCCAGGTCGAGATTGCTTGCGGCAAGAATCCGGACTCGGGTTTCCCTGGTCGCCTGTGCGCCAATGCGTCGAATAATTCCGGAATCCAGGACTCCCAGGAGCTTGGCCTGCATGGGATTGGGAAGCTCGCCGATTTCATCCAGAAAGAGCGTTCCGCCGTCCGCCAGCTCGAAAAGACCTGGTCGCGCCGAAAGCGCACCGGTGAAGGCGCCCCGCTCATGCCCGAAAAACTCGGCCTCCATCAGGGATTCCGGGATCGCCGCGCAGTTGACTTCAATGAAGGGATTCGCTCCATTGCCCGTTCCCGCCGCAATGCGTCGAGCCACCATGCTCTTGCCCGTCCCCGTTTCTCCGGTGATGAGTACGGAGGCCGATGCTTTGCGGGCCACGTCGACCTGGTTTTCGATTTCGCGCCATGAGGCCGTCACGCCAACCGAAAACGCCTTTTGGAACCGCTGGCTCCGCTGGTAACCGAGAATCCGCTCCTTCCGCTCCAGGCAAATCGTCTCCCATGCTCGCCGGAGCAAAAGCTTCAACCGCTCCGGATCCACCGGCTTGGAAAGATAGTCATAGGCTCCGCCTTTCACCGCTTCCACGGCCTTCGGAAAACTCGGGTAGGCCGTGATCAGGATGATTTTCGCACGGTTGTTGCGACAGAGGAGCTCACGACACAGTCCATGCCCTTGGCCATCTGGCAGATTCTGGTCGAGCAAGACGATGTCCATGGCTTTTCGGGCGCACATTGCCAGCCCGTCGCTGCAACTCGCCGCCAGATGGATCTCCATCTCTTCGCCTGCCAGCATGTCGCGCACGGCCATGCCGAAATAGCGATCATCGTCGATGACCAGCAGTTGGATTTTCTCTAGCCCATCCAAGTCATCTTCCTCTCCCATCTCCATCCGATTCTGGGCGATGAAACCCTTTCCCGGCCTTGCTCCGGCGATGCGTCCCCGCGCGGGACCGGCGATTCGCCGCCGGGAAACGCCGGCCAACAGCATCGTTTGCCGCCGTCGGGCCGCCTTTGCGCATCCTGGCCAGGGGCGGCGCTCTCTGTCTCAGTATTGTCTTGCGACCACTGTCGAGGACCCAGGTCGATGGTTCGTTTCACAATCTTCCTGAACCGGACACTGATGTCCAGGATGAGCCCCTCTTCCATCATGGGCTCCACTTCTTCCATCACGATTTCCCGCAGCGCCTCTTCGCCCAGGAAGTTGAACAGGCTGCGATGGACCAGGAACGCTTCGATTTCCGAGGAATCAAGGATATCCAGTTTCACGAATTGGTTCGGTGCGATCCAATCCAGGATCTTGATGAAGGTGTTCTTGCCGATGGGCGCCTTCCGCCCAACCACCAGAATATCGTGGAAGGGCGGAATCTTGAATATTTCGATGCTGGCCTCCAGTTGCAGCTGCCGGACGTCTTGCGCCATGCGCATGTCCCCCTCTTGTCCAATGTTCTTTCTGAGCATGTTGGCCGGGAATTTTCGAATCCTGGATTTCGAATCCGCGGCTCGAATTCCGGCTGTTCTCAGTCTAATAATAGCGACGAGCAGTTTTTGCCAGTTTTTTTGAAATTTTCTGGTTTTTGAGTGGTTTTGGGTAGGGTGTCGAGTCTGTTGTCTGGTGCGAGGATGGTTGGTACCCATTCCCTATACGTAGGACTGTACCAAAGTAAACCATGGTGGCCATGATGGCGTCATGATACCCCGGAGCAACATCCAGAGGTGGCTTGCCCGGCCCGACGCAGTCGATTACATTCGGAGACTCGTGGCAGCACAGCCCCATCGCACCGCGCTGGCCGATGACCTTTGCAGGGAGTTTGGATTCCTTGACGCACGTGGTTGCGGGGGGACCTATCAAATTGTCGTGTTTTTGCTTTACAATTTTCTTCGCCGAAACGGTGGCACCGGCATCTTGCCGGTGTAGCGTGCCGAAACGGTGGCACCGGCATTTTGCCGGTGTAGCGTGCCGAAACGGTGGCACCGG
>JAJRTK010000463.1 GCA_024278345.1 bacterium | reverse complement strand
TGGTGGGTGCAGGGCGAAGTCCTGCCAGGGGACGGGGGACAGCGTCCCCGGACAACCGCCGAGCGGAGCGCGGCGCTGCCCGATGCCAAGTTTTTTTTCCGCGACCCATTGTCCCGCTTTGCGTGGATACCCTTGAAGGGTAACTGGCAGGGGTTTTATTCATGTCCGGTGAAGCGCAATTTCATCATCATCTACCTGTATTGCGAAGTGTGCCGGAAAAAAGGCGATAATGCCGTGGTGGCCTGCTCGGATTGCCGGGAAACATCGGACACGACCATCAAGTTCGTTCTGCTCGGGCCTCATGATGATTTTTATGAACGAAAACTTCCAACCCATACCCACCGCCGCCCTGCGAATGGTGTCCCTCCCTCACTGGCCGGAAAGTTCTACCATGACTGGAACTTCCAGTGGTGAACCGGTCTTGTTTGTGCTAGGATAACTCGTTTCCATGCCAACTACGGAGGGATTTAGGATGAAGAAGGCATTCTGGGTTTTCCTTGCACTTCTTTCGGCGGCGGCGGCGTTTGCCCATGACCAGGTTCCTTTTGAGTTCCTCAAGCAAAGGCTGACCCAGGCCCAGTTCGTAGAGCAGTCTTTTCAGGGGGTCCTTGGTCGTCGGCCTTCGCCTTCCGAACGTCAAGGCTGGGTTTCTACCCTGAAACGGGGCTCGACCCGTTGGTCGTTTTTTCGTGCCCTGGTGGACTCGGAGGCCTTCCGCGGCGAGGCGTCTGACGAGGAGTTTGTGACATCGGCCTTTGTGGTTGTTGTGGAGCGTCCTCCGGTTGCTCGGGAGCTCCGGGCGTTCGTCGATGCTCTGGAGATGGGGCGGAGCCGAAGCGATTGCCTTCGGGCACTCTTGATGAGCCGGGATTTTGCGCGGCGGAATGTCAGTCCCTTTTTCCTCATGGACGATCTTTTCATGGAGCTCCATCCGTCGCGGGTCCCGGGCCTGGCCGGGTTGGTTCGGCGGAGCAAGGCGGCAGACCATGTACCGGAGTTCGGGATGATCGAGCCTCCTCGGCCTTCTTTGCGCCGGCCGGAGCGAACGGCCGTGGAAGGCGGGCTCGTGGAGTTGAGTGCCCGGACGCGGCAGAGTTCTTGGACTGGGTACCGTGGTTTTCTCCATGCCCACTCGCGGTATTCCATCGATGCCAGAAAAAAGGCCCCGTCGCCTCGAGATGCCTGGATCATGGCCCGTGATGAGGCCGGCATGGATTTCATGGGGTTGAGTGAGCATGCCGAGTTCTTGGGGGCGAATCGCTTTGAGTCTCTCCGGCAGACAGCGGCGGAAATGACGGAACCGGGTGTTTTTGTGGCTTTCCCGGGCTTCGAGTATTCCAACCCGGCCATGGGCCACTATGTAGTGATGAATACGACGAAGTTCGTAAGCGCTTTAAACAAATGGACTGTTTCGAAGTTCTACGACTGGTTGGAGGGGCAGCCAAGGTCCATCGTGACCTTCAATCATCCTGGGGGCTACGACCTGTTTGGCGTGGAATTCAACCACTTTGAGCTTCGCTCCTCCCTGGCGGAGCAAATGGTGGGGATCGAAACGATCCAGAACAACGGTTTTGAAGAGTTTTCAGTGGGATACGACGGCAGTTACGATTATTACAATGAGGCGCTGCTCATGGGCTGGCGTGTTGGGAGTGTCACGGCCCAGGACAACCATGTGGCCGACTACGGCTTGAGAAACGATGTCCGAACGGTCGTGCTTGCCCCCGATCTTACCATGGACGGACTTTTGGAAGGCTATCGCGCCAGGCGCTTCTATGCATCCGAGGACAAGAATCTCGAACTGAATTTCACAACTTCGGCAGGTGCTGAAATGGGTTCGGCTCTGGGAAGAGGTGCCGCCTCGTTTTTGGTGGGGTTCGACGATCCGGACAAGGAACAGTTTACCCGCATCGACGTCTATCGCGACGGGAATCTTTTTCGCACCGAGCCCGTAGTCACCACGTCTGGTACCTGGGGCTTCGATGTCCCAGATGCCGGCGCTGATCACTACTATTATGTTCAAGTTGAGCAAGCGGATGGTGATCGGGCCGAATCCTCTCCCATCTGGCTCACTGCCTCCGCTACGGGGACTTCCCTCATCCGGTGACGCTGCTTTCCCCTGGGCCTCCGGCCTTGGGGCTGGGCCCGAATTTTGGGTGGTGCTCCAGCCCTAGGGCAATGGATCGAAGGCGGCGACAATGGCGAGGAGCGGGCGCCGGATGGCGTCCGATGTGAGCGGAACGTAACGCAAAGAAAGCAAAGGGTTGACCGGGATCCAAGCCCTCATCGATGAGCGAGATGGGCCTCCGTGGCTGGTTGGCGACTTCAGGTGTGGCGTCTCCGCCGGATTTGCAGGCGCTTCATGGCTAGCCGGATCCACCAGGTGGGGGCACGGAGAAGGACTCTTGGCCAAGGGTGTTGAATCCGATAACCGTGGGCAGACATCATCCGCCACGCAACAGTTTCAATGGCCAGAATCTCCGGTCCGGTGAGCTCTTGTTTCCAGCGGTTGGCAGGCGCCGTGGACAGGGGCATCAAGGCGGTTCGCTTCCAAGGTTCCTCCACGGCATCGAATGTGGCGCCCTGGTGTTTCCGGACTTCCAGCATCGAGGGTTCGAAGGGAAGGCCCAAGAAATGACAAAGCCCGTTCAGGGCTTGTCGGGGATTCTTCACCAGATCCTCGTAATGGAGAAGGTGAATGGCCCGGGGGAACCGCATCTGAAACTTGCGGGCGAAGCGGACCATGGAAGCCCACGTGTGGGTGTCCCAAAGGAGGCTTCCGCTGGACCATGGCACTTTTTTCCACGAGTTTGCCACGGCCCGCGGGTCGCGGATGATGTGAATGAACCGGGCTCTTGGAAACCATTGCCGGAGCAGCGGAAGAAAGCGAAGGTGCCTGGGCGTTTTCTCGATCACCATCCCCACGTTTTGCTTTTGGCCGTACATCTCCAGGAGCAGTCGAAACAGCGCTCCGGGGTTTCGGGCTATCTTCTTGCTTTCCGAGATAAATTTTTGGGGGTCGATCCCCATTTTCGAGCAGCAGGGCTGCGACGTGAGCGATTCTAAAGCCGTGCGCCAACGCGCTGGACAGGTGCTCTTGGCAGCCTCTTGGATTTGCCGATGGAATCGAGGAACAAAGTGTGTTTCTGGCGTCACGGCAATGGCCGAGTGGCCGTGGAGTATTTCCGACAGAAGAGTGGTTCCCGATCGTGGACACCCGACGATGAAGGCGAACTCCCCCTTGGCCTCGGTCGTTGGGTTCGCGGAGAAATCCATCAGCGACTCGTTCCCTCTGCTGTTTTTAGCCGCACCTCCGTGGCTCCCCAACTGCCGCGGAGCTCGTCGGCCAGCCGGTAGCTGGCCACCATCGGATGTCGTTTCAGGATGGAGTGAACGATTCCGCGAAGGGTGCCTGTTCCCTTGCCATGAACGATACGCACGTCCAGGATCCCCTTCTCACAACAGGCCTCCAGGTAGTCGGGGACGAGCTCCTTGACCTCCCGAGGCTGGAAAGTGTGGAGATCGAGGCATCCGTCGATGGGGATTTCCACGGGCTCGCCGAAGTCGTCGAAGGGATTTCCGGAGCCTCTATCCGGAGCCTCTTCTTTGGGCGCTTCCGGTTGTGCGTCGAGGTCGGATTTTTTTCCAGCCCCGGAGGTGGCTCCGAGCTCTTGGTTCGCATGGACGATGATGTCCCAGGCTTGTTTCACGTGGCCGGGGGTTGTCCGAAGATTGCCGATGGCGGCACGAAGCACTGTTTGCCCTCGCAAGCGTGTAGGCGAAAGAAAGACGGGTCCCCGGGCGTTCACTTTGTCCAGCAACAGTTGGTTGTAGCGATTTTGATCTTCTGGATCGAGCTTGGGAACGGCGCGGAAACAGACGGTGCTGAAGGGGACGGGAGCGGACAGCTCAAAGCCCGGCTTCTCCTCGATCCAGCCCGCCAATTCCCGGGCCATTTCACAGTGAGCCAGGATCCGCTTCTGGATGCCCTTGACACCGAAGGAGCGGATGACCATCCAAAGCTTTAGCGCACGGAATCTTCTACCGAGCTGAACTCCGAGATCCATGAGGTTTGTCACGTGGGTTTCGCTGGTTTCCAGGTAGGCCGGAACAAGAGAGAAGGCCCGCTTGAGGGCGTCGGGGTTCTTGACGAAGAGGACCGAGCAGTCAATGGGCGTAAAGAGCCATTTGTGGGGGTTGACGACCAGTGAATCGGCGAGTTCCATCCCGTTGAGAAGGGGGCGCAGCTCTGGGCAGACCGCCGCGCTACCGCCGTAGGCGGCATCCACGTGAAACCAGATGCCCTCTTTTCGGCAGATTTCTCCGATTTCCCGAAGGGGATCGACGCTCGTCGTCGATGTCGTGCCGGCCGTGGCCACGACGGATACGGGGATTTTCCCACTGCCGCGGTCGGCTCTGATCGCCTCTTGAAGCGCCTTGGCCTCCATCTGGAAGGCGTCGTCCGACTGGATGTGGCGGACATTTCCATGGCCGATTCCAAGAGCGATACAGGCCTTGTCCACCGAGGAGTGAGCCTGGTCGCTGGTATAAACGACAAGGGTCGGGAGATCACTTCGTCCCGCCATCCCCTTCTCTCGAATTTCCAGGCCCGGAAGCTCGTGCCGGGCAGTGGCCAGAGCAAGGAGTGTGCTCATGGACGCCGTATCATTGATGTGGCCCCGAAATTCCTGGGGGAGACCCATCATCTGCCTGAGCCAGTCGCAAGTGAGCTCCTCCAGCTCCGTGGCCGCCGGCGCGGTTTTCCAAAGCATGGCATTGACGTTGAGAGCCGCGGCAAGGGCTTCGGCCAGAATGCCGGGCCCCGATCCGGTGATCCCGAAGTAGGCCAGGAACCCGGGGTGGTTCCAGTGGGTCACGTTCGGCTCGATGAGCTTCTGGTAATCGTCCAGGATAGCGTTCATGGGCGCGGATTCGCAGGGTGGCTCCCGAGGAATCCGGGAGCGGACGAAGCCGGGCTCGATTCCTGGAAGAACCGAGTAGTCGCCCACGTTCTCCAGGTAGTCGGCCATGATGTCGGCGACGCGGTGGGCAGCGGCCCGGAACTCCGGGGCAGGTAGATCTCCATGGGCCGCCGGTGTGGTTCCACAAGGGGGAGGACTCTTGCTCGCTGGTTCCGTGGGGGGAATGCTCTTCATTGGGGAGTACCTTCGATTTCGCTGTTTCGTGCTTCTAGGGTCGCAACTTTTTCCCGATTGTGCCAAGAGTAGGAGCCTCGGTGATGGTCGCTTTGTGTCCGGGTGACGCCGCCATGATTCTGCCGGCCTTGGTCATCGGTGGTGGGCGAAGCCGATTCTCCGTTATGGCCTGCGGCCATTGTCTCCGCTACGCTCCGGCTCGGTGGGCACCGGCCAGCCGCCGATTCCCCTACAGGAAGAGTGACATGTTTCCTTGAATTGCACGGTTCCTTCTGGCACAGGTCGCCGGTCTTGCCGTTGGTTTCCTGGTCCTGGGGTTTTGGAAGAACGGTCTGTTGGCCGTGGGCTCCGTTGCGGTGACCTCGTTCTTCTCCTTGGTACTCATTGGGAGGGTTTGGGGCAAGTCGAGGTTGGACTTGCTCCCTGGAGCCGTGGCTGTTGGGAAAGGCGTCTGTGAGCCGGAGGAGCATGGAGTTGATCTGGTTCTTGCCCGGATGGCGGCGGGAATCCTTCTGGTGGGAAAGGAAGGGATGGCACTTTTGACCAACCCCGCGTTTTGCGAGATGTTCGGGCTTGACGCTCCCTGCCGTGGTTTCCGGGCCGCGGAGCTCGTAAGGCATCCCGATTTTCACGAAATCCTGAACCGCGC
Organism: bacterium; assembly: GCA_024278345.1. Taxonomy (GTDB): domain Bacteria; phylum CSSED10-310; class JAJRTK01; order JAJRTK01; family JAJRTK01; genus JAJRTK01. The sequence continues at coordinate 4,025 of JAJRTK010000463.1, read as the reverse complement.
TTTGGCAAGCGGTGAGCCCGACATGGGGCGCTTTTCAACGGGAATCCCCCAGGTCCGGGTCCTGGAGGCAACTGTTGTCCCGCTTGATCGGGAGTGCGGGGGAGGCGCCTTGGCGCTTTTCTACGACGTGACGGCAACAGACGGTATCGAGCGGATGCACCGAGACTTTCTGGCCAATGCGTCGCACCAGCTCCGGACGCCGGTCTCCAGCATTCTGGCCAGCGTGGAGAGCCTCACCCTGGGCCGGGAAATTCCTTGTGAGCAGCGGGATCGGTTTTTGGGAATGATCGAACGCAATGCTCAGCGGTTGGCGCGGTTGACGCGGGATCTTCTGGAGCTGACACGGCTGGAGCAAGGCGACTTGCCGGTGGTGTCGGAATGGCTTGATCTTGGGGAGATCCTCGATCTTGCCGAGAGTTCTCTTGAATCCCTTTTCTGTCGCAGGGAGATCCGTGTTGACAGGGAAATCCAGACTGGCGGAGTGCGATTCCATGCCGACTCCAAAGCCATGGAGGAGCTCTTGATCAACCTGCTGGAGAATGCCGCAAAGTTTGGCAAACGCGGGGGAACGGTGACCGTGAGAGGGCTGAGGAATGGCGAGGGGGCCTTCAGGTTGGAGGTGGAGGACCGGGGAGAAGGGATTGCCGAGGCCCATTTGACCAGAATCTTCGAGCGATTTTACCGGATCGAGGGGCGAGGACCTGGCGGTGCGCCCGGGACCGGTCTTGGCCTGGCCATCGTCCAGAGCACTGTGCGGCGGCATGGAGGCCGGGTTTGGGCCGAGAGCAAGCCGGGGGAGAAAACGCTGTTCGTGGTGGAATTGCCGCTTCCAGAGGAGCCTTTGGGGGCGGAATCCACTTCTGGCCGGGAGAATCGGCGCGAAGAGATTGGGCGGGTGGAAGATTCGGAGTGAACGGGGTTGAGGGGCGAGTCGCGTGAGCGGGGGGGGAACTCGCGCCGCAGGCGTGGGTCATACGATGGGAGCGGAACATGGCAAAAAAAACTGAATCCGGAGTAATGGATTGAGTATACGGGGATATAAGTCAATGATCGACACCTTGAGGGTCCGATGAAAAAAGCGAGTGCGGAAGCTGGAAAGCGCCGGGTTTTGGTGGTGGAGGACGATCCCGATCTGCAGGAGGTTTTGCGGTTCAATCTTGAGGCTGAGGGCTACGAGGTGACGCAGGCGAGGAGCGGACGTGGGGCTTTGGACCAGGCTTTTCGCAATCCTCCCCACATCGTGATCCTCGATCTGATGCTGCCGGGAATTACGGGAATCCAGGTTTGCCGGAAGTTGCGGAGCAACCCGGCCACCGAAGAGGTCCTGGTGCTGATGCTTACGGCTAGGGGCAGCGAGCTTGACAGGGTCATCGGGTTCGAGACGGGAGCGGACGATTACGTGGTCAAGCCTTTTTCAGTGCGGGAGCTGCTTCTTCGGCTTCAGGCTTTGCTCCGCCGCCGCCTGGAGGCAGGTCCGCGGTTTCTATGCTTTGGTTCCCTTGAGGTGGATGTTGGGCGCCATAGGGTGAAGGTAGCCGGCGAAAGGGTGGAGCTGACTCCGCTGGAGTTTCGGCTGCTTGTCCATCTTCTTGAGGAAGCGGGTCGAGTCTGTACGCGGGAGTCGCTCCTCGACCGGGTTTGGGGCTACCAATCGGACGTCCTGTCGCGAACGGTGGATACGCATATAAGGCGTCTCCGGGACAAGTTGGGCCCGGCGTCGGAGCTGCTGGAAACGGTGCGGGGTTTCGGGTATCGCATTTCCGACGAGCTCCGCCGCGGTCGTTGATGCGGACTCTTCCCATGGCCGTGAGCGGTGTCGGAGGGTCATTTGTCCCGTTTGTCCTGGAGATCGTCCCCGTTGTCCACAAGGTGATTTTCTCGGAGGGTGGGATAGCTCTTGTCTTCGAGGCGGATGGCGATTTTGTTGCGGAAGAACTGGTTTCGCTGGACCAGCGGGTGAGCATTCTTGATGACCAGGAGCCCCGGCCGCCGCTCGGCTCCCGCGATGACGTTCTCTTCGACGATCCCCGCGGAGTCGTCGTCGAAAGAGAGGTTCGCCGTGTCCCGCCTGTTTTGAGCATTGGAGAGAATGGAGTTGCCTCGGATGGTGGGCGCGGCGAGGTGCTGAACGTAGATTCCGTCCAGGCGGCAGTTTTCCACGACATTGCTTTCCAGGATGGGGCGGGATCGGTCAGCGACTTGGATGCCAAAGGCATTCATTCCATGGATCCGGTTTCCTCGGATGATCGGCGCGGCACTATCGAAGACGACGATGCCTCCGCCCTGTCCGTCGCTGGCCTGGTTGAGCTCAAGGAGCGGTGCGGCTTGCCCCCGGACTTCGATGGCCACCTTTCCGGTCTTGATGAATTCGCAGTTGGCGATGGTGGGCGTGGCCCGGTCGCCGATGGCCAGTGCCACGCCCTTGCCGCCTTTGAAGCGGCAGTGGGTCAAGAGGCCCTTGAAGGCGCCATTGATCTCCACGAGGGGAAGTTTGCCCTTGCCTCCCAGGAAGGTGACGTGAGCAAAGATGGCCTTGGGGCAGGCTGCCTGGATCCAAACGGAGTCTTGTTTATCCCGATCAAGCTCAATGATGGACTCGTCCATTCCCGCGCCAAAGAGGCGAAGCTCTTTTCCAATGACGAGGCGGCCTGGATAGCGTCCTGGACCCAACAGAAGGCGGTCCCCCGTTTGAGCGCTCGTGACCGCTTCTTGGAGGATCCAGAAGGTCTGGGCCGTCCGAAGATTCTTGATCTGTCCCGCCGCCAGCTTCGCGGCCATCCCTCGGAGATCATCCAGAGATGGTGTTGCCCGAGGCGTTGCCGGAGGTGCCGGCGTGGGGGCGGCGTCCGTGATGGTGACCAGGGAAGCCCAGATCCAGCCCTGTTGCCCGTCTGGTAGCTCCACCTTGAGCCATTGGTCTTTTTCGCCAAGGACGGCGAGCTCCGTGCCCCTTTTTGCGCGGCCGACCCGAGCCATCTTGGTGTCAGGGCCCTCTCGGATATTGGCCAGATCGACCTTGATCTTGGCTGTCTTTGCTTCGGCGGGCGACGGTAGACAGGCAAGGAGGATTCCCGCCACCCAGGCCCCCAGAAAAAACGCCAACATTTTCATTGGGCGCGCCCGCGGCTGCGGTTTGGCGGTGCGGCGGGGATTCGCCGCTGTCCAAGGAGCATGATAAACTGCCTTGAGCTTGCCCCCGACTCGAAGCGAATTCCCCGAGCGCCAGGCGCCCGGCCGGTCTTTCCCAAGAGTCTGCCTACGCGGTTCCTCCGTCTGGCCTGTCCGGGCGGAGGCGCCTTCTTTGAAAGACTGTTCTTGAGTCTCCTTGTTCACATCTCCGATCTGCACTTTGGTCCTCCGATCCGGTGGGATCGAGTCGCGGCGTTGAAAAGGTGTATCGGGCGTCTGAAGCCCGACCTGGTCGTAGTTTCCGGGGATTTGGTCCAGCGGGCGGCGTTTCCCGCGCAGTTTGCCCGGGCCAGGCGCTTCCTCGACAGCCTGGACCGGCCCTACCTGAGTGTTCCGGGGAATCACGAAATCTCGATCTTGAATCCAGTCCACCGATTCCTACAACCTTACCAGCTTTACAAGCGGTTTATCCACGAGACGACTGAACCGCAAGTTCGCCTGGGCCAGCTTTTGGTTTTGGGCCTCGATTCCAGCAAACCCTATCTGGTCCACCGAGGCATGGTCACAGCCCGTCAGCTTGCACGGTTGGAGCTCCGCATATCAGAGTTTCCCGGCGTGGCAAGGCGAATTGTCGTGACCCATCATCCGCTTCTTTCCTTTCCCGGCCTCTGGTAGATGCCCCAGATCCGTTCGCGCCAGACGTTGGGCAGCCTTGCGGAACTCGGGGTGGACATCGTGCTCTCCGGCCATTACCATGCCCCCTGTCTGCTGCGGGCGACGGATCGTTTCCCCGACTTGCCCAGAGAAGTGTACATCGTGCTTGCGGGCTCTGCGACGTCGAATCGGGCCGACCAGCCGTATCAGGGGGGAAATGCCTTTACTACCGTGGAATCGCG
>JAJRTK010000462.1 GCA_024278345.1 bacterium | reverse complement strand
GAGCGGCGCTCCCAGCGGAGGTCCGGAGGCAGAGCCTCCGCCGGGTTCCAGGGCTGGAAGCCCTGGGGCGGCGTCTGAAATCTGCACCGTGGCCGGTACCATGACCGAGGCCTGCAAGGGGAAATGAGCGCGCTCCCTGGCGAGGGGCTGATGCCGAGCGCAGCGAGACGCGGCTCAAAGGGCCTCGGCGCGGCGCTCCCAGCGGAGGCGGCCCGCGGATGTTCTCCGCTCGGCGCAGGGACCTCGCCAGGGGACTCGCGAGGATCCGTTGCAATAAAAAGCAACGAGTTCCCCACCCCTCTTTGTACGGTGGGTCTCGCTTATGCTCGGCATCTCGCTGCGCTCGGCACCGCGGATTTGGTGGGTGGCCGGTGCCGACCGAGCCGGAGCGTAGCGGAGACAATGGCCGCGGGCCATAACGGATAATCGACTCCGCCGACCACCGATGATCGGCGCCCCAATCGCCCTATTCCCCTGTCCGTGCCCAGACCGTGTAACAGGCCGGGTAAACCCGTCTGTCGTCCCGCACGTAGCGACTTTTAAGCTCCCGGGGAAGGACCGTTTCCATCATCTTGAGGTTACACTGATCCAGGAATCCGCCCGCGTCCTCAGGGTGGATCCCGAAGAGGACCGGTTCTCCCAGGAAGAGGAGCATGTTGGCCAGAAACCTGTGAGAGGCACTCCGGAGGTCCGGTTGATCCAGGAGAAACCAGCAGTCGAACACAATCTGGCTTCCCGGGGCCGAGACCTTGCTCAGGGTCCGAAGTGTATTCTTCACCGCTTCGCGGGTCAGATACATCGACACGCCTTCCCAGATGAAAAAGACCCGTTCTTTTCCCTGGAGGCCCGCTTGCTTCAGCCGTTCTTCCAGGGATTCCGTTTGGAAATCGATGAGGAGCTGTTCGGCCCGGGGCGCGGTGAGTCGGCCCTCTCGCTCCAGCTTGTCCAGGATGCCCGTTTTTCGCTTTCCCGTGGCCGGGTGATCCACTTCCAGGAAAGGTCGACCGTCGATGGCCTTGGCGTGGCGGTGAGCCCGCATGTCGTAACCTGCTCCAAGGACGACGATCCGGTGGGGCGCTTTCTCTTTACAGGCCAGGGCTTCCAGAAGCCGGTCATCCATGTACCGATGACGGGTCAGGACGAAGGTGGTGAGGCCCACGGAGAACCATCCCAGAAGGTTGCCGAGTTTGCCTCGGTGCTCCCAGGCCGCCAACGCCGCTTGGGTTGTCTTTGTCAGAAAACAGTTGGCGAAGGGGTCGTCCAAGATCCTCTCCGGAGGTGGCCGTTTTTGTTCAGAGGCCCTCTGAAGTGCGGTGACCTCAGCGGTTTTGCTCGGTCGGGCATCTTTCATCTGGTTGAACCTTCTTTTGTTGGTGTCCCGGAGATCTCGTGGAGTGGCATCACTTTTGGGGTGCGATGACCCGGCCCGTGGGTGGTGAGTGGCGAGCAGCGGGTGCTGGCCAGCGCCTGATGGGAGCGGAAGGCAAAAATCAACTGAATCTTGGTGGTTGACAGGCCTTAGCCGGGCTGTCACTTGACCGGCGGGTTTGGTTGAGGTAGAGCGTTAGATAGCTGTTTATCGGAATAAAAACCCTGAAAACAAAGGAAAAAGATAAAGAGATGCAAAGGAAGCTCATCCTGTCGAAGAATGCTCTCCTTTGGGAGAAAGGGGACCGTGCTCGCTCCATCGCCATCCTCGAACAGGGAAAGCTTGCCGTCAAGACCGGGCAAGAGCTGGTGGGCTTCATCTACCCCAAGATGGTGTTGGGAGAGAACGCGATTTTTACTCTTGACGGCGAAGAGCCCATTCGGTCCGCTGGCGTCGTGGCCTTGGAAGACAATTCCACGGTCATCGAGTATCCCGCCAACCTGGTCAAGCAAGTCTTCGAGTTGGGGAATGATCAGGTGACCTCTCTCATCCTCAAGAGTCTTACGGGGCAGATCGCCAGAAATTGTCTTCTAATTATTTCGGCAAACCAGAAGACTCCGGTGATCGCTGTTCCTCTCAAGGAGTTCATGCGGTCGCTGGTACAAACGGCGGTAGCTGCCAGCAAGAGCATCAAGACCTGGCAGGAGTTCATGTACATGTTCCGCTTCTTGTGCCAGATGCGAGACCACTTCACCGGCATGAGGGGGCGCTACTTCAGCGCCACCACCGACAAGAGCGGCCTGATCTCCAAGGCGTCTGGCGTCATCCAGGATCTGCTCAAGGATTCCAGTGTCGCCAACTATTTGGAGGGTTATTTGGACCAGAAGGCGGAAGCGAACGAGTGGCTGATTAGCAGGGAAAAGATTTCATGAAGGATGCCCGAACATTCCAGTTAACTTCGAAGGATGGGACGATGTTGGCTGGTTATCGCTGGCCGGCCTCGGAGCCTAAGGGGGAGCTGGTTCTTGTCCACGGCTACCTGGATCACGCCGGTCGATATCCGGAGTTCGTTGGCGAGGCGCTTCGCCGGGGCTACACTGTTTCGGCGCTCGATCTTCGTGGCCATGGCCGCTCGGCTGGCCAACGAGGCCATGCGGCTTGTTTCGGTCACTACCTCGATGACCTCGATTCCCTGTTGAGAATCGGGCCCGCGTCGGAGCTGCCTCGTTTTCTGGTGGGCCATTCCATGGGCGCGTTGGTGGCGATTCGGTTTTTGCAGGCTGGACGGGGAGAATCGATCCGAGGCCTGGTCCTCTCTTCCCCTTACCTGGGGTTGAGATTTGCCCTTCCTCTTTGGAAAAAATTGTTGGCTAGCCTGTTGAATCGTGCTTGGCCGACGTTTTCCATGCCCACCGATCTGCCGGCGGAGGATCTCTCCAGGAATCATGAAGTGGTGGAGAAAACCAAAGCCGATCCCTTGTATGGAAAGGTGGCGACAGCCAGAGCTTTTTCGCGGCAACTTGTGGCTCACGGGGAGGCTCTGGCCCAGGCAGACAAGCTGCGGCTTCCGTTGCTCTTACTTGCTGGCGGGTCGGATCGCATCGCGGACCTCTCGGCCACCAAGGATTTCTATGGTCGGGTGGGAGCCTCGGACAAGCGGCTGGACGTATTCGAAGCCATGTATCACGAGATTTTCGGTGACCCCGACAGAAAACGGATCTTCGACATCCTTTTTCCGTGGCTCGACGTGCGCCTGTAGACCGAGGACTGGGGGGAGTGGACGGCTGACCCGGAACCGGTGATAGGTGCGTCGTGAAGATGGTCTGCCCTAAGCGGTCTCAGTTTCCCCCCAGTTGGCGGAGGATCTCGATAGAAAGCAGACTCTGGGTGTTCCAAAGCCCGTGAGTGACGATGGCTGGCCAGAGGGAACCGCTTTTGTGGGCGACGAAGCCCAGAATGAAGCCCAGCGCCGCCAAAAGCGGAAAAGCCTGGGCGTCGAAGTGGATGAAGGCGAACAGGAGAGCGCTTGCGGAAAGGCCGCCCACCACCCCGATCCGTTGCCGAAAAGCAGGAAGAAGGAGGCCCCGGAACAGGATTTCCTCGAAAATCGGCGCTAGCACCAAGACTGTCGCGGCCAAGGTGGCTCTGTCCAGCCAGGACCCCGAGCCAAGGAATATCGAAATGATGGGGTTGTCCGCTACTGGCGGCGTTCCGGTGAACATCCGCGTGGCCCATCCCACGAAGAAAATCACCGGTAGTGCCACGGCATAGCCCCCCAATCCGAAGAGAAAGCATCGCATTCCACCCAGCTTGGATCCTCCGAAGAGTTTTTCACCGATGGTTCGAATCGATTGCCCGGGAAAAATCAACACGCGGATGAGAAACAGCCCGCCAAGGCCGTGGAGGGCATAGGAACAAGAAACGGCCGCTGGGCCAAGGGACTCCATCAGGAGAGGGCCCGCGGCTGATACCGTGAAGTAGAGGCACAGCCAGCCAGTGAAGACAAGGTAGATATCCAGACCCCGAAGCTGGCCCGGGTCCGCCGGAGGAAACCGGGAGACCGGATGGATTTTTCCCAGCCACAACCAGTTCGTCATCAGGATGCTTATCCCAAGGACTCCCAGGGCCAAAAGGAGCAGGACTCCCGACCCAACGAGGAAAAGAGCCTTTTGGCCTCTCTTGTAAAAGGCTGCCCTGCCTTGACCTTCTCCCAGCCTTCCCCGAACCAACTCCCGAAAAGGGCCGTGCGTTTCTTGAAGCAGCTTATGGAGTTTTGTCGGGTTAGGTCTCGTGCCCCCCTCGAAGATTGCTTGGATGGTTTCCAGTGTTTCCAATCTGCCTGGCTCCTTGAGGGGCTTCCCTTTCGCCGCCCACTCTTCAAGAGCAACGGGCCCTCCCTGCTCAGCGACCCAAACCGCTTGTTCCGCGAAGCTCTGTGTCCCCGCGATCTCCAGGGCTTCCCGGATCATCGACTCAAGGAGGTTGCTCGCCATTGTGTGGTTCTCTGAAAGCCCAGCGTGCAGGGTTACGAGCAACCGAATCTGTGCTTTGAGCAAAGTTTGAGAAGATTCCCTGGCTGACGGTGCCACGGCGATGAGAACCAGAAACGACGCGCAGTAAAGGGTGGCCCCCAAGGCGCAGAGGAGGAGAGGGAAGGATCGGCGCGGGGATTGTCTTGGATGTCCGTTCAAGCTGTGTTGCTCCCGTTTCTTGGTGGATCAATTGCCTCTCAAGCCCCAGTTTGTCACCTTGGATCGTAGCCAGAGAGTCTGGCGCCTCATTTGCCTTGGCGTAGCTCCTGTGTCCGGGGGCAACTTGATTCAGTGTCCATCGCTTTGCTAGGCTGCCAAATTGCGAAGGAGTTTTCCAGATGCGGTGCGATTCTGGCCAATGGCCGTCTGTCGCGGCGATGATTCGCCTGGCTGCGATGATGACGGACGTTTAAGGGCGTAGCTGCCAGGTGGGTGCAATGAATGGAAGGTGCCTGATGATGGGCAATACGCCTCTTGCTCGGGGTCTTGTTGGGGAAAAGGCGGTGTGTGGACGGAGGTTCGATTCCATGTTTCGATGGATATCGATAGGGTTGTTGGTGTTCTTGTGGGTAGGGGTTCCAGCCCGAGGTCAAGATGGCGGCGCGGGAGAATCCGGCAAAGAGACGTCCGCCCCCGAAACGGCGGAGTCTGCCTCCGAGGAATCGACCGAGGAGGAGCAGGCTGACGGAGCTGGAGATTTTTTTGATCCACGGGAGCTCATCGAAGGAGATGAAGGAAAAACTCCGGAAGAGGCATCTGATTCAGAGGTTGCTCCCACGCCGTCGCCGGACCAGGAGACTGGTGTGGATGCGGTTTCGGAGGACCGGATTCCCGAGTCTGGGGGCGACGTTTCAGAGCCGCCGGTTGCTTCTGGTGCAGCAGTGAGTGAAGAGGGTGATGCTGAGGATCAGCCATCGGTTGCTCCCGAAGATCTTTTGGGGACGGGAGGCTCTTCGCCAACTCCAGCGCCGGCTGCCGAAGGGGCGATTGGCGGGGACTATGACTGGGGTGGGAGCGGGTTGGCGCCCATTGAACATCAGGATAGTGGTGAGGAAGAGGCGCGGAAAAAGCGCGAGATCGCGAATCTTGAGAGTAAGGCAAAACTCTACTTCCGGAAATATTATTACACGACTCCGAAAGGGACCAATGTTCTGGAGGTTGCGCGGCAGATCATGGCTCTTGACGAGGAAAACACGACGATCAGGGAACTTTTGGCTAAGATCGGTGCCTTTTATCAACGCAAAGGGTTCAAAGCCTTGGACAGCGGGGATTTCCAGAAGGCAGTCGCTTATTTTCAAAGGCTAAAAAGAGTCGATTTGTGGGGGGAGCGGCGCGTTCTCGCCAATGAAAAGATTGCGGAAGCGCGTGCCGCGCTTGCGGGCAAAGCGGAAACCAGCCCCGAAGAGTTGCTCCAGAGGGCGGAGGATGCCCTTGCCAGAAAGGACTATCGCACCGCCAAGAGGCACTATCAAGCTATCCTCAAGCTCATTCCAGATGATATCCTGGCAAGGCAGGGCCTTGAAATGTGTTACGAGGCTCTCGGTGTCCGAGGTGAGGAGACTCCCGAGGCGGTACGGGATCGCGTAAACTACTTTCGCGGTGCAGCGGAAAATTTCTTTGAGAATCAAAAGTACACCGAAGCAAAATTCTACTACGGGAAGATCCTTGCCCTCAGACCCGACGATTCCGATGCCAAGGCGAAAATCCAGTTGCTCGATGATCTGATGACTCCCAAAGGCCGAGTGAAGCTTGAGTTCGAGGGAGATTCGTTTTGGTGGTCGGCCAAAGTTGATCCCAGAGTCTCGACGCAGCGGTCGAAGACCAACATCGAGGTGATTGTTCGTATCGATGGCGACACAGTTTACTATTTGACTGATTCGGAGGTCGAACATCCCGCGAAAAAGGGCAAGAAGGGACACGCAAAGAACATTCATGTTTTTTCCGGAGACTACCTGTTCGACGATGTGCCCGCGGGTCGGCGGAAGCTTGAGATCGTTGTGCGTGGCGGTGCGGGGGAGGAGAGCAAGGAATGGGTGTTCGACGCTGGCGTCGATATCGCCCCCGGAGTCAACAATATCCTGAGGCTACGCACCAGGGAAAAGCTCAAGTACAGTCGTCGAAAGGGGCGAATGTCAGGAGTTTTTCAGTTTCGCCTGGTTGAGACTGCCACTGTTGAGATTCCTCGTGACGACTAGAGTGTCCAGAGTGTCCCGCCACAGCTGCGGCTTTGCCCCGCGGAGGGAGTCGAAAGGATCAGGCGGTGGTGGGGAGGAGATTGGATGAGTCAAGATCAAATGGGTAATGCACTCACTTTGAATTCCTCCAAGAAATTGGTCGCTAAGGGGCCACGGATGGGGCACGTGCAAACTTCCACTGGACAGAAAAAACTGGCTGATTTGTTCAAGAAGGGGGTCGATTGTTTTAGAGCAGGGGACTATGGCCAGGCTTTGGCCTATTGGGATCTGGTGTTAGAACGAGTTCCCGGCCATCGGCAGACTCTCAAACACGTAGATGCGGCACGGGCCAAGATCGCGGAGACCGAAAAGGGGACACTTAAGGCGGCTCTCAGCTCTCTTGGAGAAGAGGAGTTGCGGGAAGAGGAGCACACCGTTGCGGTGGCGGCGGAAAATAAGCCTTTGAGCGATGGCGAAGCGAATCCGGAAATGCTGTTCAAGGAAGGAAAACGGCTTTTTGACCGCGGGCGTTATCGCCAGGCACGCGACCGGTTTGAAGCCGCGTTAGACCTGGACCCCGATCATGCTGATGCCTACATGTACAGCGAGCTGGCGAAGGCCAAGGAAGGCGACCAACAGTTCTTGGAAGAGACCCTTCTGACAGCCAAGGCCCTGGAAGAAGCTGGAGATCCCGAGGGTGCGGCGCGAGAGTGGCGGAAAGTTCTCGATCTCGATCCCGGGAATCAGCGAGCTACCGCGGGCCTCGCTCGCCTTGGAGAAGCGGACGTCGGGTCCGCGCCTGCTTCCGCCAGTGGCCACGGGGAGCCCTCTGGTGTCCGAACCTCCCATGAATTTGCAGACGAGTCTTCGGAGGCGGAAGAAGGAATCTTTGCCGAAGATTTTGGAACGGATGACTTCTATTCCGCATTGCCAGGGAATGGCCAGAGGAATGATGATGGCATCGATCCGGATACGCTGGATGTAGTGCTGGCAAGTGGACCCCCAAAAAAACAAAGGCGTAAGATTCGGCAGCTTGTCGATGCAGCCTCGAAGGCGGAGGCACAGGGATCTACCGAAGCGGCGATTCAACTTTACGAACAGATCATGGAATTGGCGCCTCAGAGTGTGTTGGCTCAGGAACGGCTGAGTTCGCTCCGGACTATGCTACAGATTTCGCAAAGCCGTGCGCTGAGCAACGCGAAAGTCAAGTTGGCGGAGGCCCAAGAGATATCGGAGCACAATCCCGCCAAGGCGATGGATCTTCTTCGGGCGGCTCTTCAGATACGGCCAAATCTCGTCGAGGCCCAGTCTTTGCTAAGACATTTGCAGAGAGGCTCCTTTGCCCGCGGAAGACGTGCCCGAAAGTTCCGACGTCTGTTGGGTTTTTGTTTTGTGATGATGGTGCTGATTGCCGGGGCGGTCGCCTGGTATCTTTTGGGGGGACAGGAGATTATCGGGAGTTGGTGAGGCGCCATGGGGGAATGGATTTTGTGAGGGGGGTATCGGAAGGGTGGGGGTAAATTGCGGGGGAATTCCCTAGAACGAGGGTCGGCAGAGGATGGGTCGGAGGCTGGGAAAATACGAGTTGCTGGGTCGCCTTGGAGTGGGCGGTATGGCCATTGTCTTTCGGGCAAAAGATACGATGCTCGGGCGGGATGTGGCTTTGAAGGTGATCAACCAGCGGTTGCAGGCGGATGATGATCTCCGGAAACGGTTCCTCAACGAAGCCAGAGTCTCCGCTTCTTTGACCCATTCGAACATCGTTATCATCCACGACCTGGGCTTGATTGATGGTGTCTTGTTCATCGCCATGGAATACTTGGAGGGCCAAGATCTACGAGATCTCATTGATCAAAGCGTCGAGCTGAGCTTGCGCCAGAAGATCAATATCGCCATTCAGGTCGGCCGTGCCCTTCAATACGCCCATTCCAAGGGTGTCATTCACAGGGATGTCAAGCCGGGGAACATACGGATCCTCAACAACGGCGTCGTTAAGCTGATGGACTTCGGGATCGCCATGATCACTTCTCAGGTCTTGAGCCGAATGACGAGAGCAGGTTCCGTTGTGGGAAGTCCCACCTACATGTCTCCGGAGCAAATTCGAGGGGGTGACCTCACCAATGCATCTGACGTCTTTGCCTTTGGAATAGTACTCTATGAGCTTTTGGCTTACATGCCGCCATTTGAAGGCAATAACCCGGCGTCCACGGTGTACAAAATCCTCAATGAACCGGTCCCGCCACTGGAATTGCCCGGGATTCCTCATCGCTTGGTGAAGCTTCTCAAACGGTGTCTCGAAAAAGACGTTGCTGCCCGGTACACCGATTTCGAGCCAATTCTCCAGGAGCTCGTCGCTATCAAGCAGGCCCTGAGTGAAGAAGCCGCTCGGCCTGTAAGTCCCCCGACTTCCCACGGGAATATGCCCGTTTCGATTCCCGTTCCATCGCCCAACAGATCGATGGACTCGGTTTCGTTGTCTTTGGCTGGGGTCGTGAGCCAGTGGGAAGATGAAATGGGTTTTTTGACAGCTCCAGAGGGAGACCAAACTGGCGATGGTGCAAAGCCAATTTTGCCAGAGTCGAAGTCTCACGCCGGAAACAGGCAGAAGGAGGCGCTTTGGGCTGTCGATGACCAGGGAGATTTTCAGGCGATCAACACGGCCTTCTTTGACGCGGCTTTTCCAGATGACCTTCTCGAATCTTCCGGTGCCGAAAAGAAACCGGAAAAGACTGGAGAGTCATTGGGATTGCTGGATTTCCCGAATGCAGGTAGCGTCTCGGGCGACCAGTTCAATCCAGTGACGACAGCCTTTTTTGATGCTGCTTTCGGGGATGATGATTTGCCTGGAGGAGAGCCGTACGCCGAGTCAGGCAGCGTTTCCGGCGATCAGTTTAATCCAGTGACGACAGCCTTTTTTGATGCTGCTTTCGGGGATGGTGATTTGCCTGGGGATGAACAGCCTTCCGGATCGGGCCACACCGGCAAATTGGGCGGGAAACTCGATTTTTCCCAGTCGGATCTGGTGGGCGGTGAACAAGGGTTCAATCCCGTAACCACGGCATTGTTAGATACTGCTTTCCCCGATGAAACTTCAGCGGCACACTTTCCTCCAAAGCATGCTTCGTCCCCCCACCCCCACAGCGCTGCCGCCCGCTCCAAAGATCCTGACCCTTATGCCAAGGCGGTGCGATTGTTGGAGGCAGGTCAGCTCCAAGAGGCACGGGATCTTCTGGAAAAATTGCTCCAAATGGAGCCTGACCATCCGGAGGCCTATTTCAAACTAGAGATTGCGAAAGCTCGTTTAGCCGACAGACGCGACCTAGAGGGGGCTCTGTTTCAAGCGGCGACTCTCTATGAGCTTGGCGACTATGAGGCCGCCATCAGCGAATGGGAGCGCGTGCTTGATGCGAATCCCGGTGATTTGCATGCGCGGAAAGGCATTGAATCAGCTCGGAACGCTCTCTCTGGAGGTACCCCTGCTCGGTTGGAGCCCATAGGCCGTTCAGCCGGGTCGCCTCCTTCCGCGGCCCGCTCTCCTTCGGCAAGATCTGCCGCTATTCCCCAGGCCAGGCCACCTTCCGCCAGATTCCGCGGCGGCCCTGAACCCGTGATCTCCGGGGATCAGTCCCTTTTTGACCAGGGCAAAAAACTCTACAAAACGGGCCGATATGACGCTGCCGCGGACACCTTTGAGCGAATCCTCTCCCAAGATCCCAACGATTCAGATGCCTATTTCAACCTGGAACTGGCTCGGGCGAAGCTCGCGGACCTCCGCCATATCGAGGAGACCAGATTGGAGGCTCGCGCCTACGCAACCGCTGGAGACGCTTCTGGTGCGCTTCAGGCCTGGGAGAGGTTGCTGGAAGCTCGTCCCGGTGATTCGGAGGCGGAAGAAGGCTTGGCAATTGCCAAGATGGCTCTGTCGGAGGCAAGAGTAGATGAGCCTGTCTTGAGCGTCCGTGAGGATTCGCTAGCTTCGGTAGAGACCGAACAGGTCTGGGGGGAATGGGATCTTCAGGTTGGTGGCGACGAGACTTTTTCGGAGGGTGGTGGCTCCGCTGGATCCAGTACTGGGGCCGGGCAGGTGAAGGCGCCTTCTCATGGCGCGGAGGAACAAGAGGCTGAGCTGTTCGATCTCTCCGTCGGTTTCATGGAAGATGAAGATCTCGGAAACGGCTTTTCAGAGGAGTCGGAAGGCTTTGATGACATCACCTTTGAAACTGGACAGCCTCAAGCGTCGGAAGCGGAATCGGAAGATGATGTCGTCTTCGATCTTGGGGGCCATTCTTCGTCGGCTTCTGCTTCCTCGCCATCGATGAGCGAGACGAAACCTAAGGTGACCCCAAGACCAGAACCGGATGGTGGGAAGTTCTCAGAGCCTATCGTGGATGACCCCGCGGTCAAACGAAAACTTCAGAGCCTCTTTGATGAGGCTTCCAAGTTGGAACGCCGGGGGGATGTGGCTAAGGCTTTTGTCCTTTACGGCGAGATACTGGAAATCGTCCCAGATAACTCCGTAGCCGAAGAGCGGCGGCACGCCCTTGAATCTCGGCTCCAGAGTGACAAGCTTACCCGTGCTTACATGGCCCTCAGACGGGCGCAAAAAATCAAGGACTCGAACCCGGCGCAGGCCCTGGTCGAGCTACATCGAGCGTTGAGCCTCAGGCCCCAACTCGATGAGGCAAGAGTGCTCAAAAAAGAGCTGGAACGCTTTTCAAGGCGGCGTTTGCTCACCAAGCGCTGGATCCCATCGAAACCCGTTCTGGCCGTCATGGGAGCGTTGATTCTCGTCGGGCTTTGGCTCGCATTTGGCGTCGTTCTCCCTCAAATGCGAGCCCAGCAGTTGACAGAGATTCTTCGGCGAGCTTCCAGATTGGCGACACAACACCGCTTTGACGATGCCCACGTCGCCATCCGGAAGGCCAAGGAACTCTTGCCCGACGACCCAAGAATCCTGAGAACCCACGGGCGGATCTTGCTTCTACAAGGGCGGGCACCAGATGCCGTCCCCGTGCTTCGCCGGCTGGTCGATGGAGAAAACCCCACCGCCAATGATCGTTTCTTGCTGGCGAAATCCCTGGCGGAATCGGGGGGCGAGGCGGAAGCGCGTCAGATCTTGCAATCTCTCATTTCTAGCGATCAACGATTTTTTTCCGCACGCAGAGAATATGGATGGCTGGCTCTCGAGGGCGGAGAGTTGGATCTGGCCGAGGCGCAATCGAGTTATCTCACTCGGGTCCAGTCGGCGGAGCCCGAGAATTTCTATTTGTCCGGGAGCCTCGCGGTTCAGCGGGAGAATTTTGAAGGGGCCCTAAATGATCTGGAGCGAGCTTATGAGTTGGGTCTCAGACGCAGGGCCGTTCTTGATCTCCACCTCGATTTGCTGCTTCGTTTTGAGCAGTATGACAGGGCGGAGAAACTGATTGCCGCCAATCCAAGCCTCTACCCCGACGAAGCGGAATACCGCCTCAAGCAAGGGCGCTTGGCCGAGCTCAACAACAGGCTTGAAGCCGCGGCCACTTTCTACCAGAAGGCCTTGCTCCTTGGAGGGGCTGAGGAGCGGTTCGTTCTTCCGCTTGCAGCCGTCTTGATCCAACAAGAGAAATACAAGGCGGCCGAAACGGTGCTTTTGGGGTTCCATGGAAAGGCAAAGCCCACCAGCAAATCATGGGAATACCTGGGAGACCTGAACCTTGGCCTCAAGAACTGCAACAACGCTATTGAGAACTACCAGCAAGCCTTGGAGTTCAAGCCTGGCGATGAGGACCTGTCGAAAAAACTGAGACAGGCGAAAAGGCGCCGCCGACGCCGGTGCCGGTAGCTTTCCTTGCCCCACCTTGAAGATGGAGGTTGACCATGACGAATGCGATTTGTCGGCTCCCGGAGCCCACCAATGAACCGGTCCTGGAATACCGTCCCGGGAGTCCGGAGAGAGCCGATCTGAAGCTGAACATTGCCGACATGAGCAGCACCGAGGTGGAGGTTCCAGCAGTGATCGGCGGCAAGAAGGTCTATTCCGGTGACTGTAAGGAGATCCGGATGCCTCACAAACATTCGCGGCGATTAGGCCTTTATCACAGCGTTCGCCAAGAGGACGTCGGCGATGCAATTGCCGCGGCAATGGGTGCGAAGGAAGAGTGGGCGCGGACCCCTTGGGAAGAGAGGGCCGCGATTTTTCTCCGAGCTGCCGAGATCCTTGCTGGCCGTTATCGACAGATCCTCAATGCCTCCACCATGTTGGGCCAGTCAAAGACCGCGCACCAAGCTGAGGTTGACTCCGCGTGTGAGCTCATCGATTTCTTTCGCTTCAATGTCTGCTTCATGGAACAGATCTATCGGGATCAACCCCGCTCAAGCACGGGAATCTGGAACCGCCTCGAACATCGGCCTCTGGAAGGCTTCGTTTTTGCCGTGACACCTTTCAACTTTACGTCGATTGCGGGAAACCTCCCCTCCGCACCCGCTATCATGGGCAACACCGTGCTTTGGAAACCAGCTCGATCCGCAGTCTTCTCTGCCCATATCATCATGGAGCTCTTCCAGGAAGCGGGCCTGCCACCGGGCGTGATCAATCTACTGCCTGGGTCACCGGCTGTGATGACGGACCGAGTTGTCGGGGATCCAAACTTTGCAGGGATTCACTTCACGGGCTCCACTGGCGTCTTCCAGAGTCTTTGGAAACAGATCGGCCAGAATATCGCCAACTACAGGACCTATCCCAGGCTCGTGGGAGAGACCGGCGGAAAGGACTTTGTCTTCGCTCATTGCTCCGCGGACTTGGAAGAGCTAGCCACAGCCTTGATTCGTGGTGCTTTTGAATACCAGGGCCAAAAGTGCTCCGCGGCGTCCAGGGCATATCTCCCCGCATCGCTTTGGCGCCAGCTCAAGGAACTCCTGGTTGCCCAAATCGCCCAGATACGTATGGGAGATGTGGCCGACTTTAGGAACTTCATGGGCGCCGTCATCGACGAAAAGGCATTCGACAAGATTGCTGCATATATCGACTTCGGTCATGAGTCCGCCACCGCGGAGATCCTGTCTGGAGGGAAATACGACAAGTCCGAAGGTTACTTTATCCCACCGACCCTCGTGCAAGTGACGGATCCGGCACACAAGCTCATGGTTGAAGAGATCTTCGGTCCGATCCTCACGGTCTATGTCTATCCCGACGACAAGTTCCAGGAGACCTTGGATATCTGCGACCAAGGCTCCCCATACGCGCTGACGGGAGCAGTCTTTGCCCGGGATAGGAGAGCGGTCATCCAGGCCGCCAACAGCCTTAGAAATGCCGCCGGAAATTTCTATGTGAATGACAAACCCACGGGGGCGGTGGTCGGGCAACAGCCGTTCGGCGGCGCTCGGGCATCAGGTACAAACGACAAGGCGGGAAGCTACTTGAATCTTCTCCGCTGGGTTTCGCCGCAATCCATCAAAGAGACTTTTTGCCCGCCTCGGAAGTTTGATTATCCATTCATGGCCGAAGAGTAGAGACCCTTTCCACTTTGACGGCACGAATCGATCAAAACGCTTTTATCTTTTTGGGTTGGGTCCGCTCACGGCGGCGTCCATCCGACCGCCGCCACTCGCCTTTTTGTGAGCGATGGGATTGGAAGACCACCCAGGAAAAAGAGGCCACTCACGGGAATCGTGCCCCGTAGGTGTCTTGACGTGGCCGGTCTTTTCCGGGGGAGAGTTGAGGCCCTGGTGAGGCTGTGCTAAATGGGCATCTAGTCAGTCTGTGGTAGGACGTGGTTGCGGATGGGGTGCTTGGTCCGGGTCAAAGGACTGGGCATGGAAGCCGCCGTTGGGGTGAAGAGAAGAGAGGAGCGATCATGATTCCGTTATTGGACGACAATGAGCCCGAGGAGCAGAAAAAATCAGGGGACGACGATCGCTTTGAGTCTTTGCTATTGTCGAAGATGGTCGAGGAACGGGTGATCTTCATGAGTGAAGATGTCAACGCCCAGAGCGCTAAGAAGGTGATCAACCAGCTCCTGTTGTTGGACGCAACCGCCCGCGGGAAACCAATCCACCTGTTCATCAATTCTCCCGGTGGCGAAATCTATTCCGGACTGGCGATCTTCGACATGATCAATTTTATTGAGTCGGAAGTCATCACGATTGCCAGCGGGTTGGTGGCCTCCATGGGGACGACGATCCTGGTTTCTGGGCAACGGAAGCGGCGGTTTGCACTGCCCAACGCCCGGCTCATGATCCATCAGCCTTGGGGCGGGATTCGTGGAGCCGCTTCTGACGTGGACATCCAGGCTCAGGAAATTCTGAAGCTGAAGGACTTGACCATCGGCATTCTTGCGGAGCGCACGGGGCAGGAAAAAGAGAAAATAGAGGCTGACATCAACCGGAACTTCTGGATGAGCGCCACGGAGGCCAAGGAATACGGGCTCGTGGATCATGTGATTGCTTCCAGGCAAGAACTGACACACATCTTGGAGCAAAGGGTATCCACGTAAGGCGGGACAGAACAGGGAAGAAAAAACGGGACCTATCAAATCCCCGCGTGTTTGCTTTACACTCCGCGGCGCCGCCCTGGTGGCACCGGCATCTTGCCGGTGGCGGGCTGGACGGGATTCACGAAATTGAACGGTGGGTTCCTTTCGTGCGTGGACT
>JAJRTK010000461.1 GCA_024278345.1 bacterium | reverse complement strand
GTCGTGTTTTTGCTTTACAATTTTCTTCGCCGAAACGGTGGCACCGGCATCTTGCCGGTGTAGCGCCCTCCGGGCTGCACGGAGCCGGGAAGGAGGCCTGCCCCAGCGGTGATGTTGTCAACCGGATCTGATAGGTCCCCTTTTAACTCCCTATCTCGCTGCTCAATTGCTCGTCACCGATAAAAACGGATGGCTCTGGAGCCGCCCCTACTGCTGCTCACCGACAAATTGGTGTTCCCCGATGAAAATTGCCGATTTTGAATTGCAAGAGCTTCAAGATGTCCAACCGCTCTTGGCGGAGTTGGTTGTCCCAGGGAAGGGAAAGAAGGTCCCGGAGAGCCTTGCGGAGCCTGGTTCCGCGTGTTAGGAGGCGGAGAAAGAGGGTTTCCTCCGTCTCCGGGAGTTCCGAAAGGACGACGATGCCTTCTTCATAGCCGGAGCTTGCGAAACGGTAGACGCCGGGCCCATATTCGGTCGCTTCTCCGCCGTAGGCTTGG
The DNA here is from genome assembly GCA_024278345.1 of bacterium. Classification (GTDB taxonomy): domain Bacteria; phylum CSSED10-310; class JAJRTK01; order JAJRTK01; family JAJRTK01; genus JAJRTK01. The sequence goes on along the minus strand of JAJRTK010000461.1, from coordinate 5,368 downwards.
AGAAAGAAGGGTTTGGGGCCGCCCGGCGGAGAGGAGCCACATCTGTGGAAAGTCGGGATCCCGGGCCTCCTTGGATTGTCGCCGCCGATGGAGGTGCCAGACGTGGTGCTTGGCGATGCACTGCCTCATCTGGTCGATGCCGGGCGCGGAGGAGTAGAACTCGAGGGTATCCACGCAAGGCGGGACAGAACAGAAAAAAAAGGAAAACGCGTAGCGTACAAAAATGTGGGCTGGGATCCCGTTGCCCTTCGTTGCAACGGGAAGATGAGCGCGCTCCCTGGTGGGTGCGGGGCGAAGCCCTGCCAGGGGATGGAATCCCCGGACCACCTACGGGTAACGCGCAGCGTGACCCGCCGAGCGATAGCGAGGCGTTGCCCGGACGCTTGCGATTCCACAGTCCCGGGAATGTCCCGCCTTGCGTGGATACCCGAACTCGAAGATGGTGGCCTTCCGAGCCAGGCGTCCCAGGAGGCCCAGGGCCCTCAATGCTTCTGGATGGCGAGGCCCCTCGAACCATAAGTCGATGGCCTGGACTTCGGCCAAGACCTCCTGTTCGGCTCTTCCGGGACCGGCAGGTCCAGAAGAACCTGGAAGGCTAGTTTGCCTAGCTGGTCATAGACGTTTTTCATGGGTGGATTGCTCGCTGCTCTCAAGCGGACTGAACAGCAAAATCGGTCTGCTCCAGGGTCTGGCGCAGGAGAGGCGGAGTTTCTTCGTAGGGAAGACCGTAGAAAAGTTTGTCGCCCTGGCCGGCATCCAGGAGAGCTTTGGCCCGAGCCAGGCGTTGGACGGAGCGGACGATCTGGCTGGTTGCGCTGATATCGAGACTCTTGGCCAAACGGTCCGCCTCCTCCAGGTGCCAGTCAGGAGAAAGGCCCCTGGCGAGAGCGATCCGACCGGCGACACAATGGGTTTCCACGAGTTCGAACGGATCTTGGGTCGTGGTGAATCGGTTCACTGACCGTTCCAAAAGACGTTGTGCTTCCTGGAGTTTACCCAAGAAGAGTTTGGTGCTCCCAAGGGCGCGTTCCGCTGCGGCTTGCCCCCTTTCATCGCTAATGGCCTCGAAGATGGCGAGGCTTTCCCGGGACAACTCCGCCGCCTGATCCATTTGCCCGGCGGCGAGGAGATTCTCCTGCACGGCCAGCAGAGCGTGTGCCAAACCCCGTTTCTCCCCCAATTGTCGGAAGAGTTCGGCAGCTTGCTCGGAGAGTTCCAATCCCTGTCGATATGAGGCGTGGTCCCGAAGAAGAGTTGAAGCGTTCACCAGGACATATCCTTTGCCCCGGACATCACCAGTTTCGGAAAATATCTCCGTGGCGGTTCGGTAAAATTTGTGGCTCAGCTTCCGGTGGCCTCGGTCTCGGTGAAGAATTCCCAAGCAGAGCGAGGTATACCCAGTCCCACGGCGGCAACCGATTTCAGAGAAGATTCCCAGCGCCTGAGTAAATCGCTCTTCCGCCGCCGGGAGGTCGCCCTGGCTTCGGCGAAGGATCGCCAGGTTCAAGAGGGTGTAACCTTCCCCTCGCCGGTTGTGGTTTTCCCGGTGTATGCCCAGTGCTCGGTGGTAGTGCTTACCGGCTTCTTCCAGGCGGTTTTGCTGAAGGTGGAGATCCGCTAAATGGACCAGAGCCGCAGCCTCACCACCCTTTTCCCCGAGTTTCCGGTTGAGCTCTACGGCTCGGCAAAGCAAGTTCTTGGAACTTTCCACCTCTCCCAGGCCCAATTGGATGGCGGCGAGCTTGGTCAGCACAATCGCTTCCATCTGCTTGTCACCGAGCGTTCTAACGATCTCCAACGTTTCTCGGAAAAACGCCTCGGCCAAATAGACTCTACCGATCCGGTCATGGACGATCCCGAGTTCCAGCAGGCTTCTGGTTTCCGCTGGCCGCAGATGGAGCTGCTTCGCTTCTTCGAGAGCCGACCGGTGCATGGAAATTGCTTCCTCGGTGCGGCCTTGCAACTGGAGAACCTCGTGGGCAAGGTCGTTTCTGGCTTCGATGCTCTCTGCGGTGGGCTTCGGCGTCAGGCGCAGGTAGGCTTCGAACAATTTCTCTGCTTCGAAAGAGGCATGGCGCTTCAGTGCCTCCCGGGCGGCTGGCAGATAGTAGATCCGTGCCCGGGAGCCCCGTCCAGCCCGCTCCCAATGGTGGGCGAGAGCTGCCAGGGAAACAGTGCGGCCATCGTGGTGGAGCTCTTCCAAAACAGCGGCGGTCATCCGGTGGAGCTCGCGTCGATGCGGTTTCGAGATCCCTTCGTAAGCCAGCTCCCGAAACTTGTCGTGAACGAAACGGACGGCCTCCTCTCCCACTGGCTCCAAGAGCTTCCGGTCCATGAGATCGAAAGTCGCCCGGGTCAAGCGAGCTCGGCCAAGTCCCGTCACTTCGGCCAGCAGATCCGTTTCCGCGTCATGGCCCAGGAGCGCCGCCACCTCTAGCAGGTGGCGGGCATCCTGGCTCAGCTCGTCCAGCCTTCGCAGGATGAGCGATCGAAGTGCCTTGGGAATGGGCAGGCTTCCATAATCCGTGTCCGTGGCGGAACCCGGCTCGGCGATCTGCCACAAACCTTTGGCGTCTCGGAGCAACAACCCCTGACTGACAGCAGTTTTGAGATATTCTCCGACAAAGAGCGGATTGCCTTCCGACTGCCGGCGCAAGAACTGGACAAATCCCGGTGGAATGCGCCCCAAGGCAAGCATGTTTCCGATCATGGCGCCTACGGCTTCCCCCTTGAGTTGTCCCAAGTGGATGTCGCGATATCCATTACTTTGGAGTAGGGCCGACAGCTCCTTCCCCACCTCGTCACTCCGGTAGGCGCCCACCAGGAACAAGGGCATTTCCTGGAGCTGATGACCGTCAAGAAGATGGCGAAGAAATCCCAGCGTCAGGCCATCCGCCCATTGCAGGTCATCGATAAGGAGAACCACCGGACGGTGGGAGCAAAGGGCTCGGAGTGTTTGAGTCAGGCAGGAAAAGAGACGCAGCCGAGCTCCGGACAGCGAAAGGGCCGCCGGCTCGGGGTACCGCTCTTGGCCCGGGAGGTCCGCAAAACTCGGTTCGTACTGGGCCAAGATGCGGCCCCGGTCACCCAACAGGTGGTCGGTCTCCTCGACCCCTTTTTCCCTACACCGGTCGGCCACGGCGCACAACAGGGTTCGGAGGGGGTGGAGTGGTTTGTCACGCTGTAGCGGAGCCGGGTCCGCCTCAGTCACGAAAACCGTCAGATTTCGCAACTGCGCCTCCCGGGCCACCTCCTTCGCCAGCCGTGTCTTGCCAATGCCAGCTTCGCCGCCAAGAAGGACGGCACTGCCCTTGCCACCGACGAGTTCCCCCAGCCTCTTTCGGAGCATGGAAAACTCCTCTTGCCGCCCTTCGAAGCCAGCCCTGTACAGATAGGATTTGGGCCTGGGAGCCTGATAGGATGCCGGAGGTGGCAGGCATTCCAACTCTTGGAGCAGCGGCCGGAGAGCGCTGGCAATGTCCTCCGCGTAGCCGATCCGGTTGCGGGGATCTTTTTCCAAGAGTTTTAAGATCAACTCGTCAAGACCCGCCGGTATCCCCGAAACCAAATCGGAAGGTGGTACCGGACGCGTTTTTAGGTGCCGAACAAGGACCTCTCCAGGCGTCTTGCCCTCGAACGGCCTCAAACCCGCAACCAGCTCGTACAGGATGCAGCCAAGGGAATAGAGATCCGCCCGCGCATCCACGAGCTGCCCCCGGATGAGCTCCGGTGCCATCGCATAGATCGTCCCGAAAACAGGGCCTGTCCTTTCCAGTACTTCTCTGCTGATCTGGCCTCCGAATCGCGACATCAAGCCAAAGTCCATGAGAACGGGACAGCCATTTTCCTTCACCAGGATATTGTTCGCCTTGAGATCCCGATGAACGAGTCCTTCTCCGTGAAGGTAGGCCAACGGCTCACAAAGACGATAAACGATCCCAAGCACCTGGGCCAGTCGCCCCGCGGCCGCTGGCGACCGTTGCCAAGAGCACGGCAAGTGCGGGCGGTGCCTTGGCGAACCTGAGTTCCAAGATCGAGCCTCCTTTTCCTCCATCATGGAGGTAAGCGTCTGTGTCAAGTCCGGCCTCGTCGTGGCCTCTTTGGCTTGACGACGCCTGGAAATATGGTGTTTCCCTTCCACACCATCTTCCTCGGCAGATGGATTCGCCGAAGCCATGGTCACGGACGCGGAAGGAGTGAAACTTCCAACCGTCTCCGAAGCCACTTCCAAAGGGTCCGTCGATCTGGACGCCGAATCGGACAAAACAGGACCAGCCGACCCAAGGCCCGGCATCTTTTTCATGAACTGGCTCAGGAGAGCTCCTTCCAAAAGCTCCATGGCATACCAAGGCATCCCCTCGTGGACGCCCGAATCGAGGATCGCGACGATCCCGGGATGCCGGATCCTAGCCAAAGCCCAAATCTCACGCCGCAGACCTTCCAAAAGCCCGGGACGGGCCATGCGAACGGTCTTGAGCGCCACGACCTCCCCCGTTTCGAAGTGTCGGGCACGGTAGACCGTTCCCATTCCACCCTCGCCCAGCGAGTCCATGAGCCGGTAGGGTCCAATTCTAGTTCTTTCGAGATGCAACATCGCCTACCTACACCGCACCATTTCCCGAGATCACTCCAACCGCTTGATCACGTGCCAGCCGAAGGGGCTACGGCGATTCTTGGGGTCGAAAGGAAGCATGCGCACCTCTCCAACTTCAAGGCTAAAGGCCACGTCGCCGAACCCTTTCACCAAGGCGCTCCTTGGACTGAAGTTCGGGGCGGGAGGCGCTCCGTCGTTGGTAAGGCCGTAGATGCCGGGAAACTCATCATCGCTGAACTCCTTGACGAGCTTTCCAAAATCCTCGCCCGCCTTCGCCCGTCGAAGGGCCTCCGTCGCACGCGCCTCCGCCTCTTCATAGGAGCGGGTGATCGGTTTTCCGGGCAACGTGCCCATGAATGCAACCAGCACGTGCTGGACGCGAACCCGCCGCGGCTCCGGTTTCGCCGGTCGGCTCGCCGCCGGGCGGGAGGTTGCTGGCTGGGTTGCCGGAGCCCCCGCTGGCCGCGTGGTGGGGGTCCCGGAAAAAGCCGCCGTAGAAAGGGCTAGACAGCCCACGGCGAAAAGAAACTTCCTTGGCATGGTTTCCATTCCTTGTGTTGAAAGACCTGACCTGACGTTACGTCAAGTGTAGCGGGACTTTTTCCGGCGCCAGGAGGCGCAGAAAAAACATTCCGACTCCGGCGCCGCCGCACATGAAGTCGGGCGAATCGATCTCTTTCACGTCGGACGCCCACGTGTCTCCATCCTGGCCCGGTGTGTGGTAGGAGAAAGCGAGCCGCCCAAAATCCTGGGCCCTTTGGAGCCACCGGTCGT
>JAJRTK010000460.1 GCA_024278345.1 bacterium | reverse complement strand
TCGCCGCCGCACACGGGAGCTATCCCCTCCGCACCGCTCTCTGGCCGGATCGAAGGCCTGTAGGCGAGCCGTGCCATTCCACGACCAGCAGCGAGAGCCGAAACGTGTCATGGGCCAGGGTACACGAAGAGACAACTTACCGTTCTGGGCCGCCCTCCTCTTGGCGCTTCTTCTGCACATTGTCCTTCTTTGGGCTCTTTCCGCCCGGTACTCAATTTCTTTTTTTGCGGGTCGCACTCCGGAAAAAGAACGGAGCCGGCCTCTTCGCTTCGAGTTCGTCGAAGCGCCGGAGACTAAGGATCCCGTCGAGGCTCCGGTCCTCAGTGACAAAAACCGGAAGGCCCAGAATCCAAAACCCGACCCACGGGCAGAGGAAAGGCCCCACAGTGAGGGAGAAACCAAGGCTCCACGTATCGCCACCGCGCCAGATTCTTCGCCCCCGCCAAGCCCTCCCAGCCCTCCACAACCCAAAGTCCGGCCGCCACGAAAGGAGGCCCCTTCAAAAGCCACGCTTCAGAGGCCTCCCAAGACTCAAGGCCACTCAGCCGCGGCAAAGGCCCCCAAACCCGACATCCGGCCTCCGGTCCCCCAAACTCGCTTTGATCGACAGTACAGGAAACTCAAGCAGGCACGGCGTTCCCGGATCTTCGAGCCCAGTCAGCTCCAAGCGCCCCGAGGCGGCAACACCGACATGGGAGCCCTTTCTTTCGACACGCAGGCCGACGAGCTCGGCCCTTATGGCCGCATCCTCTACCTACGGACAAAAGCCGCCTGGTTCATCCCGTACGTCGCCCGCCACTTCGCGAAAGGGGTTACCGAGCTCAAGTTCAGCATCAACCGCTCCGGCGGAATCGAAGATCTGCACGTCTCCAAGAGCTCGGGCTGGGAATCACTGGATAACTCGGCCCTCAACGCCGTTCGCGGTGCCGCCCCTCTGCCACCGCTGCCCAAGGCGGTCAAAAAGGAACGCGTCGGCGTGACTTTTCGTTTCTTCTACAACGTGTCGGTCCCTCCCTAGGCGGCAATCTCCCCGAACCCGACAACCTACGGCTCTCCCCCCTCAGCTCGCCCTCCACCCTCTCCCCAGGACCCCACAAACCGATGGAACAGATTCTCGACAAAGCAGTGGAGCTCTTCCGCGCCGGCGGGCCGGTGATGATCCCGCTGGCCATTTGCTCGATCCTCTCGGCCACAATCATCCTTGAACGTGCGATAATACTGCGGCGAAAACGCCTTCTGCGCCGAGATCTTCGACCCTATATCGATTCACTCATAGGAGTCGGCAAAGTCGATGAAGCGATCCAAATTGCCCGGAACTCGAACTCCGTCATCTCCGAACTCATCATCGTGGGGCTCGAGAATCGGTCCATGCCCCGGTCCGAACTCAAGGAGGTCCTGGAAGATGCCGGACGCCAACAAATCCCCAGGCTCGAACGGTTTCTTGGGGTGCTGGGCACCATCGCCAGCATCGCTCCACTGCTGGGGTTATTGGGAACGGTCATCGGAATGATCGACGTCTTCCAGGTGATCAGCGACGTTGGAACAGGGCAGGCCAAGCAACTCTCGGGCGGCCTTTCCCAAGCCCTCCTCACCACGGCTTTCGGTCTCATCGTCGCCATCCCCTCTCTAGTCTTCTACAACCTCTTTAGCGATCGTGCCGAAGGCATTCTCCTGGAAATGGAGGGCGAAGTCTTGCGCCTTCTCAGACTTTTGTCCCGTGCCAATCCCTCCCCCCCGTCTGCTCTCTCAGCCGCACCGCCGCCCGCCGAGCCAGTATCAGAGGCCCTGCCATGAGCCTCAGGACACCAAGGGCACAGCGCCGGCGAAGGGTGACGCTGGATATTTCCGCCCTCATCGATGTCGTTTTTCTGCTCCTCATCTTTTTCGCCGTGACCACAACGTTTCTGGAACAACCGGGAATCGAGCTGACTCTGCCTGAGTCCTCCTCCGCGGAGACGACGCCGCCTCAACAGATCCGCCTCTTCGTTGGCCCGGATGGCAAGCTTTTTCTTGGAGACCAGCCTGTTTCCTTGGAAAACCTGAAAAGGGAGCTCAAGGAACAACTGGCCAAGCGAAATAAGAAAGAGGTGATCCTGTCGGCGGACACCAAGACCCAACATGGCATCATCGTCAAGGTCATGGATGCCGCAAGACAAGCCGGAGCCACCGGACTCGCCATTGCCACTGAACCCGAATAAACCCCACCGAAGCAAAGAGGCGTGCGATCTCCTCACGAGGCGCTGGCTGCGGAGAAACGACATCTTTTCTCTGGGTTGTGTTCCGCTCCCGACAGCGTCCATCCGGCCGCCGCCACTCGCCTGTCATCGCCCTTGACCGCTGCCTGTTCCCAAAAGCCCAGCACAACCGGAAAGCCACTCTAATCCTCGGTCCTCAGCAGTTTTACCTGGGGAATCAGGTGAAGCCTCATCGCCTTGAAGCTCACTCCAAGGTTTGCTCCGATCCCGGGCTCAAGCTCGGAGGCCGCGCCGCGGGTTAGGAGCGCGGCAATGGGAAAACCGGCATCGAGGCGGACGAGCACGTGCAGCCCGCGGTTCTCCGTCTCCACGACGCAAGCTTCGAACTGGTTCCTGGAAGAGGCGCCGGCGGGCACGGGCCGGGACCAGAGAGTCACATCCTCGGGCCTGAGAGTGGCCACGACGGTGGTTTCCGGTTCCAGCGGCACGACGGTGGCAGCCCAGAGGTGTTTGGTTCCCACGACGACCTCGGTCATGTCGGCATCCGAGCGAAGAACGCGACCTTGCCAGGCGAGCTCCCCGCCCAAAAACCGTGCGACCTCCGGATCGACGGGGCGGAAAAAGACTTCCTCGGCCCGGCCCACCTGTCGGACGCGGCCGTCGATGACAATCCCGACCTCATCCGCCAGGCCCAGAGCTTCCTGGCGGTCGTGAGTGACCAGCAGCCAGTTGACAGGACTGGCCGCCAATAAATTGCGGAACGCTTTTTCCGTGGCGTTTTTCGTCGCCGGGTCCAAGCCGGTAAAGGGTTCGTCAAGAAGGAGAAGGCTTGGCTCGGCCACCAATGCCCGGGCCAGCTCGGCGCGTCTTGCTTGGCCACCAGAAACGTCCCCCGGCCGGCGCTGGGCCAAGGCGCTCAGCCCCAGATGATCGAGCTGCTCCGCCGCCCGCCGAAGGGCCTCCCTTCGGGATGGCCGGATCTCCGCCGGCAGGCAGCGCAGGGCGAAAGCGACGTTTTCCCGCAGGCTCATGTGAGGAAAGAGCGACGGCTGCTGGGTGACGATTCCTATTCGCCTGCGGCTGGGCGGCCAGTCTATCCCAGCGCCTGTATCGAGCCAAGTGGCATCCGCCACAAGAATCCGTCCCTTCGCCACGGGCAATAACCCCGCCAGGGCAGCCAGGATGCTTGATTTTCCCGCGCCTGACGGGCCCAAAAGAGCGAGGCGGCCGCTCCGGGACTCCAGTCGAACGCCCAGAGAAAAGGTCCCCCGTTGGAACTCGATCTCCATTTGGAATCGCCCCATTACGTCTCCTTCGGCTCCTGGTTGAGCGCCCGCCCCAGCCCCACGGCCAACAGGCTCACAAGCAGCGTGAGACTCACGAGAATCCAGGCCTCCGCGTAACGGCCCTCAAAGACCCTGGAATAGATGGCCAGCGGCAAGGTTTGGGTCCTGCCCGGCAGGTTGCCCGCCACCATCAAGGTCGCCCCGAACTCGCCCAGGGCACGGGCGAAGCACAGGAGGGCGCCGGCTACGATCCCTCGCCGGCAGAGAGGTAGGACGACCTGAAGAAAGAGCCTTCTCTCGCTTGCTCCAAAAGCCCGGGCCACCTCCAGATAATGAGCAGGGACAGCCTCAAGTGCGGACCGAGCCGTCCTGACAAAGAGAGGCAGGGCCACGATGGCGGAACAAAAGATGGCGCCCGCGAGATGAAAAACCACCGGCGCACCGGCGGCGCCCAAGAACCGGCCCACCGGAGCCGTGGGAGCCAAAAGAAGGAGAAGAAAAAAACCCAACACCGTGGGCGGAAGCACGAGAGGTAGATCCACCAAAGTCTCCAACAACAGCTTGAACCGGAACCCGCGGAAGGCCAGCAGCCGGGCCAACCACAAACCGGCCACCAGATCGATGAGCGTGGCGGCGAGGGCCACCTGCAAAGAAAGCCAGAGCGGCGTTAAGGGTGCCGGCCCCGAAACTGGAGGTTCGCGGTCAATTCCTGGGCTCAACGGGACTCCGTCGGTCTCCGAACTCCCCGGCTTCTGGCCCGGTTCCGCCCCGACAACAGGCGTCTTCGAACCCACCGGGTCCCGGTGGATCCATCCCGGTGAAGGAGCCTCAGCGGACCGCACCGGCACGAACCCCCGGCGCTCCAACACCCGCCGTGCAGCCGGAGAAAAGAGAAACTCCGCGAACCGCCGCGCAGGGTGAAGATTTGGGCTTCCCAACACCACGGCGAAAGTGTAGTCAATGGAATCGTGGCTTTCAGAGGGAAAGGAAAAGGCCATTTGGACTCCTGCCCGGCCAAGGAGGTCGGTCTCGTAGAGTATCCCACCATCCACGACACCGGTTTGGACATAGTGAAGGACCTGGCGAACATCTTCGGCGTAGATGATTCTTGGTTCCACGGCTCCCCAGACTCCCAGGGACCGAAGGGCTTCCAAGGCGTATCGGCCTGCCGGGACGGTCCCCGGGGATCCCATGGCAAGGCGGGACAACCTAAGGATCTCTCGGGGCAGGGCGGGATTCCGGTCAAGATCCGTTCTTTTTGGGGGTTCGGTGCCGCTGGCATCCGGCGCGAGACCGCCACCGCTCCTCACACCATCCTCGCCACTCCCCAACGGCAGGCCGGCGGGATCAGCCGGGGTTACTTGCCGAACTCGGGGAGTCAAACCGCCGTGCTGTCGCCCGCTGGCTGCCTGGATCGCCAGCACTAGCCGGCCCGTGGCGAAAACTCCGGGGGCTTCCACGAGGCCCTGGCGAAAGAGCGATTCCGGTTCGCGGGAGTTGGCGGCCACGAAGAGGTCGCAGGGGGCACCATTTTCGATCTGGGTCTTGAGAACCCCCGTGGCTGCGAAGTTCAAGACGAGATCCTGGTGGGCGGTTTTTTCGTAAAGATCCTCCAGCTCCCCCATGACGTCCGTCAGGCTGGCAGCCGCTGAGATCACGAGCTCCGCGGAATCGGCAACGGACCCGGGCAAGAGGAGGGCCAGCCAGGCCAATCCCCGCACCAAGGCCCACGGCCAATTCCAAGCGGCCCCGGAATCGGGATGTGCATTCCAGGGCGAACGGCGCGAGCGGCTGCGAGCGACGAGAGCGGAACCCAACACAAAGAAACAAGATTCGGGATCGTCTCCTTCTAGCCTTGAGGTGTCAAAAGGCCGGAAGTTGCCTGAGACAGGAGTTGGGCGTTGTTCGATGGGAGAGGAGTCAGCCAAAAGTCAGGACCAAAAGCACGGCCACGACCCAGAGGAGAATATCGATGATCATGGGGAGATCTTTGAGGAGAACCAGCTCCGGGCTGCCTCCCAGGTTCTTCTTGTAGACCAGGTAGAGGTAGCGGAGGATGCCGAAGAGGACGAAGGGGATGGTCAAGTGGAGATTCGTGGTGTGCTGGCGGAGCTGTACGTCGGGGTTCACCGTGTAGAGGGAGTACGACATGAGAGAAGAAGCGGTGACCACTGAGATCATCTGATCCAGGAGCTCGGGGCTATATTGGCTCAGGACTTTCCTGGTGGAGGAGGCTTCCTCGTCCATGAGCAGAAGCTCGTGACGGCGCTTGCAAAGGGCCAGGAAGAGGGCGAGTTGCATGGTGCAGATAAGAAGCCAGGGTGAGATGGGAACGTGGATCACCAGGGCTCCGGCGATGACTCGAAGAACAAAACCGAGGGCAATAATGAAGACATCGAAGATCACGCGGTTTTTGAGGCCCAACGAATAGGCCAGATTGGTGCCCAGGTAGATGGCCGCTACCAAGGCGAAAGCTTGCGCCAAGACGAAGGCGGCCACGAGGGCTCCGGAGGCCAAGAGAAAGGCTGCCACGGCGGCTTCGCGAGGTTTGAGCTGTCCCGAGGCGATGGGGCGGCGACATTTTCTTGGGTGGAGCCGGTCCTTTTCCAAGTCCAAGATGTCGTTGACGAGGTAGACGGCTCCGGCCAGGGCGGAGAAGGCAAAGAAGGCGGCCACGACGCGCAAAATCTGTGCCGAGTCGCCATATTCTTGGGCGAAAAGGAGCGCGGCAAACAGGAAGCCGTTCTTCGTCCATTGCTTGGGCCGGCAGCTCCGTAGAACAGCGCCCGGAAGAGATCCCGGGGATCTCGAGCCTCGGGGGGCTATGCTCTTTTCTACCGGCTGCGCATCCGCGTGTTCCGATGATGGCAAGATCGTCTCCCTAGACATTGTGGATTCCGAACAAAAAAGTTCCCCATAGAGCCAATGTGCCGACCAATTGCGGGTCCCGGATTACGGCAAGCTCGGCGCCGCAGCTCATATCCCGGCGGTAGACCAGGAAGAGATAGCGAAAGAGGCCGAAGTTCACAAGAAAGGCCGAATAGACCAAGGACTCGCTGGGCTGGCCATTCCCGGCATCCAGCGTGTAGAGGGCGTAGGCAACCAGAGTTGACGAGGTCACCACGGACAGCATCTGGTCTAGGAGCTTTGGTGTGTACTGGTCGAGCACCTTCCGAAGCTGGTGGCCCTGGTGGATAATCTCGTTTCGCCGCTGCCCCATGGCCACGGTGCAGGCCCCCATGAAGAGGCAGATGAGCCCCCACACCGAGGCGGTTTCGCCCAGAAGAGCAACGCCCCCCAGCCCCTTGAGTCCCACCGACATGGAAATTGCGATGACATCCACAACAACCACCCGCCGGCCAAGGAGTCCGTTGAAAAGGGCGAGAAGCGTGTAGGCAAGAGCAATTCCCCCAAAGGTCGGCTCCAGGGAAAAGGCGCCGCCCAAGAGCAGGCCGTAGGCAAAACCGAAGGCAACCCCTCGAAGGCGGCTCCTGGGTTGCCGAAGAAGAAGCGCGTGGAGTACAGAGAGGGCTGTCAAGAAACCATATCCGGCCAGGACCATCCCCCAGAAACGGAGTTCCCCCAACCTGTCGGACAGAAGAAATGGCGCCAGGACCACCAGGTTCTGAATCGCTGATTGCAGGTGCGCTCTCCAGATGGGAATCTGAAAACCCGTCATTCCAGGGGGTCCTTTTCAAGGTTGCTGCTGGGCCAATGGAGAGCGCCTGGCAGGCGACAAAGGTGCCAATAGTGCAGGTATCGTTGGAGTGGAGGCCCCGCAGCCGCTGGTCAACCCACGGCTGAGGTGTTAAAATATGGTTCCTTCCAGCAACACGCAAGACCAGGCGCCCCTATGGTTTGCTCACCGAGCCCATGACGAACGATCCGGAACCGCAAGAAAGCCCGCCCGATCTCGAGATTCTGGCTGCCGGTATCGAGGCGATCCTCTTCACCAGCTCCGAGCCCGTTTCGCTGGAGCGGCTGCACCAGAGCCTCCCGGCCTGGGAGCCGGAACGGATACAAACGGCTCTGGATCTCCTGGATGAGCAGTTTCAAGCCCCTTCTCGCGGTCTTTCTCTTCACCACGTCGCCGGCGGGTGGCAGCTCCGGACCAAAGCAGTTTTTTCCGAGCTGCTCCAGCGGTTCCACCGGAAAGTGCGGCGGGTGCGGCTCTCCATGCCCGCGCTGGAGACGCTTTCCATCATCGCTTACGTCCAGCCGGTCTCGACGCCGGAGATCGAGGCGATTCGCGGAGTCTCCGTGCAGCAGACGATCCGCGGTCTTATCGACAAAGAGCTTGTGAAAATCGTTGGCCGGAAGGAAGCACCTGGCCGCCCCATGATGTATGGAACCACCGAAAAGTTCCTCGAATTGTTTGGGCTCCCGAATCTCGGGACCCTTCCCTCTATCCCGGAGTTGGACAAGTGGAAGAAAGAGTACAGGTCTGGCTCGCCCGAGCTGGCTTTGGTTCAAGACGGAGCTGTGAAAACTTGATCCGGGAAGGTCGGATCAGTTTCAACGGTGAGAGAGTGGCTCTGGGCCAAAAGGTTCCGACCGTCCGCGGCCTCCGCGTCGATGGCCGCCCTGTCAGGCTACCGGCGGCCGACCGGCATTTCGCCCTTCACAAGCCGCGGGGCGTCATTTCCAGCATGTCCGATCCCGAGGGCCGCAAAACGATCCAGGACTTGATGCCCCCCGTCAAGGGACGGCTCTTTCCCGTGGGCCGCCTGGACTATGGGTCCGAAGGGCTCATGCTCCTCACTTCCGACGGACAATTGGCCCACCGGCTGCTCCATCCCCGCTGGGGTGTGGAGAAAGAATACGCGGTGAAGCTCAAGGAAGCGCTTGGCCAGGAACAGCTCCAAAGGCTTCGGCGAGGCATCTTCGAAGGAGGCGAAAGACTGAAGCTGGAAGCGATCTCCCCGCTGCCCAGCCGCAGTAAGCACGCCTGGTATCGCGTCCTGCTCCGGGAGGGCAAAAACCGCCAGATACGACGAATGATGATGGTCGTGAGAGCCCAGATTCTGCGCCTCAAGAGAGTCCGGTTCGGCTCGCTTGTCATCGGCGATCTCAAGGTTGGCGAACTGCGGCCTCTTTCCGTATATGAAGCCAATGCGCTTCACAGGGAGGTCGATCCAGCCCCCACGGCGAAACGATCTCCAAAATGGGCCCGGGCTCGAAGCCGCCCGTCCAGAAAACCCACCAGGCGAAAAACGTCGTCAAGGGGAGCAAGCCGTGGAAGACCCCAAAAGGAGAACCGCCACAAGCCCGCCAAGGCAAGCCGGGCTATGCCCGAGAAGACCGGCCATTCCAAGGAGATGAAGAAGCGGAGCCCGAAGGCCCGGAGTGCGGGACGCGCTCCGGGGAAAGCCCAAAACAGATAGGCTCGGACGGCCAGGGATCGTCAGCTTGCCAGCAACGCCTTTCTAGCCGCGGATCGGCGGCGGCCATCGATGGCATCGATGGCCCTCACCGCATATTCTTGAGCCGTGTAGATCTGCTTCATCGATGGAGAGCTGCCGGTGGTGCGGCTCATATCTCCGACGCAAAAGAGCCCCCGAACATCGGTCTCACTGGTGCGCTCCGCTACGAGCACGTGCCGAACATCGTCAGACAGGCCTTCTCCTGATTCAAGAGCCGCTCCAAGTTGGCGTGCCAGGTCATTGTAAACCTTGAAGAGACCCATGACGATCATCCCGAACCTGACTTCCACGCGCCGGCCATCCTCCAGGACGAATCCTCGTAAGCGCCGGCCCTTTGGTTTTCCGCCGCCGTCCAGGAGTTCGACGATCCGCCCAGAACAGACCGAGATGCCATAGAGCCCCAGTAGTTTCTTCGTCTCGTCCTTTGCTTGGAGTTCTTCGCCATTGGTCAAGAGGGCGACATTGGTGGCATAGCGTTCATGGAGGCTGAGGGCGACCTGGGCGGTCGATTCTCCCGCGCCGATGACCGCGGTCCTCGTCTCCTGGGTAAGATGCCCTTCGCACCGGATGCAATAGAGGAGCGATTCATGGTTGGCGTAGGGATAAAGCCAGTGGATTTCGTCCAGGACTTTTCCCCTCTTGGTTGTTTTCATGATCCGGGGCTGCCGGTCCATACAGCCCGTGGCCAACACGAGGTTTCTGGCACGAAGCGACCGGCCCTTACTGGTGGTCACGACGAAGCAATCTCCCTCTTTTTTGGCCTTTATCGCCTTCTCCTCGACCATTGCGGTTTTCTCCGCGTAATCTTTTCGAATGCGCTCGATGGCGTTTTGGATGATATCGGCGGTACCGATACGAAACTCGGCTGTCTCCAACGTTCTTCGAGCTTCTTCGTGCTTGGGGTGGTTCAGGAGCTTCAATATTTTTGGAAGCAAGAGACCAGGATGAATCCCCAGCATGTTGTCGATGTTGTAGACGTACTTCCCTCGGCTCGCCTTCGCCGTGGAGCGGTCTCCCAAGATCCAAACCTGTTTCAGATTGTACTGGGCGGCACGCAGGGCCGCCGCGCTTCCTCCGATCCCGCCTCCGACGACGATGAGATCACATTGCTCGATTTGCATGGGGGTTCTCCGGGAAGAGATCGATGCCTCTATCCAATCGTTTTGACTTGCTGGGTATCCACGCAAGGCGGGACATTCCCGGGACCGTGGAATCGCAAGCGTCCGGGCAACGCCTCGCTATCGCTCGGCGGGTCACGCCGCGCGTTACCCGTAGGTGGTCCGGGGATTCCATCCCCTGGC
>JAJRTK010000459.1 GCA_024278345.1 bacterium | reverse complement strand
CCGCCGAGCGGAGCGCGGCGCTGCCCGATGCCAAGTTTTTTTCCGCGACCCATTGTCCCGCTTTGCGTGGATACCCTCACGATGCGTTGAAGATGTCCCACCCACAAGGAGGCTCTTCTCTTCACGGTTGCTTCCTGCATGTTCCGCCTCAGCCCGTTATTCTGCCAGCAATCGACTCTGCCGTACACTACCGTTTCATCACTCTTGTGGGGCTTTGGTCATCTTTCGGTCTGTCAATGGGTCGGCTTACCAGGGAGCCTCCCGGGATGCCCCATTCGTTGAAACTGATTCGTGACCGAACTGGGAGAATCCCGTGGAGGAGCCGATCCGTCAGGGACCTATCAAATCCCCGCGTTTTTGCTTTACACTCCGCAGCGCCGCCTTGGTGGCACCGGCATCTTGCCGGTGGCGGGCTGGACGGGATTCACGGAATTGAACGGTGGGTTCCTTTCGTGCGTGGACTTGTCAACCGGATCTGATAGGTTCCATCCGTCAAAAATCCTCGTCCTCGTCATCCTCCTTGCCTGCGGCCTCCTTGTCGCCAAGGAGCTTCGTCATATCACGGGTGATGTCTTTGCCGTCAAAGATGATTTCGTAGGCGTAAGTTTGGGGCTCGAACCCTGGTACTGTAATCGTTTGGCGGTATTTTAGCTCGATCTTGAAGGTGAGTCCGGACACTCTTGTCACCTGGAGGAAATCTTTGTGCCGCTCGGGGTCGAACGCTATACCTAGCCGCCGAACTTCATTGAGAATCTTATTCCTTACGGACTCTGGGCTTGGGCGCCGCTTGACGAAGGCATCGAGAACACCCTGGTTCTTGACGTGATCAAGGAGCGTCCTGTGGTTCCAATAGGGCGCAAAGTAGAGCCAGCCGACATAAAGCCCGACGCTCAGGACCAACAGGCTTAGGTAGGCGGGCACTTTGGAGTCTGCTTTGCCGGCGCAGCCCGCGAGCTGGGATCGAAGGTTTCGTGTATGCATCGTCGTCTCCGTGGATTCCTGTTAGATTCCCAGCTTTTCGATCCGATAGCGAAGGGACCGAAAAGTGAGACCAAGAAGCTTGGCGGCCTGGGTCTTTTTGCCATAGCTCTTTTCAAGAGCTTGGCGTATAAGCTTTTTCTCAATGGATGCCAAGTATTCCTCGAGGTTAAATGGAGTGTCGCCCAGTTCTGGAACGGGGAGCGTCATCGCGTGTGGAGAGTTGTGGATAAGGGAGAGGCTCGGGATGTCCAGGACATCTCCAGCAGTAAGGGCGACGGCCCTTTCTATCGTGTTTTCCAATTCTCTGGCATTGCCGGGCCAGTCATGTCGGAGGAGTCTTTCAAGCGCAGTGGGGGAGACAGTTTTGGGGTGGGTCTTGCACTTTTCGGCATACCTCTTGAGAAAATGACCCACCAAGAGGGGGATGTCTTCGCGGCGATCTCGCAAGGGAGCAAGATGAACGGGGATCACGTTGAGGCGGTAGTAAAGGTCTTCTCGAAACTGTCCCTCCCGGACCAAGTTGTGGAGATCTCTGTTCGTTGCCGCGATGAAGCGGACATCCACCGATAATTCGGCTTCTCCACCCACTCGCTTGAACCGTTTCGTTTGGAGTGCTTGGAGAAGTTTGACTTGGATGAGAGGTGGAGTATCTCCGATCTCGTCTAGAAAGAAAGTGCCTCCGTCCGCAGCTTCCAGGAGCCCTGGCTTTTGGCGGAACGCACCAGTAAACGCGCCTTTCTGATGCCCAAAGAGTTCGCTTTCTAGCAGTGTCTCGGGAAGTGCCCCACAATTGACTGACACGAACGGTTCTGAACGGCGCCGACCCCAAAAATGGATCGCCCGAGCCACGAGCTCTTTTCCTGTTCCACTCTCCCCTGTCAGCAGGACGGTGGAGTCCAGATCGGCCACGCGAGTGATGATCTGATACACTTGCTGCATCGCATCGGACGTTCCCACAATGTCGTAAAGGTGGCTGCGGCTGGCCAATTCGGTCTTGAGGTTCGCGTTCCCTGTACGAAGCTTGATATTCTCCAATGCCTTGATGACGATGATCCGGATCTCATCCACCTGGAACGGCTTGGTGACGTAGTCGTAGGCGCCTAGCTTCATTGCGTCGAGGCCAATCTGGCTCGAACCATAAGCCGTAATGGCCAGGAGTCCACAATGAGGATTCGTGGCTTGGACTTGAGCAATGAGCTCGAGGCCATCCATGTCTTCCATTTGGATATCCGTGATCACGAGGTCGATGGCTTGCTTCCCAAGAAGGCTCAGCGCCTGGCGTCCTCCCGCCGCCGTGTGGACCGTATAGCCGTCCTTTTCCAATAGAATGCTCAAGAACTCACGCATGCTTGGCTCGTCGTCCACGACCAGAATGGACGGGACACGCTTGGTGGAATGGGTGGCCTTAGACATGGAACATCCAGTGTGTGAGCCAGAAGAAAGGACCGCTCTTTGCCAGTCAGAATACCCTGAGCACTTGGAATAGGCGTGCATACTCGGCAGCATCACCAGTCTACGGGAAACCCGGAAGAAAAAAAAAGGGCCTGTTCCACATGGACCACTCACGACGGAGTCTTGTGGCAGATGCTGTGGCACCTTACCATGAAAGTACATGGTTAAATCGGCACCTATCAAATTGTCGTGTCTTTGCTTTACACTCTGCGGGGCCGCACTGGTGGCACCGGCATCTTGCCGGTGGCGTGCCGGACGGGATTCACGCACTTGAACAGTGGGTTCCTGTAGGGCGTGGACTTGTAAACCGGATCTGATAGGTTCCGTTAAATCCATCTTACCATGAAAGTACATGGTTGAATCCATCTTCGACGGCGTGGTTATGGCGCTCAGCGCCATTCACTTTCATCTTCCGGCGTGTGGTCGCCGGGATCATGCTCGTTATTGCGGTATCATTTGGCAGTTGCTTCGTTTTCAGACAGCTTGGAGAGCGGAAAGAAGATCTTTACCTCTGTTTCCTGGCCAGGTACACTGGCGATTTCGATGTGCCCTTGATGACCGGCGACGATTCTTCGGATGACCGAGAGGCCAAGTCCCGATAACCGTTTGAATTTCCTGGAAGAAGGTTCCAGCAAATTGATCAGGGTTTCAGGATCGATCCCATGTCCGTTGTCGTGGACCGTCAAGCATATCGCCTCGCGCCCTGAATGCGCCTCGTGGCCTGAACGCTGTGGCCACGGGCAGCGACGAGTCGAAATAGTCAAAGTGCCCCCGGAAGCCATGGCTCTCACACTGTTTTGCACCAAGTTCCACATGACTTGCCTGAACTGCCCGGCATCGAGACGCACCGGAATGGACTGAGCATGGAGATCGATCTTGATCTCGATATTGTGGCAGGATTCGTCGTTCCTCAATATCAAAAGAATGTCTTGGACCTGATAGGCTAGGTTGACGAGTTCGAGTTTCGGAGGCTTCAAATGATGTGCATTGAGAAAATCGTTGACCAGGCAATTGAGGCGGTCGGATTCTCGCAACACTATGGCCATCAATCTCTTTTCCGTGCCGCTCAGCTTGAGCTCCCGGGAGAGGAGCTCGATTGAGCCACGCATCGATGCCAGTGGATTGCGAATTTCATGGGCGATGGTCGCCGCCATTTTTGCAAATGCCGACAGTTTCTCCCATTCCTTTTTTATGGTTTCGAGCTTCTTAAGTTCCGTGACGTCCCGGAGGACGAGAATAGAGCCATCGAGTTTCCCTGTTGAATCGGCCAGGGAGCTTGGCGCTATCTCGATGTGGCGAGTCCTGCCATCTGGAAGGGAATGGACGACTTGGAAGAACCGGTGCTTGGTCCGGTACGGGGCAAGTTCCACGTTTCCCAATGCTGGAAAAAGATCGGCGATGGACTTGCCCATTAGCCCCCGGAAATCACAGCCCACAAGGTTCAGGGCAGCCCGGTTTGCTGACGTGATTTTGCCTTGGAGATCCGTGGTGACAAGTCCCGAATCAATGGACTGCAAAACCAGGGAATGGAACTGCTTCAGGTCCAGGAGGTTTTGGCTTCGCTCTTCCAAGAGCTCGTTGCTTTTGCGAAGTCTTTCTGCCAGATGCCCTGAGAGAGAACCGATGATAAAGAAGCCGAAAAAACTGGAAAAAAGTTGCGAGAGTCGATCACTAAGAGAGAGAATGTACCGAGGGAACGGGTATATTTGCGCGTCCGGGATCATTCCTTGCGATTCCAGGAGTGCCAAAGACCCCAGCAAAATACAGCTCAGAGCGGCGGTGGCATAGCCACCGGGCTTTTCCAAGAGAATGCTCCCGGTGACGATGCTCACCGAGTAGAGGATGGACATGGGACTATCCGTGCCCCCGGACAGCACCAGCACCGCCGAGATCAGCAGGAGATCCCCCAGGATTTGCAGCAGAGCAAAGAGGGAGAGTCTCGAGACTTTGTCCAGAAGAAGGGAATAGAAAAATGTCAGTAGATAGATGAGAGCGATAAGCCAAAACGCCGCCAAGTTCGGCGTTTCTTGTGTCCGGATGTAAAGTAGAGTCGTCGTTCCAAGCAGAATGGTTACCAAAACTGCTCGGATAAACATGAGGCTCCGGAGTCGGGATCGCAGCTCGTATCGCGGTTCCATTCTTACTCTTTTTGGGGGAGTCCAGCGACCCCGGACGGAAGGCGAGCCTTGGGGAAAACTCGCCGGACCCTCACCATTTCCCAGAGCCTTATTTGTTGAGTTCTCCAATGAGCTTGAACATCGGCAGGTACATTGCGATGACAATGCCGCCAATGATCACACCGAGAACCACGATCATCATCGGCTCGATCAACTGCGTGAGGTTGGAAACCGCCTGATCCACCTCATCATCGTAAAAGTCGGCGATCTTGTTGAGCATTGAGTCCAAGGCCCCTGTCTGCTCGCCGATGGCAATCATTTGCACCACCATGGGAGGAAAAACATCGGTCTCCGACAGTGGCTCACTAATGGACCGGCCTTCCGAGATGGCAACTCTGGTTTCAAGAACTGCCTCTTCCACCACCTTGTTTCCCGCGGTTCGTGCCGTGATGTCCAGTCCATCCAGGATCGGCACTCCCGAGGAGATCAGTGTCCCAAGAGTTCGAGTAAAACGGGCCACGGCGACTTTTCGCAGAAGAGGCCCGAAGACTGGGGCCTTGAGCATCATTCCATCCAATAGACGTTTGCCAAATTCCGTTTTGTAGAAAAGGCGGATGGCCACGACAATGACGATGACTCCAATGAACATCGTCATAAAATTGTGCTGCATCCACTCGCTGATGCCCATGATGATCTGGGTCGGAACTGGCAGCGTCGTGCCAAGCCCGACGAAGATCTCGGCGAATGTGGGGATAACGTAGATCATTAGAAAGGTCACGACGGTCAGAGCAATCATGACCACCACCGCCGGATAGATCATGGCACCTTTGACTTTTCGCCGGATGGCCATGTTCTTTTCCATGTACACTGAGAGCCGCTGCATGATGATGTCGAGGATACCTCCGGTCTCTCCTGCTTCAATCATATTGCAGTAGAGCCGGTCGAAGACCTTCGGGTGCTTTCGAAGGGCATCCGCGAATGTCGATCCGCCTTCTACATCGCCCTTGATGTCCTTGATCGTGCGGGCAAAGGATGGGTTTTCAGTCTGGTCTCCCAGAATCTCAAGGCACTGAATCAAAGGGAGACCCGCATCGACCATCGTCGAAAAAGTCCGAGTAAAAACCACGATGTCCTTCAGGCTTACTCCACCGGTAATGCCGGGGATGACGAGCTCGTATTCTTTAGGCTTTTTCTTGATCTTAAGTTGGGAGAAACCCGCATTTTCTAGGTGTTCTCGTACTTGGGCGTCGTTGTCAGCTTCGATTTCACCCTGTTGTTCCTTGCCTGCACGGTTTTTCCCTTTCCATTTATAGATCGCCATACTTTTCCCTCCTGTCCAGACTACCTTCTTGATCGCGAGGGGCTGCTCTGGGCCATCGTTCCCCCGTCGAGGCGGTTGAACATTTGCTCGAGCTCCTCTGGCTTGTGGGAGCGTGCCATAGCTTCTTGAATCGATATCTGCCGGCGGACCGCCAGATCGTAGAGCGATTGGTTGAAGGTCACCATCCCCGTCTTTCCTTGCCCAGCTTGCATGGAAGAATAGATCTGGTGGATTTTGTCTTCGCGGATGAGGTTCCGGATCGCATTGTTTGGCACCATCACTTCCATGGCCAACACTCGGCCTTTTCCTCCTAACTTTGGAAGAAGCGATTGGCAAACGACTCCCTGGAGCACGAAAGAAAGCTGGGCTCGAATCTGGGGTTGTTGGCTGGCTGGGAAGACATCTATGATGCGGTTGATCGTTTCGGCTGACGAATTGGTGTGGAGAGTTGCGAAGGTCAAGTGACCCGTTTCTGAAGCCCGAACCGCCATTTCGATCGTCTCCAAATCTCGCATTTCGCCCACCAGAATAACGTCCGGGTCTTGCCTGAGGACGGAGCGAAGGGCAGCAGCAAAGCTTTTCGTATCGGATCCCACTTCCCTTTGGTTCACCACGCAGTTCTTGTGCTGGTGGAGATACTCGATAGGATCCTCGATGGTGACGATGTGGTCGTGTCTCTCCTCGTTGATCTTATTTATGATCGCCGCCAGTGTCGTCGATTTTCCGCTTCCCGTGGGACCAGTAACCAGGACTAACCCCTTGGGGTAGTGGGCGAACTCCGCGATAACCTTCGGGAGGCCAAGTTGCTCAAAACTGCGGATTTCGTAAGGAATTGTCCGAATTGCCAGAGCGGTGGCACCGCGCTGGTTGTAAATATTTGCCCGGAAGCGGGCAAGATTCCTGACGCCGAACGAGAAGTCAAGCTCCTTGTTTTCTTCGAACTGGTGCTTCTGGGCATCGGTCAGCACGCTGTAGCCAAGTTGCTTTGTCTCCTTGGCGGTGAGCGGATCCATCTCCAATGGGTACAGCCTTCCGTCGATCCTAATTTGCGGCGGGGATCCTGTCGTGAGATGAAGATCGGTCGCCCCTCGTTCGATCAGTATTTTGAGTAGCTGAGGCATCGTCGCCAATGTTCATCTCCTCCAGCCGAAAGCAATTGGCTGTATCAACAACAGGCCCTTCAGCCTAAGGGCCTGCAAAAATCTGACTTCCCGTTTTGTCTTGTCGCAGCCCCAGGCCTGCCGAAGACAGTGGACCCAAGGCCAGGCTGATATTTCCATTGGCCCTGAGCATAACGGGATCGTTCCCAATTGGCTAAGAAAATTCTGCCGTGAGCTCATTACGTGGAGAAAGTGACGGCCCCGACTTCCTCCAGGGTCGTCTGGCCCTGCAGTACCTTCTTAATCCCGCTTCTCCGGAGAGTATCCATCTTCTCCTCGATGGCCAGCTCTCTCAGCTCGAGGTTTGTCGCTCCACGGACAATGAGCTCGCGCATATCATCGCCAACCTTCATCACTTCGTAAAGCGCGATCCGGCCTTTATAGCCCTTTCCAGCACAAACTTTGCAACCCTTCCCTTTGTAAGGAACGCAATTCTCCGCCTCTTCCTCACTAAATCCAAAATCCAGGAGGGTGTCGATATCTACTTCATGGGGTTCCTTGCAATTCTGGCAAACTTTCCGGGCCAAGCGCTGGGCAACGATGAGGATCACTGACGAGGAAACCAAGAACGGCTCAATCCCCATGTTTAACATACGGTTGATAGTGCTTGGCGCATCGTTGGTGTGGAGAGTCGATAGCACCAAGTGTCCTGTAAGTGCCGCCTTGATGGCAATCTCCGCTGTTTCGAAGTCCCGGATCTCGCCCACCATGATGATGTCAGGGTCTTGCCTCAGAAACGACCGCAACGACGCTGCAAAGTTCAACCCGACTTCTTCACGCATCTGGACTTGGTTGATGCCATACATGCTGAACTCGACAGGATCTTCCGCCGTGGAAATATTGGTCGAGTCCTTGTTGAGCCGAGCCAGCGCACTGTAGAGAGTCGTGGACTTACCACTCCCCGTGGGACCCGTAACCAGAATCATCCCGAAAGGTTGCTCCAGCGCGTCACCAAACCGATCCAACTGGTATTCGTCAAAACCCAGCTTCGTCATGTCGAGCTGCAAGTTGGACTTGTCCAGAAGGCGAAGAACGACTTTCTCCCCGAACAACACGGGAAGAGTTGAGACTCGGAAATCGATATCCCTCTTCTTCGACAGCTTGAGCTTGATCCGGCCATCCTGAGGGAGGCGCCGTTCGGCGATGTCCAGGGCACTCATAATCTTGAGGCGCGAGGTGATGGCGTTCTTGATCTCCAATGGAAGTTGAAGCTCTTTGTAGAGGTTTCCATCTAGTCGGTAGCGAATTCGAAAAACCTTTTCATAAGGCTCGATATGAATGTCGCTGACTCCTAATTTCACGGCCTTGAGAAGAATCCCGTTGACCAGCCGGATGATCGGCGCCTCTTCAGCGCCCGTTAGATCCGTGTCGATGTCATCCGTTCCGGAAACGAATTCGATTTCTTCTACCGCGTCCCCGATGAGACCAGTAAAATCAGCATAATCGCTTTCCGTGAAGAGCACTTCATCCGGTTCGGCATCCCCCTCCTCCTCCAAAAGAGAAGCATAAGAATCCGACTCGGAATCGTCGTCTGCATAAGAAGCCGCACCCTCCTCGCCGGCCTTGGAGTAAAGAGCAAGGCCTTTGCCACCACGATAGTACTTGTCGATCGCCTGAAGAATCGCCATTTCAGAGGCAAGCACGGCCTCGACGTTGAGGCCGGTTAGAAAGTTGATGTCATCGATGGCCGAGATGTTCGAGGGATCCGCCAGAGCGATAGTTAGCGTCGAACCGGTCTTGCTGAATGGAACGATGCGATGCTTGCGGGCCACGGCAGCTGGCACCAACTTGGTTACTTTCGGGTCGATTTCAAACTGCGTGAGATCGACTGATGGCATCCCGTATTGCCGACTTAGAAGGTTTGTGATGTCCGCCTCATCGACGAAACCATTGAGAACCAGGATGGCACTCAGCGGCCCCTTCGTTCGCTTTTTCTCTCGAACTGCCTGCTGAAGTTGATCTTTGGTAATCAAATTCGCTTTGAGGAGAAGCTCACCAAGACGAACGGCCATAGCGAAAGTTCCTTATGTTGAAATCGTAGACCCGTCTTTTTCGCCAACCAAACTCTAGGGGCTGGAAGCCATGAAGTCAAGAAAGAGCCAGGCCCCAGGCGGATCGGGCGGTGTCACCAAAACCCGGACACCTCATTCGGATCTTCACCGGTCGTCCCGAGCACGAGCGGCGAGCCAGCTTGCCAGCTCTTTGTCCCGAAGGGGGTAGCAGTGTTGTTCAACCGGAAATCCGCCGTCTCTCACCTCTTGGCAAAACCCGCCAAGTGCGTCCAAAATTGTTTCTTCCAAACGAGCATACTGTTTCACGAATCGGGGCCGAAATGACAAGTTCATCCCAAGGAGATCCTGCCAGACCAGGACTTGCCCATCACACCCAGGGCCTGCTCCAATCCCAATTGTAGGAACCTCTACCGAGCCAGTGACAGCTTCGGCTACAAGGGCGGGAATCCCTTCCAGGACAATAGCGAAAACTCCTGCTTCTACAAGGCATTGGGCATCTTTGAACAGTTTTTTGGCCGCTTTGATGTCTCGCCCTTGAAGCCGATGTCCTCCCATCTGGTGAAAAGACTGGGGCGTCAGCCCAAGATGCCCCATGACCGGGATATTGCACCGTGTCAAATGCCGGACATGGTCCACAAGCTCTTCGCCTCCCTCGAGTTTCACGGCTGCGGCGCCTCCTTCTTTGAGTAGCCTGCCGGCGTTGCGAACGCTTTCCGAGCTGTCCAACCCGTAGGACAAAAACGGCAAATCCGCAACCACCAGGGCGTGTTCCGCCGCCCTTGTGACACCGCGCGTGAAAACCAGGATCTCGTCAAGGGAAATAGGTAGGGTCGATTCTTCTCCTAGCATCACCATCGAGGCCGAATCACCCACGAGAATGATATCGACTCCAGCCATGTCAAGGAGTCGCGCCGACGTGTAATCATAGCCCGTGACCATGACAAGAGGCTGCGAATCCCCCTTGCGTCCAACGATGTCAGGAACCGTTTTCTTCTTTTGCTTCATTGCTTTCCTTCCGTCTTGGTCCGTGCCTGGATCCAAGCGTGTTTCAGCCAAAGATCGCCACTTGCCCACGCCCCTACCTACAAAAACAGGGGCGAGTCGCTGGTGAAAAGATCGGCCATTTCGTACAATCCAGCCTTTTTGCGAAGCAGGGTGTTCACCGTCGCGATGGCTCCGCGAGCAAAAACCTCCCTGCTCCAGCACTGATGAGTCAGGACAATATCTTCTCCGGCGCCAAGGAAATGAATCGAATGGCTGCCGGGATTGGATCCGCCTCGAAGCGAATGTACGCCTACCTCTCCAGGGCGTCTCCTTCTATTGCCGTGGCGACCAAACTCAAGCTCTTCGGCATCCAAGCTCGAGAGCAACGACAGGGCAGTTCCCGAGGGAGCATCTTTCTTTGCGCCATGATGACACTCTACGAGCTCGATATCAAACCCTTTCAACAGTCGTTTGAACAGACGAACGCCCCGATGCACGGCCAGCATCCCCAGGCTAAAATTGGAAGCCCAGCACACGGGGATGGTGAGCGCAGCTTCCACTAGAGCCTGCCTGTGCTGTTCCTGTAGTCCTGTCGTTCCACTGACGACGGGGATTCCTGCCGTTTGCGCCTCTCTCAGGAGACCCAAAAGACCCTCTGGACTCGAAAAGTCGATGGCGGCTTCAACACTGGGATCAAGAGGGCCTGGAGCCTCATAAAATTGACCGCCCGATGCGCTGCAACCCAGGTTTTTCGATCCCGGAGAAACCACCAGTTGTTTCAATTTCCCAAGGCTCTTAGAGCAAAGGAGGCGTTGGAGTTCCAGCCCCATCCGACCGCTGGCTCCCCACAGGACAAGCGGGGGGGATTCTCTAGAATCCATCGACTTTCACCGGTGTTGTAGGTTGGCTTTCGTTATGCTGCTTTGACTGATCCACCGCAGTGATATGATACTCGTACGCACGATTTGGTCGCACATCACTATCTCGGTAGCTTGAATGCTGGATCGGCTCCGTCGTCAAACGTACCCACGGACCCCGTGATTCCCGGCGGTAGACGTGGTATCCCTCCACGTCACTTGCCTGCGACGGATTCCAAAGTAGCCGCACCGCTCGCCGAGATCGCGTCGCCAAGAGCCCGTCCGGTGGATCTGGAGGAAAAAGATCGCGGACCTTGATCGCGGCAACTTCCGAATCGTCACTCTCGATGGATGAACCGACAAGCAGCGCTCGTACCCGATAATGGTAAGTTTCGTCGAGCCGAATCGATGGATCGGTGTAATGGGACTCGGTTACCGGAGCCGAATTGACCATGCTTGCCTCTGTCCCTGGCGTTTCTCCCACTGATCGGTAAACGTTGTAGCCGGCAATGTCCTGGTTTTGCAGCCGGTTGCCTAGACAGTCGGCAAGCCGTGGATGCCAACGGAGGGCGATTCCCTCGGACTCCGACGAAACCTCGAGGTTTTCCGGGGGCGCGGGTACCATTTCGTACTCGATTTGGGCCGTGTTTGAGGGGCTACTCGTTTCTCCCTCGGCATCGACGACAATCACCTGGTAAAGATAGACCAGGCCTGGCTGAAAACTCCCGGTCTTTCCGTCGTCGATCCACTGGACACTCTTACTTTCTCGCCTCTTGTCCGATGCCTCTTCCGCTGCCTCCAGTGTGAAAGAAGCAATTTTTCCAAAATCACCCTTCGGTAAGGGAGCGGGTACAGGCGGTTTGGAGGTTGTGGCGGCGGGTATTTGGGGAGCCTCCGGTCCATTGGCGGGAAGAGCGCTCGGAACAGGGGAGGCCTGAAGCGTCGGTGCCGGAGTCGGCTTCGCCGGTGGCATGTAGTGCCGCCGGTAGACCTCGAAAGATAAAGGCAAGGGCAGCTCACTCCCATCCGTCTTTTGTGACGGTGCCTCAAATGTCAGCACGATGGCCTGGCAGCTCAGCCTAGCTTTCAGGGAGCGGACATTGCTCGGCGCGGAACTCAGCGGAGCCACGGGATTATCCTTGTTCCCACAGCGGGCCGTGGTGACAAGCAAAACTAGAAGTAGCACCCTTGTCTTCCCTCTATTCAACTCTTCATCCTTGCACTCACTTAACAATCATGTAGGGCTGGCCAACACCCCGGAAGATGAAAGGCAGGACGCCGAAGCCTCCGGTGTTTTAGCCACCTAATCTTTTCGCGTGGAGGCCTTCCGGTCTCCATGCCGGCGTGTACTTTCACGGCAAGACGGATGTCTGCTTTGCGTGTACTTTCATGGTAATTGCACGCGACCCAGGTGATCCACCTTAGCCCAAGCCTACAAGATGTAACGTGAGAGTTCTTGATCCTCGATGATACCGCCAAGCTCCCGTTCCACCATTTCTGAGTCGATGACAATCGTCTTGCCAGCAAGGTCAGGCGCGTTGAAGGAAATCTCGGAAAGAAGCTTTTCGAGAAGAGTGTGGAGTCGCCGCGCACCGATGTTTTCGGTTTCTTCGTTGACTCTTTGGGCTAGCTTGGCCAGGGCGCGAAGGGCATCATCCCGGTAGATGAGCTCGACCTCTTCGGTCTCCAGTAGTGCCTGGTATTGCCGGATCAACGCGTTCTTAGGCTCGGTCATGATCCGGAAAAAATCATCTTCCGTCAAAGATCGGAGCTCCACGCGAATGGGGAAACGGCCTTGGAGCTCGGGGATGAGATCTGATGGGCGCGACACATGGAATGCTCCCGCTGACAAGAACAAAACATGATCAGTCTTCACCATCCCATATTTGGTCGTCACGGTGGTTCCTTCAATGATCGGCAGAAGATCCCGCTGGACTCCCTCTCTCGATATATCTGGCCCCTGAGTCGCTCGCGGCCCGGCAATCTTGTCGAGCTCGTCCAGAAAGACAATCCCCGATTGTTCGGTCCGCTCGATCGCTTCGCGAATGACTGCGTCGTTGTCGATGAGTTTTTGTGCTTCTTCTTGAGTCAAACGCCGAAAAGCTTCGCCCACCTTGACCTTCTTTTTCGCGACTCGGTTGGGAAAGAGCCCTGGCAATAGCTTGGAGAACTGCATGCCGATTTCTTCGATCCCCGATGAACTGAACACCTGAAAATTCGTCGATGGCGGGCCTTCCGGAACATCAAGCTCCACAAACCGGTCGTCGAGGCCACCCCTGCGGAAGGACTCACGAAGCTTTTCCCGCGTCGCACTTCCCCCTCCCCGGCTCTCCAATCCCTCGTCGGCCATAGGGGGCGATGGTGGGAGAAGAAGATCGAGGAGCCGCTCCTCAGCGAGCTCGGACGCCCTTCGCTCCACCTGGCTCTGTTTTTCTTTTCGCACCATACTCACGGCGAGCTCGGTGAGATCTCGGATCATGGATTCAACATCCCGACCGACGTAACCGACTTCCGTAAACTTCGAAGCCTCGATCTTGAGGAAAGGCGAGTTTGCTAGTTTCGCCAAGCGCCGGGCAATTTCGGTCTTTCCCACACCAGTGGGACCGATCATCAGGATATTCTTGGGGTAAATCTCCTCCCGTAGCTCCGGCGAAACCTGCTGGCGTCTCCAACGATTTCTCAGAGCCACGGCGGCTGCCCGCTTGGCCGCGGACTGACCAATGATGTACTTGTCGAGCTCGCGAACGATTTCCTTCGGAGTCAAAGGTCTCATGACTCAGTTTCCCTCTTGCTGGAACCGGAAAGAGACGCCATTATTCCCCCTTGTTCCATAACATTCAAGTTCTGTGCCCATGGCGTGATCTCTGGGCACTCTTTTTTGGACCCGAGTTTAGGCGAATTCGCTCCACAGCCGCTCGAATTCCTGGACAAAGGCCCGGACGAGGCGGCGATCCTCTGTAATGACGATATTCTCCTCGTTCTGCCGTGCGGCGCCGCGGGTCCAATTGTAGCTGCCCGTCAGCAGAAGCCGCTCATCGACAACGGCGAATTTGTGGTGCATATGGTACGAGCTTTGGTCCACTGCCGTGGGAATCCCAGCTTCGCGGAAGCGGTTCACGTCGGAGCCCATATCGTGAGCTTTGTCATCGTCCGTGATGATCCGAACCGCGATGCCTCTTTGAAAAATCTTCATGACGCCGCGGGCAATATCATTGTCTGTGATAGTAAAAACACAGATGTCCACAGAACTCCTGGCGCTTTCAAGGAATTCTACGATACGCTTCGGACAGGCGGGGCTCGGACTGAAAAGAGCCTCGGAATGAAATGAACTCTGGCGTTCGTTCTTCCTGTCCAGCAGTTTCACTACATCTTCGAGCCACTGCACGACGCGCCGATCATGGGGATGTTTCAAGGCATCCTGAGCAAGTTCGAAGGCAAGGTGCCGGTTCAAGTCGGCGGACCTCTTGTCCGGTGACTCGTCTACAAGCAGCTCCCGAAGTGCCTTTTTTTCGCCTCTGGAGATCTTGCCGTCCTCAAGAGTTTTGAGCAGGATCTCGCGAAGTGACGGTGTCTGGGGTTTCATAACTCTCCTCTGATTCGCCACCGGTCAGATGGCTAAGGGCTTCGACCAACTCTCCAACGGGAGAGTCGTGTTGAAATTGACGTTTTTCTTTCGGGTTGACTTCCGCTCCCATCGCTCACGGCCGTTCGCGCTACTCGCCTTGTTCTTCCATTGTTTTCAGGCTTCCGTCACAGGGCCACTCCTTGGCCATCGGTTCAGCCAGATGGCGGCGGTTGGGGGCCGGTTCGAGGCGCTGTTCCATCTTTCTTTGCCCCGCGGAGAATCCTGTAGGCGGCAAAGGCCGCTCCAAACCCGTTGTCGATGTTCGTCACGGTGACTCCGGCGGCGCAGGAGTTAAGCATGGCCAGAAGCGCCGCGATCCCCCCAAAGCTCGCGCCATATCCGACGCTGGTGGGAACCGCGATGATTGGAGTTCCAACGAGTCCCGCAAGAACGCTTGGAAGAGCTCCATCCATACCCGCAACGACGATGACCACGGCGGCCTGTTTGAGCTCCTTTTGGTGGCGGAAAAGGCGATGTATTCCCGCCACACCCACGTCGCACAAAAGTTCGGTTTGAAGCCCAAAAGCGGCTGCGCAAACCCGAGCCTCCTCAGCGACGAAAAGATCACTCGTGCCGGCTGCCGCGATGAGGAGGTTTCCAGGGAGCTGGAGCGGAGGACTGGCCTGAGCCGTGATCGTTTTGGCCGTGGCATTGAATTCGGCTGTCTGAACCTGCTCCAGAACAGCTTCGAATGCTGCTAAATCTGCACGAGTGACCAGGAGGTTTTGCCCTTTTTCTTGTAGCGCCGCTGCTATCGCGGCAATCTGGTGCGGTTCTTTTCCCTGACCAAAAACGACCTCCGGTAAACCGTGTCGCAGCTCCCGGTGGTGATCGAGCTTGGCGTAACCGAGATCGGAAAAGGGAAGATCCACAAGATTTCGGGCGGCTGTCTCCGGAGCGACGGAACCGGAGGCCACTTGCTCTAGGAGTTTACGCAGAGTTCGGTCATTCACGAGAGCTCCGCTGCCATTTTCGCGGCAAGATAAGTGTTATTTAGCAACATGGCGATGGTCATGGGACCGACGCCCCCGGGAACCGGTGTGTAAGCTGACGCAAGCTCCTTCGCGGCAAACGGATCGACATCGCCCACCAGAACCTTCCCTCTCTTCTCCAAAATCCGTGCGGTTCGGGAGCCGCGGGTAAAAAAATGGGCCGGAGCCTCCTCTTTTGAAAGGCGATTGATACCCACGTCGATGACGATGGAACCTTTTTTTATCTGTCGGAAGCCGAGAGCCGCCGGTCGGCCCATAGCCGCCACAAGGAGGTCCGCTTGCTTGGTGATGGCTCCAAGGTCGCGGGTCTTGGAGTGACACACACTGACGGTACAGTTTTCCCGCAAGAGCAGTTGCAGGAGGGGCCGCCCCACGAGGTTGCTACGGCCGACGACCACTGCGTGCATTCCCTCGAGATGCACGGCGGATCTGTGGAGGATTTCCATGACACCCGCCGGGGTGCATGGGACAAAACCAGGCCGCCCCAAAGTCAGATTTGCAACGTTGCTGGAATGGAGGCCATCGACATCCTTGGATGGGGGGATCTCCTCAATGATATCCTCAGTTTTCAGGTGAGCGGGGAGGGGAAGTTGCACGAGTATGCCATGGGTTCTGGCATCGGCGCCAAGGATCCTAATCCGGGAGATCAGCTCCTCTTTTGTCGTCCCCGTTGGGAAGTGCAGGGTCTCGGAGTCAATCCCAACTTCGGCGCAGGCCTTGCGCTTGTTTGAGACATAGAGCATGCTCGCTGGATCGTCTCCGACGATGACGGCCGCTAGCCTCGGACGAAGACCGCTGTCGCGGATCCGCGATGCGATTTCCGTTCGGACTTAGGCGGCGATTGTTCGGCCATCGAGAACCGCTGACTTCATATTCGGGCAACCTCCGGCGAGTCTAGGATGTGACCACGGGCGACCTGATGATTGGCTTCCTGGCGAAGGGGCTTTAGCATAGAGTGCCTCCGGTCGTCTAGCAATACGACTGCTTCGATTTGTCGGCTCCGCAAGATCGACCGATTCTTGACACCGGTTCCTTGGCCTGTTAGCGTGCTCAAGCTCAGCTTGGCCCCTTCCCGCCGAAACCCGCCTGGCGCCTTGTCGTTCTGCGATGGTCGCCCAGAAATTGCCAGTTTTTTGCGCAGAATGTCTTTGCGCCATTCCCCACGAGTTCATTTGCCATGGAAAAGACGAACGTACTGCGGATTTCGGACTTGGAATCCAAGAGTATCGCCGTGCTTACGGAGATCGCTCATTCGTTTGAGCTCGAGGGGATCGGTGACTTGCGGAAGCAAGAGCTCGTTTTCCAGATCCTTCAGGCCCAGAGCGACAGCAACGGCCAGATCTACGCCGATGGTGTCCTGGAAAAGCTCCCCGAGGGATATGGTTTTCTTCGCAATTCCCATTCCAACTATCTGCCGGGAGCAGACGATATCTATGTCTCTCCGTCTCAGATTGGGAAGTTCGGGTTGCGGACTGGAGACACCATCGCGGGCTTGGTGCGTCCTCCAAAGGAGAATGAACGATATTTTGCCCTGCTCCGCGTGGAGAATGTCAATCTCGAGGAACCGCAACAAAGACGTGGCAAGCAGGTGAAGTTCGACAACCTCGTGCCTCTCTACCCCGAAGAGCGACTGGTCATGGAGTGTGCGCCGGATCGGCTATCGACGCGGGTTATGGATCTTTTCATCCCGGTGGGAAAGGGACAGCGCGGTCTGATTGTCTCGCCGCCAAGGACCGGGAAAACGATGCTTCTTCAGGCGATAGCTCACGCCATCGCTTTGAATCATCCAGAAGTCGTACTTCTGGTTCTTCTCGTCGATGAACGGCCGGAGGAAGTCACGGACATGCGGCGCTCCGTGCGCGGGGAGGTGATTTCTTCAACCTTTGACGAGCCAGCGGACCGCTCCGTCGCTGTGTCGGACATGGTGATCGAGAAGGCAAAGCGCATGGTAGAATGCGGTCGGGACGTTGTGATTCTGCTCGACAGCCTCACCCGCTTGGCTCGTGCCCACAACACGCTTCAGCCTGCCAGTGGAAGAGTGATGACCGGTGGGATCGACACGAACGCCTTGCGGGGGCCAAAGCGATTTTTTGGGGCGGCCAGAAACATCGAAAATGGGGGCAGCTTGACAATCATCGCCACAGCCCTCATCGATACCGGTAGCCGAATGGACGATGTTATCTTCGAGGAGTTCAAGGGAACTGGCAACATGGAGCTGCATCTGGACAGAAGGCTGGCGGACAAACGGGTTTGGCCCGCCATCGATATTTGCCGTTCCGGAACCCGCCGGGAAGAGCTCCTCACCAGTCCGGAGAAATTGAATCGGTCTTGGATTCTCAGGAAGTTCCTCAGTACGATGGATACGGAGGAATCCATGACTTTTATTCTTGATCGTCTGAGTAAGACACGAACGAACGATGAATTTATCGAGACCATGAACAGCTAGCTCCTCACGGTACCGGAGCCGCTCGTTTACGAGCAGTAATACAACCCTCGAAATGTGCTAGCTCCTCACGGTACCGGAGCCGCTCCATGGTTCAGCTGTTGAGGAAAGCGCTTCTGGGGCGCTTGGTGGAATATGAGGAAACCAGTATGAAAAAGTCCATTCATCCAGATTACGTGAAGTGTGTCATCACTTGTGCTTGTGGAAATGTCGTCGAAACGAGATCGACGCTTCCCGAAATCAAAATCGAAATCTGCTCCACCTGCCACCCATTTTTTACTGGCCGCCAGAAGTTTATCGACAGGGCGGGCCGCATCGAAAAATTTGCCAAGAAATACGGAAAGTTCCAAGAGAAAAGCAAGACAGAATAGAAAACCGCCCTTGTGGGGCGCAGGCCCGAATATCTCATCACGACTCTACCGCGGTGCCTTGCCCGTCGTTTTCACCGGCGTCCTCGTCGGTCGGATCCTCGACGTAGCAAAAGACTATGCCGCCGGTGTTCGCCTCTCCTTGTCCTTGGTGGAACTACCCCTCAGCCTGCCTCGTTACGATCCCTGATGAGAGTTCCGGGTAAGAATCGACACCCCAAGAATCCTGGGGGAGGAATATGGATCTTCTTCGCCATTTGAGCACTGTGGAACGGAAATACAAGGAGCTCGAAGCATCGCTCGGAGATCCCCAAGTGGCCGGGACTCCCTCTAGGTACCGTGAGCTGGCGATGCAGTTTGCCGAGCTGAGGGACGTTTATCGCACCCTCCAGGAATACCGCTCCGTTGTGAAAACCGAAGAAGAGGCTTCCTCCATGCTTGCCGACAGCGCAGGCGATGAAGAGCTTGCCCAATGGGCGGGCCAGGAATTGGAGGAAGCGAGGGCCCGGCGTGATCTCCTGGAATCCAAGCTCAAGTTTTTCTTGTTGCCCAAAGACCCCAATGACGGAAAGAACGTTTTGTTGGAGATCCGGGCTGGCACAGGCGGGGAAGAGGCTTCCTTGTTCGCCATGGAGCTCCTGCGAATGTACAGCCGGTTTGCTGAGACTTCGGGGTGGCGTGTTCAGATGATGAGCCTCAACGAATCGGAATCCGGTGGCCTCAAGGAAGGGATTCTTCTTCTTTCTGGCAAGAATGTTTACCAGCGCCTCAAGTTCGAGAGTGGCGTCCATCGAGTGCAGCGCGTTCCGGCGACGGAATCCAGTGGCCGAATCCACACTTCCGCCGTGACGGTTGCCGTACTTCCCGAGGCAGAAGAGGTGGATGTCGATATCGATCCCAACGAGCTGAGAATCGATTTCTATCGCTCTTCCGGGCCTGGAGGCCAGTCCGTCAACACGACGGATTCCGCGGTTCGAATCACTCACAAGCCCACGGGGTTGGTGGTGACGTGCCAGGATGAGAAATCGCAGCACAAAAACAAGGCCAAGGCCCTCAAAATCCTACGATCTCGTTTGATGGACCGGATTCGCCGCGAACAGCAGGCGAAGATTTCCGCGCAGCGGCGGAGTCAGGTGGGAACTGGCGACCGGAGTGCGAAGATCAGAACCTACAACTTCTCCCAAGGCCGGGTCACTGATCATCGGGCGGGAGTGACGGTTTACAAACTCGATTCCATTCTTCAGGGTGGGCTTGCTTCTTTTTTGGGCGAAGTTTCTTCCATCCTCCTGTCCAGGGCGTTTGAAGAGCGGCTCGCGGAGGAAGAGGCCAGAGCCTCTTGAATCGTTGGGCGAGCCGCGCGTGTGGGGCGTGAAAACCTCGGGCTACAATTCGTGGAGGGCGTCTGAATGGGTATGGCTGCCTTTGAGTGCAGAAACGCCGCTCCGGGGGCAGGGACTTCTATCGCGGATCTTCTCCAGGTTGGCCGCCGGGAATTGAGAAAGCACGGCATCGCCAGTCCGGGACTCGATGCGGATTTGCTTCTTGCCAAGGTGTTGGAGGGGCCAAGGGAGCACCTTTACGCGCAGTGGCACAAAGAAGTTCCACCGGAAGCACGCTACCGCTATCATCGGCTGTTGGAGCGTCGTTGCCGTCGTGAGCCTATGGCCTATCTCATCGGTAGAAAAGCGTTTTGGTCCGTGGAGCTGGGTATTGGGCCTGGTGTCTTGATTCCTAGGCCTGAAACGGAGCTGCTGGTGAGTTCTGTTTGCCGGCGCCTTGGAACTCGGCGCTTGCGGACGGTGATCGACCTTTGCTGCGGGGCGGCCCCGCTGGCGGTTGCCCTGGCCATGGAGCTCCAGCTTGATAGAATGATTGCCGTGGACTGCAGCCTCCCAGCACTGGCGTATGCCAGGAAAAACGTTCTGGACCATGGCCTGGGCGACAGGGTGCGGTTTGTGGCAGCCGATCTTCTTTCTTGTTGGGGCCCTTCCCTTCAGAAGGTGGATCTCATCGTCTGTAATCCACCGTACATTCCCAGTAGGAAGGTCTTGGAGACCATGCCAGAAGTGGCTCTTTACGAGCCTTCCCTGGCTCTGGACGGTGGGCCATCCGGCCTCGAAGTAACGGAGAGAGTTCTTGCTGACGCTGCCCGGGTTTTGGATCCAAATGGCGTCCTCGTTCTCGAAACTGGCCGAGGGCTCATGGGGGACTTGGTAGCCCTCGCGCGCGGTCGCGGTTTTGGCAATGTCGAGGTCCTCCACGACTTGGCCGGTATAGAGAGAGCGCTGTGGGTGAGTCAGTGAGAGACTGTTGGCATCTCATGGCAATGGGAAGGCACCGTTTTTTTCGAGATGTCTTCGCAATCCTCGAGAAAATCGGAATTGAGGTGAAGCTCTTCTCATCTGGGGCCGAGCTGGAAGCCCGTGGCCGACGGACGCCATTTCCTCGGCTCGTTCTTCTTGACGGGGAGCTTGCCGAGTTTGATCTCGTCCAGTTCATCCGGCGTTGGAAACGAGATCCGGTTCTCTACTTTCCTTTCATGGTGGTTGCCTTTGGCGATGCCGAGCATCCAAGAATTCGTGAGGTGCTCAGGGCGGGGGCGAACCTCACGATCCACCCCCCGATGGAGCTTACCGGCCTCGTGTCTGAGCTGGATCAGGAGGCTCGACGTTTTGCCGGATTGCGGCTCCCCCATGAAGGATCAGTCTGCCTGCGCACCTCCATCGAGTTTTTTCGGATGGTCAACACTCTCATGGATATGTTGCGCCACTCCACTCGTGCCACCGACGAGGAACTCGTGGATCTGAAGCTTTGTTTGGGAGAGTTGGGGGCCAATGCTCTCCAGCATGGGAATGCCGGGGACACGACCAAAACGGTAGCCGTGAATTATCGGGTGGAAGCTGGCGGAGTGAGTGTCAGCATCGAAGACGAAGGACCGGGATTTGATCCTGATGCACTTCCAGATCCCACAAGCCCCGGTCGCCTCCTCGTTCCGTCCGGAAGGGGAATTTTTCTGGTGAGACAGTTTGCCGATGAGTTGATCTATAATCCTGCGGGGAACCGCGTCCGCCTCGTCAAGCGGTTTCGGTGATCGTGTCAAATCGAACACGAACAAGGTCAAACCAGACACAAGCGGTGGCGCTCCGGGCTCAAGGCGGTGGAGCAAGAGGGGCGAAGATCGAGTAGCGGGTGCCGCGGGGAACTCGTGCCAAAGGCACGGGTCGATACCGATGGAAGCGGAACGTAGCCAAGGTCGGTTTCCATGAGAGGGCATCCACGCAAAGCGGGACACTTCGAGGATTGTGAAGTGGCAAGGGGTCGGGCTACGCCTCGCTGCCGCTCGGCGGGTCACGTTTGCGTGACTCGAAGGTCGTCCGGGGCCTCCGGCACCCGTCCCCGGCAACGTCACGGCGCTCCGTGCCCTTTCGTTGCGGGCGGGTCTCTCGGCCCGTACGCCCTTCTTCGGGGAGAACCGGAATCAGCGGTCGCAGGCGCTCCGTGCCCTTTCGTTGCGGGCGGGTCTCCTGGCCCGCTGGTCCGCGGTTCGTTGGGTTTTGTGGCCAGGAAGAGCAAGGTGGCGCGACTTTTGCGAGTGACGAATTGTGAGACGAGTTCTCTTTCAGCCAAAAACCACTTGAACGGCGGAGGGAATCATGGAGGGATTGCTCGTATTGCTGGCTGGTTGTGTAACGGTCGCGGTTGGAGTTGGTGCGGCGTCTATC
Organism: bacterium; assembly: GCA_024278345.1. Lineage (GTDB taxonomy): Bacteria > CSSED10-310 > JAJRTK01 > JAJRTK01 > JAJRTK01 > JAJRTK01. The sequence continues at coordinate 27,615 of JAJRTK010000459.1, read as the reverse complement.
ACCCTTCGTGCCGCGTTGCGGTTGGTCCTGATGGCGGCACCGAAGCCAGCTCGTGTGGAGAAGGCTTGATCTGCCGGGATGAAATTGACCTGAATGCCGGGCTTGGAGGGGCGTTTCTCAGTGGCTTTGATTCTCTGGTGCAGAATCGCCTGGAAGCGTTGGACTGATGAAGCAGATTCTCCTTCGTTATTCGGTGGTCTTTTTGGGGCTGGCCATGGGGATCGCGGGGTTGGATTACTGGAACTTCCCGCTATCCCCCATCAACTACCTGAGCCGGATTTACCGTGTCGATTTGGCCATTTCCGTGGAAGGTGTGTCGGAAGATCGGCTGTCGGCCTGGATTCGGAAGGCTGGAGAGGCGGAAGTCGCCGTGGCGGACCGGAATGGCGGGCTGCTAGCTCAGAAGCTGACGGACCCTAGGGGGCATGCCCGTTTTCGTCTTTTGGCGGGCTATTATTGGGTGACGGCATCGTTGCCCGTGGTCCAAGGGGGGACAATCGTCTTTTTTGAAACATCCGGGCCCTTGTTGCTGGAGGTAGGCAAGGATAGTTTTTCCGGCGTTCTGAGGCTGACGGCGGCGGAGCAGAGTTTCGAGAGGCGAGTTGGTTACCTGGAGAGACTGATACGGCGGGGGGAGTTTGACGGTGCGGTAGAGGTGTTAGCGGGCCTGCAGGAGGAAGTGGCCGGAAAGTCCCAAGAGATGGAAGAACGGCTTTCCAGATACCGGGAGGGGTTTGCTCGTGGGTTGCTTGAGCTTCGCGCCATGAGCCAGCTCCGCCGAGGGAGCTATAATTCAGCGCTTGTGCTTTTGCGACGCGTTGCCGGTCTGATCCAGTCGCTCACGGGAACCACTGATGCCGTGACCGTGCGTTTTGGGGGGCGGAAGCTCAATCCTCAGAAGCAACTCGAAAGTGTGTTGAGAAGCCGTAACTCAATCCTTGAGCAGCGCCTCGGGTTTGCCCTCGACTTCATGATCAGGCGGCGCTATACGGCTGCTCTCATGGAGTACGAAGCCGTTCTTTCCGACCCGGAGTTGTGGCGCGAAGGGCAAGAGCTACCGGAAGGGACCCAGACGAAAGTTGATGCCTACCTTCGGTCCCGGGAATTCCTGGTCCAGCGTGTCCAGGCGTCGGTGCTGGAACGGATGGGCCGCGCCATCAAGGCTTATGGTGAAGGAGAGCTCGATGTGGCCCAGCAGGGGTTTTGGGCGGTTCAACGCGTTCTTAGGCAGTTGGACGGAGTCCTGAAAATGTCCGAAGCGAAACTGTCGGTGGATTCCTATTCAAGAGATATCTCAAGGATTGTCGAGGCCGAGGGGTATACCAAGGAAGCGCGTTGGGCTGAGGCGCTGGATGCCTACACGTCGGTCACGAATATCAACCCGTTGGTGCGGCAAGGCATCGCGGAAACCAGCGCTCAGCTCCAGGCGTCCTCGCTAGGCGACCGGGGCGGCAGTGTGACCGCGCCCTCTGACCTGTGATTGGCGGTTGCGGAAGACTCGCCGGGAAGTCCCGTTTCACGAGCTTTCATTCTCTTGCGGTGGCGCGGCGTGATTTTGCGTTCCTTCGATGGCAGGTGGAGTTTGTGCGCCTTTTTGGAATTCCGACAGTCCTTTCTTGAGCTGAGCCAGGGCGTTGGGCAACTTGCCAGCTCCGAAGACGATGAGCACGATGGCTAGAATCAATGCAAGCTCTGGAAATCCGATGGAAAACATCCCTTTGCTCCTTGACCCGGTTCTCTTGCCGGGCGTGTGAGGTCGCCTGATGCAAATTCCTGTTTCACCTGCCTACCGATAGCAGAAAGTTTGTGGGTCTGACATTCCAGCCCGGATTTCTTGCCGCTGATCGTTACGGAGCTGCTCCCGCCGAGGACCACAGCGGGAATGAACAATCAGGTTGTCACGGTTAGATTCACCGTGAGGAATCCAGATCCACGGTGGGATGGTAGACCGTTGTCATGGTAAGACTAGGAGAAGACCGGTAGCTGGGCAAGAGCCCAGAGCAGCGGTGACAATGGCGAGAAGCGGGTGTCGGACGGCGCCCGATGGGAGCGGAGCGCAACGCTAAGAAAAAAAAGGTTTACCAAGATTAATGCCCTGGGCGAGGAGCACGGTCGAATAGTCTTGCGGGCTCTCATGGGGTGGCTGAATTGTTGGGAAACTCCAGGAGGAAATTGGGATGTTTCGGAGGCTTGGGATCGTTTCGTTATTGCTTGGGCTCGCCTTCGGAGCCTGTGATCGGCAAGATGTGAAACTCTACGAGGAGGAGTCGATCGGTACCTGGCTTGTGAATGGTCACAAAGGAAAGGCGTTTCCCGTTTTACAGAGGGCCTTGAAAGATCCCGATCCCTATGTCCGGGAGCGGGTCTTGCACCGGATGGCGGAACTCAATCCTTCGAGTCCCGCGCTGGTGAGGGCTATCGGAAAGCTGTTGAAAGATGAGGTGACCACGGTGCGAAGTGCCGCCGCTCGGACTCTTGGGCTGCTAGGCCAGAAGGCCGAGCCGTTGGTGCCTGATTTGGCTGGAGCCCTTGGCGACGGTGATCCCAACGTGAGATACTGGGTCGCCAAGGCTTTGGGGCTCTTGGGCCCCGTGGCGGGGGAGGCGGCTCCCAAGCTGCTGGAGCTATGTAGGGATGAGGATTCCGCTGTGCGTTGGAGGGCGATTTGGGCTTTGGGGCAGGTTGGAATCTCGACGCCCGAAGTGATGGCCGGACTCAAGGAGGCGATATCCGATCCGGACACGCTCATCCAAAACAGCGCGAAGCAGGCGTTGGCGGAGCTCCAGTAGAGTGGACCGGTTTTTCATCGGCCCACACCGGGTTTGCTGCCCTGAAAGCAGTTCAGAATCAGAGTATCAGTAACGGCCCCGGATGTAATCTTCGAGAATCTGTCCATGATCGAAGCAGAGAGGCGTCGGCAGCGAGTCCCTGGGGAAGAACGCCACCTTGGCGGCGTCGTCTCCGCTCCTGGGCCGCCCCCGGGCCTGGACGATGAAGACCGTGGAGACCGTGTGCTGCCTGGGATCGCGGGTCGGTTCTGAATAAGTGTGGAACTGTCGGGTGATCTTGACGTCGAGGCCGATTTCTTCCTTGGCTTCCCGGATGGCCGCCTGTTCGAGGCTTTCGCCGTAATCCACGTAACCACCGGGAAGCGCCCAGCCGTGGGGTTCGTTTTTTCTTTCGATGAGCAGAATGCCTTGCCCTTCGAATTCCAGGATGATATCGACTGTGGGGATGGGATTGCGATAGGCCATGGGAGGGGCTCCTGAGCTTCTGAGTCTGCCTGGTTATCGTTGGAAAAGAGAAGTCGGTGCGGTGACCGAGTTACTTCTTTTTGGCCTCGGCTTCCAGCTCGCGGACGGCATCCAGGAGGGCGCACTTGAACTTTTCGAGGTCCGGGACCAGATCCCAGTCGGCGGTGAAACCCCAGTTGAGTTTTCCGGCATAACTGAAGAGGGCGATGCCGAGGCCGAGGTTCTCGAAGAGGGGAACTTGGGGGAATGTGGCCAGGAGGGCGGCATCGGCAAGGTAGAGCTGGAGGCTGGGGCCGGGAACGTTGGTGACCACCAGATTGAAGGGGCGGACGCGGGCCGTGAGTTGGATCGCCAGCGACAAGAGGGTCGAGCCCGACCAGTCCGAGGCTTTGGTCAGGGATTCGGCACCCAGGGCGTGGTTGGTTTCCTTGAACCTGTGGGTCTGCTGGTGGATCATCCGCAGCCGTTCTCGTGGGTTGGCTTCCCCCAGGGGCAGGCGGACCAGCCACCCGGAAACGTCGTTGCCCAAGGTGCCTTTCTCTTCGTCGGTGTGCATGCTGACGGGAGCCAGGACTCGGAAGTCGCGGGTCCAAAGCCTTCGGTATCCTCGGGCCTCGAAATAGCGGATGAGGGCGCCGGTGACGATAGCCAGGACCACGTCGTTGACGCTGCCCCCAAGAGCCGATTTGATCCGCCTGGCGACGTCGAGATCGGTCTGGAGCCAGATGAAGCGGCGGTGGGGGCTGATGGGACGGTTCAGCGGGGTCCGTGCCGTGGGCAGCAGGCCGAGGCCCAGCAGGCGCCAGAGAGCTTTGCCTCGATTCAGAAGTTGGCCGGCTCCGAAGAAGCCGGGAGCCGATTTGTCGAGTCGGGCGGCCCGGGGAGCGATCAAGGAAGAGGCTGTGCGGAGGGCGCTCCTCGTCAGATCGAGCGGGAGCCGGCTCCAGCGCCAAACGGTGTCTTCCAGGAGAGTGAGAGCCGAGGGGGCCGGTCTCGGCGTCCAGGTTGGCGGGTCGTCACCGTCCACCGGCTCAGTGGAGGGGCGGAGTATCGCCTGGAGCAAATCGACCCCGGAAATCCCGTCGATCATGCAGTGATGCGTCTTGCTGATCAGGGCGATTTGGCGGTCCTGGAGCCCCTCCACCAGCCACATTTCCCAGAGAGGGCGACTCCGGTCCAAAGGTTGCGACATGATCCTGGAGGAGAGCTCTTGGAGGGCGGATTCGTTGCCCGGCTTGGGAAGTGCCGAGTGGCGGAGGTGGTAATCGAGGTCGAACTGATCGTCGTCGATCCATACAGGATGGCCCTCGATGGGAGTGAAGGCCAGCCGTTGGCGGTACCGGGGCACCAGGTGGAGACGGGACGCTATATAATCCCGGATTCTCGGGAAGTCCAGCCCGCCATCTGGCCGGAGGAGGTTTGTTCCATCGAAAAGAAGAGTTGCCGAGACGTGCATCGGCATGGTCCGGTTTTCCATGAGCAGAAACGAGGAATCGAGTCCTGACAGGCGTTCGAAGTAGGGAATCGACACGGTTTATCCTCCTCGCTGCGTGATTGGAGAGCCGTCCTGCTGCGTCGGGAGCGACCACGTTCCTGGAAAGTGGCTGATGCTCTTTTCTTTGGGTTGGGTTCCGCTCGCGGCGGCGGCAGTCCGGCCGCCGCCACTCGCCCATGAGCACCCATGGGAGCGGGCTCGTTGCTCTGAAGGCGATCCACGCCCGAATCTTGTGGAAGCTGGTGGGTCTATTGAGGTGGCCCTTCCTGTGGAGTGACCTGGATCGAGGCGCCAGCGGAATTGCCTCGGGTCGAGGCATCGTACATCATTTCGGCCAGGGCCGGTGGTTGGATGAAAGTCCCCTCAGTGGTGGCCCTGGTACGGAAATAGAAATTGAAGGTTCCCTTGGGAAGCGTGTCGTAGTAGAAGGCGACCTGGTGGTCGAGATAGGCGCTGGAGCTAGGTTCCAGGGTGAGTTCGTGGCTGGGTTTGGCCTCGGGAGGTGCCGTGGCCAGGCGTGGGTTGAGTGGCTCCATGCCGGCGGCCAAGGGAACCACGATGGCGACGTAGTTGCGTGTCTTGGGGTTGACCACCTGAACCTGTTCTTCGATGATGGTGCCCATGGTGTAGTTGATGGTCCGTCCGCCCTTTTTCAGGTCCTGCCGCTCGGGAGGGTCGCCCTCCTCAAGGATTCGAAACTGCGTTCGTTGGACGACGAAGCCGTTGGCCTTTGGAGATGCCTCCGAGCCGGGTTTCGCCGGTGTGTATTCGGTTTCGAGCTTCACGGCGATGGGGTTGCGGGCTGTCTTAGAAAGCGTGAGCTTCCCCTTGTCACGGACATTGAAGGTTCGTAGCAGGAGTGGCGTTTTTTCATCGAGAGTGACAGCTTCAGTGAAGTCGCCGATCCGAAGCTTGATGGCAAGGGGGTTTGGCGGGCCGAAGGGCGGCTTTAGAAGCTCGGTGAGAGCCCGAAGGGCGGCGGCATTGGCATTGGTGGAGCCCCAGCCATCGTCTTGGCCCAGGGTGATGAGGGCATTGGTGAGCATGGGCAGTCTGGGATTCTTTGGATCGACGCGCAGCAGCGCCTGGGCAGTGGTGGCGAGGACTCGGGCTTCACTGGAGAGGATGCGGCCATCGGGGCTCCACTCCCGGCGGAGGCCAGAGTAGGCTTCTTTTCCTTGGTGAAGGCGAATCTCGATGTCACGCCAGAGCTGCTCCAGGAGGCCGGGGATTCTGGGCGAGTCGGTGGCTCCGCCGTCACTCAGTGCCAGGAGGAGCTGGGCCGTGCCTTCGGTATCGAGGTATCGGGCTTTCCGGGCGAGCTCGGCGGCATAGGCGCTCTGGAAGCGGCCCGCCGCGGCCAGGGCGGCCAGGGCCCAGGCCTTCTCGAATTCCACGGCTCCGCTCAGGAGATGTTGGGAGTCCGATCTCAGGGAGCGCTCCAGGCCTTTGAGAAGGCGATCCTGAAGCTCTTGATCCACCGGCAGGCCCTCTTGTGCCGCCTCCAGCAAGGTGAGAACGACCCAGGAGGTGAGGAAGACCGAGCTTCCGGAGCCGGGCCAGTAGGCGCAAAGGCCGTCTTCATCCGTGGCGGAGATGATCCAGTCCTGCGTTTGACGGAATGCACGTTCCAGTTCCTTGTCGGCGGTTTTGCGCTGGAGGAGGCCTTGGAGTTTCTGGACCGCAAGTTGTGTCCGGAGACGGCTGGCCCGTTGCTCGGTACAGCCGTAGGGATAGCGCTGAAAGAAGTCAAGGCCGCCAAGCATGGAAAGCAGGGCAGGGCGGCTGGCGATCATGAGAGACCGGCTCAGGGTTCCCGGTCTGGCTTTTTCTTTGAGCCTTGGCAATTTGAGGGATTTGCCGGGCTTGAGTTTCTTGAAGAGGCTAGTTCGGACAGGTTGACGATCCTCGAGGATGGGAAGCTTGATCTCGAAGGCGTCCTTGGCGCCATCGGCCATTCGCTCCACGGCAACCTGGAAGACGACCTCTTGATAGAGGAGTTTTCCGTCGTCGGTCAGCGGCGGCGTTCCCACCACCACCGGGAATTCCAGGCGCTGGGGTTCGTCGGGTCTCCAACTGACCTGTTTCTGGCGCTCTCCCAGGACGCCGGCACCCAGGGTTTGGATTTGGACGTTTCCCGGGCCTCCCGGCCCATCCACCACGCGCCCCATAGCAGTGGCGGTGAAACGATCTCCCGGCCGCACGAATCTTGGCAGGGCAGGCTGGACGATGAGCGGGAGGCGGACGGCGATATCTCCCGCGGCATAGCCGAAACGCTGAGCCCCGCTCGTCGCTTTGGCTCGAACGGCGAAAGTCGTGAGGTTATCCGGGAGCTGAACCGTGACCAGAGCCCTTCCGTCGGAGCCCACCTGGATTGTGGGGTTGTAGTAAGGAACGGTCTTAAAGCGTTTGCGCACGGTGACTCGGTCAAGGAGCTCTTGTTTCCGCTTTCCGAAGCCACCGCCGGTTTTGAGGGCCAAGGGGAGCCAGCCGAAGGTCAGGCCCCGGGTATCGTGGAGAGTGAGATAGGAAACGACTCGGCTCAGGAAATCCGGAACTGGGTCGAGGCGCTGCTCCTTGGCCAAGGCCAGGACGGCGCGGTCCACGAGCCAGAGCGTGACCTCCCCGGAGAGCGGGGTTTTGTCAGGGGTGCTGAGGTGGATACGGAACTCCACGGTTTCCCCTGGCATGGCTTTTTCCGGGTAGTCCAGGTCGATGTCGATGCGATTCGCCATTGGCTCGACATCGAGCCAAATGGTGGAAGCGAGAGTCGTTGGTTTGCCGAGATCGGTACCGCTCTTTTGGGCGGGGTGGGTCTTGGGGAGGCGCGGGCGCATGAGCACTAAGTGGATGGGGAGACGCGGAGCCCAGGTGGGGAGGAGTTCGAGCTGGAAGTTCGCGGTGCCGCCGCGAACGGGCACCCACTGGTATCGATTGCCTTCGGGGGCCTCGACGATGACCAGAAGCTCGGCTTTTTGGAAGGGGCTTTGGACGATGAGATGAGCAAGCTGCCCGGGTTTGTAACTGCCTTGGTGGGGAGTGACCGTGAGGCTCTTGGTCGCGGGGCGTTTCCATGCAACGGGGCCCTTGCCGCCTGCGAAGAGATCGACCTTCAGGGTCTGGGTTCGGCCCAGGCGATCCGCTGCTTCCAACTCCACAAGATAGACCCCGGCTTCCGCGATCTCTAGGGGAACTTCCAGGGGCTTTGAAGAGCTGATGAGGCTCTTTTCCAGGACGAGCTTGTCCACGACATCGGTCCGATAGTGGGGGACTCCATCGGCAAAGTCCGAGGCTTCGAGATAAGAGTGCCACTGCCGGTGGTAAAGGCGGAGAGTGAACTTCTTGGCGGCAATGAGTTTTTCATCGTGTCCAACGACGATGATCTCGGGTTTGAGCTCGGTTCCTTCTTCCAGGTAGCGCGCCACCTTCATGCCAAGAACGAATGGCGGAAGGGCCAGGATGCGCCGCGTGCTGGTGACGGTCTGTTCATCGGCGCCCGTTACCGTAGCTTCGACGATGTAGCTTCGGGGTTGCGCCGTCGCTTCGCCAGCGGGATTCAGGCTCAGGAGGTCGGAACCACCTTCGTCAGTGGTGCTTTGCTCTACAACACTGCCCCCCTCGAATCTATTCGTGCGGGAGTAGCGGCTGTCGGAAGAGAATGCGTAGCCTTCTCTTTTGTCGGGGGTCCAAGTGTAGGGGAACTGCGAGATCCGCCACTTCACCGGGAGCTTGGCTGCGCTGCCTCCGGCATAGTAGCGCGCCGTGAGGCGAACCTTGAACTCACGGTCCATGGGAACTGTGTCGGGGGCGTGAAGCTCCACCTCGAAGCGCGGCAGGCGATAAGCTTCCATCCTGAAGGTCACGGAGTCGTATCTGTAGCCCCGTGGCATTTCCAGGTAGGCTCTGTACCGCCCCGTGGGCAGTTTCTTTTCCTGAAAACGAAAGTAGAAATTGCCCTTTGAAGTCCACTGGACAGGGTTCGTCCATTTGAGTTCGCCCGGACCTTCAACGACTAGCTTTGCATCGGGAACGATGGGCGTGAGGCGCCCGGCGTCGAATTGCCGAACATAGCCCCGGATATGTACCGCCTCTTCGGGGCGGTACAGAGGACGTTCGGTAAAAATATGAACCATCGGTTTCGGTTGAGGGCCTCGCCAGACAAGCTGGTTTGTCGTCCACTGGAGCCACGTACTGTAGTCCCTGGACCAGACATTGTCATGATAGGCCTCGGGGGGCTCGGTTGTGTTGAGAACCAGCGTATCAACGCTTTTTCGGACCACAAGCCTCTTGATCTTCCAGGAGCTTCGCCGCTCTTTGCCCGGAGCCTGCCAGACGCAGCGCCCTTGGGCATCGGTCGTTCCATAAAAAAGGGTCTTCCACCTATACTTTCTCTGGCGATCACGCTTTGCGCCTTCCAGGCGAAGGATGGCCTTGGCGACCGGGCGACCCGTGGAGAGGGAGGTCACCACGAAGACGACGCGCTTTGCTTCTTCCACGGTGGTCAAGCTGAGATCGGTGACCTGAAGGCGCATCCAGGAACGTTGACTTGACTTGTCGAGCTTCCTCAGGCCAAGAAGATAAGCTCCCGGTTTCTCTTTTCCAGAAATCCTAGAAAGATAGGGCTTGAGGTCAAGGCCGAAGCTGGCCGCTCGATCCGTAGAGGCCAGGGGAAGAGAGACAATCGTCGAGAGTGCGGGGGAACCCAGGGCTGCAATCTGCTTCGAAATCTCGCTGGTGTAGATGGATCTCGCGGGTTCCTTGAAGGGAGCGGGCTCTTCGCCGGGCCCGGGCGGGCGATTTGACTCGTCTACGGTCACACGGCGGCCTGGCATCGGCCAAAAAGAGCGGTCAAGGGGATCGATTTTGTGGATCCTCAGATCGCCCTTGGCAAAGCCGCGACCTTCCAAGGGGACCATTTGCGGGCCAAAGCGCTCGGCGATTCCGTTCGCCTTGAGCCAGCGGAGATACGGGTCCTCCCTGGGAAAAAAGAGGTAGACCTCGTTCGAACCCGACATCTCTAGCGACCGGCCTGCCGCATCCGTGAGCTTCGTTGGGCGGAGAGTCACCCGATAAAGCTGCTCGGAGTGGAATTTGCCGCGTAGCTCCAATACCTTGCCCTTGCCCGCCACTTCAAGCCCCTCCACGGCCGGGCTGATTCGCACGAAGTTTCTGGCCTCCACCGGGCCGAGCTGGCATGGCGCGGAGAAACGGACCCGGATGGCGCGGTCGCTTGGGGCGCAGGAGATAGCCTGGTCTCTTGTGTATCGAATGCCTCCCGGCGAGAGCGGAAGCATGCTGCCCTTGCACCCGAGCCGCGTGGCTTGGAAAGACCCGGGAGTCCTAAACCAGAGGCTCATGAAAGATTCATCGCCGCTATCGGCCAAGGATAGGCGAAAATGGCAAACGACCTTTGTGGCCGTGGGGATCGCGTGGCGCAGGAGAATGACGAATTTGGCCAGAGAAGAGCGTGAGCTCCGTTCCTGGACCTTGATCTCGAAATCTCGCTCGTCCAGCCAGCGGGAATCGGCAGAGATCACCCCGGGCGACGGGCGGAGCTCGATCCGGAGAATCTTGGCCAGATCCGCGGGATCAAGAGGCTCAGAAAACTCCAAGGTGATCCGCTCAACGGGCGCAAGACCGGTGGTCGTGCCATTTCTGGGCAACATCCGAACCGGCGGCGACATCAGTGTCTCTAAAGAGAGCTTCCGGTTGCCGCCTTCCACGGTGAACTGCTCCAATGGAGGCCAAGGCTCGACCGGGCGAAACTGTAACGTCCTAGAATCGAGCCACCGGTATGCACCGGGATGCGCCGGAGTCAGTGATACGAAGCGATGGGGCTCATCTTCCGGTCCACCCGTTGCCGGTCCAAGCTCTTCCGGGAAAAAGATCGTGATGGGATCCCAGCGCCGCAGGAAGTTGTCGGGAACGATGGTGGCCGTGGCTTTCGCGCCGGGTCCCTGAGCTTCAACTGGCGCCGCCATGACAAAAGTCCCGCTGGAAACAGCAAGGAATAAGGTTGTCAGGGCAACCAATGGGAGCTTGGAGAGTTGTGTTCCGCTCACATCGGGCGCAGTCCGTCGCCCGCTGCTCGCACCTTTCACCCCTGTCCCCATCCATTGGCCCTAAATCCCGGTGCCGGCCTCTCTTTGGGGGTTCCATCCAAGGCGGGACAATTCGTTCTGGCAGCCTCTTCCCAGCTTCTCCCAGCCCGGAACAGGGCGGGAGATCTGGTGATGGACGGATCGCCTTGAACGACTCTCGCTTTGCCCGGTTGGGCGCCGTGCGTTTTCTTGCTTTTTCGTAAGTTCCACCTTATCTGGACACCCCTGATTTTTGGGGAAGGACGGTCTGCGGTCCACTTTGTTGGTAAGTTTCCCAATCATTGTTCACCCCTCCTCTGTTCGGCTTCCAAATAGTTGTGGACTACATCTGGAGGTGGCCCACTACCGGGCTGCTCAAGGCCCACGATGGCAATTCGGGCGTTGCCGGGAGCTCCTTCAGGGGGGACAGAAACGACGATGTAGTGAAGGCCCGGTTCCAGTTTTGGCATCATGGCTAGACCCTTTGCCAACAAATTGCCTTGGTGGTCGTAGAGATCGGCCTCTACGGTGCCAGAGGAACTTTGAATTCCGATTCCTACCGGGCCGGCCCTTTGGACTTCGAAAGAAAAGAGACGTGCCTCGCCCCTGCCCAAAAAAAGCTCCCCGTTGGGCCCTTCGCCCAGGCTTTCGGGCAGCACCGTCAAAAAGCTCCCGAACCCCCAGAGATTCTTGCCCTCCAGGGGCCGAAGCTCAAGAGTCCCGCGGCCAGAGGGAAAGAACATGGGAAGCCAGGCTCCCTCCGGATGGGAGGTGATCATCGGTGCGAGGCCGGAGCCTTGGCGGCAGGCAACCGCGGTTGCCGTCCGGAAGAGTACCAGCGTTGCACCGGTTGCTCCCCGGGGAGGCGCGAACTCTATCGCCATGGCTTGGGAGCGCAGCTCCAGTTGGCCCGTTGCTGGCGCCGATGCCCCAATGGGCGCGGCGGTTGTTGGCCAGGGGCCAGAGCTCCCGATTTGCCCCTCTTCAATCCAAGCCATGACTTGGCATTTTTTTCTTTGGAAAAGCAGGGTGGAAAGGGAGCTCGTGATGGTCATTTCCATTCCTCTCGCTACCGTTCCATTAGCTCCCACAAGAAGCGCATTCTCCGCGCAGCCTCCCATGCGAAGCCGCGTTTTCCCCTTGTTGGCCTTAGGCGCGGAGACCTCCAGCCGAACTTTTTCCCCGGTCCAGGAGCCTCCTTCAAACGGCTTGGCGGGCGAGACGACCAACTGGCGGCCGTCGTTTTGGGGCAGCAGCTCCAAAGAGTAGAATCGGCCTGTCTCGGACGGGTTGAGAAACGTCACGGTTCTGGCCGTCGTCTCCAGGAGTTCTTGGGAAGGAGAGCTCGCCACAACATGCGTGCTGAGGATCTTTCCGCTCTGGGAGAATGCCGCGGCGACCTCCGCGTCTAGAGCCAGGCGAACCTGTTTAAGTCCCTCCGGCAGTTCCAGGCGGTGGGCTGTGCCAGCCTCTAGACGACGGCTCCATGAACCCCATTCGACGGCTTCTTCCGTGGGGGGATCGAAACTCCACAGCCGGAGGCGCAGATCCCCCAAAGGCTGGCTCTCGTCCGCATTCCACAACAAGAGGGCTCCCCTTTCCCCGCCGGGACTGACCACCACCGCGCTCCTGGTGCTGACGGCCATCTGGCCCTCTCGGTCTCTTTTTCCACTTCCCGGCAGGATTCCCCCAGGGTCCGGCAAAAGCGCGAGGCCGGGCTGTCCCACCTGGGCCATGGCACGCACGAGGAATGGTCCCGGCTTCTTTGGGGCGACGTCACAAACAATGCGCGGTAGCCCATCAAGGGAGAGACTCAATTCGTCTTTCTCCAGATGAACCCTCTTCGCGGACACCGAAAGAGTCGGCGACGGTGGCAGGATCCACCAGCTCTTGCCCTTCCCAAGGGAGATCAGCTTCCCCTCGATTCTCTGGCAAACCGCCATTCCCGGCTGGCAAATACGCAGGTCATTCCCCGTCGATTGAAGCCGGAATATCCCCGGTGCTTCCAGGTCTACTGCCGCCACGGCCAGAACAGGGGCGTCAACGCCAATTCCAGCCAATGTGAGGCCTCTTTCCAGCTCTGCTTCGGGGACGGCCTCCGGGGATGCAGTGTAGAGTCCTATCGTGACCGGTGACCCATCTCCATCAGGAGACCAGACCCGCAGGCGCGTTTGTTGCCAACGACCGTCCAGTAGGGCTTCGATCCGTGCTTGATGACCTTTGGCCTTCAGCGGGGCTCCGCTTTCCGCTTGCCTGGCCATCTCGCCAGTGACTTCGATCCAATTGCCTTCTTGGAGGCGTTCCAGAGCGATTCCAACGGGGGTCGCGGAATCAGCGACGGCAAGGAGGAGCTCCTTGGTGCTTGGAAGCTCCAGAGGAATTTCCAAGATCGAGTCGCCGGGGGTCACGTGAAGGATGCCTGGAGCTTGAACCGGCGGCAACGCTGTCCATTTAGGCCGGCGCATGGAGATGATACAGTTGGCCGAGTCCGCTCCCACCGGCGTCACCGTCAGGTTATAGATCCCGGGTCCCGGGGCGGTGGAGAGAAGAAAGTTCCAGTCGTTGGGCCGATCATCATTTTGGGCGATGAGCTTGCCATCCTCCTTCCTCAAGGTCCCACTGACATCGTCGTCGCACAGGGAGCTAATCTCCACCTGACCGCTCTCTCCCATGGCGATGCCCAAATCTCCCGGAGCGGTTAACGGTTTCGAGGTCTCCGCTACGAGTTGCTCCGTCGTGACTTTGATCTCATAGTCCCATAAATCGTTATCGCGGGTGCAGGCTACCTCCAGGCGGTAACGGCCCGCATCGAGGCGCCCGTGCCAACCGCGCGGGGAAACCTGGTGGAGACCGGTCCAATGATTCTCCGTCCACTGTTTTAGCTCGCCTTCCATTTCCCGGCCGGGAAGGATCCTCAAATCCGCTCGGGCTGGAAGCTTGAACTCCCAAATATCGGGGAGCCGCTCGCCTTGTCCCGCGGGTTCCCGCCACACGTGGGAGACCTTCTTGCCGAGCGGAACTGAATGAGGACCGTGGCCCGTGAGCTTCGGTGCTTCAGGCTTCTTTTCAAGGAGTGCCAGGCGTCGCGTTTCCACTGATTCGGGGAGCAGGATGAAGCGATAGCGGCCCGCCTCGAACTCCCGAGTGATGTCGGCGGGGCTGTCGGGGCGAAGGAGAGGCCAACCTTCCGAATCCTCCAGCCGGCAGCGAAAGCTTCGGTTCTGGCCGATTCCTCGAAGACGGTAGAAGGCACGTTCCGGGATCGTGAACCAGTATTCCACCGCTTCACCGGCATTCAGCCGGATTCTCGATGGCTCTCCCTCACGCAGGACCCCGCCTTGGAGCAGGGGAGTCTCCAAGAGTTCCAACCCCAGATGGCCCGCGGAGCGGCCAAGAGTTTTTACCGTCACCTGGTAGTCGCCTTCCCGAAGGTATTCTTGCAGCAGAAAATTGCGGCCCACTCCGTTGCGGGCTTTCCTGGCCAGGTCGGGGACCATCCGGGTCCGAAGCGTTCCACTGGTTGCCAGGAGACCGGTGCTTTGGATCTGGTAGAGTCGGGGTTCGTCAGCCCGCACAAGGAATGTCGCCTCTTGGCTGGCTCCCAGGTCCCGCGCCAGTGGTTTTCCCGCTTGGAGGATCGGGAAGCTCGGGAGCTTCTCCAGGGCCCGAGGCGGCAATGTGGAAAGGGGCGTCTTGGGATCGAGGCGGAGAGGGACGGTGTACAGGGAATAGACAAGAGGCGTGTTCTCGGGATTCTCAATGGAGACCTGGTAGCCACCGGGAGAGAGCAGGGCCTCCCCACTCTTCGGGGTCCCATCGAGAGAGAAGGGCACCGGTTGGCCATGGTCTCCCAGGACGTGAAGGACCGATCCCTCTCGGACAAGGACGGGAAGCTCTAGAGTGCTGTTTCCTTTCTGAACCACGGGAAGGGCGGCTTGAAGGTCCAGAGGGAGGGGCCTTTGCAGAAAACCGTGGATGATCCCGGGCCTCTGATTCCCAACGATTTGATAATCCGCTGACCCATCGACCTCGAATGCCTGGTAGATGGAGGCTCCCTGCCGTGGATTCTCTCTTTCCATGCGCCTCCGTTCCGCCTTGCCAGGTGCCTTGGCTTCGCCGGTTTTTCCCGCCGCCGTGGCCACGACAAGCTCGATGCTTCCCGTTTCTATGGCCTTCAGCGTCACGACATGTAGCCCCGGATCGAGCTCGAAGACGGCTCCCTCTGCCTGAAAGGGTGGCGGTGAATAGTGCTCCGGAGGCTCAGGAAAGTAGGGCTCGATCCGGACGAGGGCCGAGCCGTTTCCCTCGACCCAGACTCCGTAGCTCCCGCGATCCAGAACCTCCAAGAAAAGCGTGCTGGTGCCCAGCAGGTTGAAGCGCCTGACGAAACCTATGTTTTCCCCCATCTCCAGGGCCGTGTGGGCCACAACCTCCTGACTCCAGTTTCTTTTCCTATCTTGCCGGCGGCGGAGGATGAGCGAGGTAGAGTCCAAGGAATCCCGCGGGTCACCCGATGAGAGAGTCTCCAGCCAGAACCGCCCGCTGTCGCCCCCCAGTGTCGGGGGCTTGGATGTGGGAAAATGCTCCAGGACGTACGGCTGTCCCGCCAGCCCGGTAACCGTCACCAGGTGGGTTCGCGTCGAATCCGCTGTCGCGCTCAGTTCAATGAGTGGGGGATTCGAGCGCTTGTCGAGATCACCGGTCCAGATGTCGTTTTCGAACAGGTTCTCCGTGGTATACCAGCCCACCCCAAGCCGGGCCTCCCGGGCTTTGGGCAGCTCCAGCCGGAAATGGTCGCTCCGCCCTGGAACAAGCCAGCGATCGATGCCGAACGAGCTCACTTCGAACCGCCGCCGGCCCTCTGCCGGGAGCTCCGGGATCCCGAAACGAACATAGAGCGGGGAGTCCTTGCTTTCGACGCTCCAGGTAAGCCCCGGACCACCGTAGAACGTCACCAGGTAGAGCCCGGGCTCCAGCTCGGCTGCCAAGCGACAATTCACCAGCGGGCGCTCTGGGTCGGACTCAAGCCTTGTGACTTCGGGCTCGCTGCCCACCAGCCAGCTCCCATCTCGCCAAAGCCGAAGGTCCGCCAAATACCGGCCCGCCCCCTCCAGTGTCACCCATCCACGCCCTCCCACCTGAAGCCAATAGGAACGCTGCTCCAGATCCCTCAAGTGAGACCGAACCAGCTTGTATTTCTCCAGGATGGGCAGAGGCTGAAGGTTTCGTTCCCGGAAACCAGCGGCTTCCAGCTCTACCTGGCCAGATCCCGTCGCGGCGGCGAAGGTCCGCACCAGGTAACTTCCGCCATCGAGAAACAGATCCAGCCGACCATCTTCCCTTCCCGCTTTTCCATGGAGCTTACCGGGACCGCTCATCCGGTCCACGATCTGCAAGGCCACACCCTGGGCGCTTTTCGCCGTGATGGCGTATCTGCCGAAATCCGAGACATCGAGCAAGGTTTCTCCCGGACCCGTGGCCGCTAAGCGCGTCGATTTCAGCGTCGCATGGCCATTCATGGGAAAAGCCGGCTGCCCGCCTGCAAATGCCGGCAGAGAAACCGCCGAAACCCCCAGGAGTAACAGAAGAGGCCACCTTGGAGGCCGGGTCTTGCGCAGATCTCCCGAAGAGAAAGTTCGCGGCCCGTAAGCAGGTTCTGTCGCGGCTTGCCGTTGCCGTGGTTGCCGGATCATCACTGGCCTCCAAATTTTCGGCGGGGGTCATCGGTGGTGGGCGGAGCGGAGCCGATTCTTCCTTCGGTTGGTACCGCCCACCACCTCCTAGTTTTTAGATGGTGCCTGCCGTCAAGCTGCCCATCAGCAATCTTTACCACGCCTTTCGTTTGAGCTTCCAATCCGAAACCGAAGAGCGCTGCCCGCGGGGGGGGGCATGTAGGGGGGGCACAGCCGCCCTCGGCTCTGCAAAAGGCGGGTATCCACCTAAGCCGGGACACGCAACAAAACCAAAAAAAAGACGCGCGGCGTACAAAAACGTGGGTGGGGAACTCGTTGCTTTTCATTGCAACGGGTCCTTGCGTGCTCCCTGGTGGGTGCAGGGCGAAGCCCTGCCAGGGGATGGAATCCCCGGACCACCTTCGGATAACGCGCGGCGTGACCCGCCGAGCGATAGCGAGGCGTTGCCCGGACGCTTGCGATTCCACAGTCCCGGGAATGTCCCGCCTTGCGTGGATACCCGCAAAAGGCCATTGCATCCAACTAATGGGGCAGATAAACCACGAGAGATCCGGGTGAGTCTCACCCCGACGTCTCCGCCAGGCACGGCCTACCCCGGCCCACGCCGGAAGATCAAGGGGAGTGCCAAAAGAGGTAGCAAGAGGAGCAATAGCCCCGTGGAGGGCGGTGCGTCTACAGATCGGATCAGAGGAGTTGACGTGGCCGTGGCGGTTGCCTGCGGTTCCTTTGGTGTTGGTGAAGAGGTTTTTGTTGCGGATGGCGGGACCATCGGTGTCCACGTTGCTGTTCCGGTCTGTGTGGGAGAGAGTTGGGTTTCCGTGGCCGTGGCCAGTGGTGTGATGGTTCCCGTCAGCGTGAGTGTCATGGTTGGCGTGTTGCTGGGAGAGGGGCTCTTTGTCGGGGTCAAGGTTTGGGTTGGGGTCTCCGTGACGGTTGGTGTCGATGTCGTGGTAGGCGTGTCCGAAGGAGTCGGCGTCGGCGTGGCCAGGACGGTAAGGAGCCAGCTTTCGCTATCGCTGCCAGCGGGGTTGTCGGCCTGGATGGAGATGGTGTGGGTGCCTGCCGTTGGCGAAGTCCAGGAGACCACGCCCGTGGCCGAGTCGATGGTCATGCCGGTGGGGCCCGTGCTGAGGCTCCAGGCAACAGAAGGCGTTCCCTCGGTCAAGCTGGGCGTGGGGCCTGTATAGGCGAGACCGCCGGCGATCGTCTCGTCACCGATAGCAGCGACAATAGGGGCAAGCCAGACCCGGAAGGTGTAGTTGCTGCTCCCAAAGTTTTCGTTGAGGACTACGAATCCCCACTTGGAGCTCTCGCTGGCTGTAAAAGCCAAGGTTTCGTCCAGCCCCGCCCCCGTGGTTTGGGAACTGCCGTCGTTGTCGCCTCTTCGGCCACTCTGCCTGGTACCTTTAAAGGCCCAAAGATCGAGGTCCGCGGTTCCGTCTTGAATGTCCACCACGGCGGCATAGCTCTTGCCACTGACGAGGGTGACCTCGAAGAGATCCATCAGCTCGGAGGAGGCCAGGCTGTCGGTGGCCGTGCTTCCCACGCTCCGATCCGTCGCCTGGTTTCGTGCTTCGATCCGGTAACCAGAGGCTCCACCGTAGTGCGTTACCCGGGAGTGGTGGTAGACCGTCCCGTATTGGGCGCCGTTGGCCACGACGAAATCCCGGACGTCCGTGCCGTATGTGGAGGACTGATAGGGTACTCCGAACGGGCAGGTATCCGAGACTGCCAGGTCATTGTCGCCTCCCAAGCTGTTGTAGATGGCTGTTCCCGCCCAGTCATAAGAATAGATCTTCCAGGTGAAGTACCGAGGCGCCGTACTGGTCCAGAGGGAGTCCCCCTCATTGAGATGGAGCACGTTGGGGCTCCCGAAGCTGGAGCCGCCCACCCAGGTGGCCCAGGTATTGCTGGAGACACCGTATTGGCTCATGACCCAACCGCCCTTCCCGTCTCCGGCACAATCGACTCCCACTCCGTTGTAGTCTCCCCAACGGTCCACTTGATCCGTCGTGGGGTTGTACATCGCCTCGCCAGCTTTCACCAGGGCGCTTCCCTGGATCTGGGTGTCGGTGCTCAGACGACCCGTGACGCGGACTTCCGGATAGATGGTGGAGCCACTCCTTGAAAAACCGATGATGACATCGCCATCGGCATCGGCCATGATGTTCGGGTAGGAGTAGTACAGGTTGTTGGCGCCGTACCGGTTATCCCAAACCACGTTGTTGCTGGAAGCGTTGATCTTGAAGACGTGGATGACAGCCTCGACGTCTCCCGAGCCGAAGTCCGAAGCATCGCCGATGGCAAGATAGAGGTAGCCGCCGCGGTACTGGAGGTCCTGAGTCCGGCAATCGTTGCTGTCAATGAGGATCGTCGATCCACCATCGAGCTGCTTGGCCGCCGGTGGCACGCTATAGGAATTGGTACTGACGGTGTCGCCGCCACTGAGCGTGGGCCCCGAAGCTGACAGCGGCTGGGTCACCCTCCATTTCACCACGTAATTCGCGATTCCAAAGGTGCCCGCGGAGAGGGAGTTGATGAGATACTCCGTGGGGCTCGTTCCCGTGGAGCTCATGGTGACCGCCGGTTTCCAGGTGAAGACCGGGATCAAGTTGTGGCTGTAGCCCCAAAAATCCCACCAGCCCACATTGCCTCCCGTGTAAAGCTGGTGCTTGGCGACGACCCGCAATTTGGCGTATTGGAAGCTTCCGCTGGAATCGAACTGGTTCGACGTGATGTAAACGGCTCCTCCCGTGGTCGTACTGGTGGTCATGTCGCCGCTGTCAAAGCCGAGCCCCGGGTAGTCGGCCCACAACGCCGTGTCCGTGCCTCCATCCATGTCGGATCGGAGATACCAGGTCCACCAGACCCCCTCCGGGTTACTCGTCTGGGAGACGGAGATCGCAAAGTAGGTTTCGGGATCGCCAGATCGCCCGTTGATGGCCAGCATGATCCAGTGGCCGTTCTGGCTGTCGTAGACGATCTTCGGGTCGAAGAGATCGTTGGGCACCGGCGCGCTGGACCACCACGCCTCGTAATTGACCGGCCCCCGGACCATGGTCCCATCCTTGGTGTAGAAGGCCAGCTCCTTGTTGACCATGATTCCAACATGAGCCGGCCCCACCGCCAAGTGAGAATCGGACGGCCTCCCTGTATCGCTCAACCCAGACCAGTTCGCGTATGGACTGGGAGCAAGGATGGGCCCAGACCGGGAACCTTCAGGCGGCCCGACCTCCGCTGAAGAACCCGCGGGCGGCACCTCCTCCGCTGAAGCATCCATCTGGTCCACTTCCGGATCATACGGTTGCCAAAACCGGGGCGGCTCCTCTCCATTGGCAATGGCCCGCCGCACGGCCGCTTCGAAGTCGGCGATCCTCTTTCTTTCGGCGATGATGAGGTCGGGATACTGATACTCCATACGGGAGATGTACGGACTTATACTGGGCTGTCTCTCCCGGTCCGGACGGGCCCGGAGTTCGGCCTGCCGCCGAAAGACTTCGGCCCAGGTGGTGGTCACCGGGGCTACCAGCCCGCTGCTCGGCGCCTTGTGGGGAACCGCCTCTGCCGGGCCTCCGAAGAATAGAATCGCGAAGATCAAACAGGCGACTGGCGGCGGACGGATTGCCGCCGACGGGAGCGGAAGACAACAGAAATGGAAGGAGTCCCTGGTCAAGGAGATGGCCGAAGAAATCGAGCATCCCGTAGAACGAGTCGGTTGGCGGTTTTTCATGGTTCCGGCTCCGTTGTGCTTTGTTTGCGAACCACTGTAAAATGCTGGCTGTTTGGGCGCAAGAAAAAACCGCTGGTGGTTACCGATACTAGCATAACCGGAGACACGGACATGGACAACCTTCCCTCCATCGAGGCGTTGGAGGCGGCACATTCTTTCCCGGGCCAGTTCACTATCAAGCTCTTTTCCAAGTCATCGACGACTTTTTCTCAAAGGGTTCGTGCCGTGGTTCTCCAGGTGACGGGGGTTGCGGGAGACCCAAGGCTCAGCACCCGCTCCAGCTCCAAAGGCCGGCACCTCTGTGTCACGTTGGAAGTCGTGGCCGCGTCGGCGGCGCAAGTGCGAGAGCTTTACAGAGAGTTGGGCAGGTTGGAAGAGCTTTCCCTCATGTTTTGACTCTGCCAGGGGTGCCTCCTCGATGAAAACTCCGGGATCCGGAAAAGGGATCCTGAGCCATTTCAGGAAGCAGAGCCCATGGACCGCGAAGCAGCAAGGTTCAAGCCGGCGCATGGGCCCCTTTCCGGGGAAGAAAAGGCGTTCTTTTTTTTGTGTTGGGGTCCGCTCCCGTCGGCACGACCCACGCCTACGGCGCGAGTTCCCCCCGGCCGCCGCCACTCGCCCCGTTTCCACCTCCGGATGAAGCTTCGGCCGGGGTTACGGACTTGTTCCCCTCGTTGATCGCCTTCTGATCCGAAGGACCGCTCCCCCGGCCAGGAGAAAGAAGAGCAGGAGCCAGACGATTCTTGGCACGGCGTTCATGGGCACCGGTCGGATGGGATCAAGATCCGCTTGTCCGGGTTTTCCGAAGCCCCGAATCCAGTCTTGCTGATCCACACCGGTTCGGGCGACGCGGAGGAAGGCCTCGTCGAAGATGCCGATGGACTTTCCGTTTCCGCCGGCTGGAATACCGTCGCCAGGCGGCTCGTCAGGATTTTCCGGGTCTTCGTCCACCAGTCCGTCGCCGTCGGTATCCTCGCCATCCACCGGATCCTCGTCCACCTCCCCGTCATAGTCGTCATCGGCCTCGTAGTTGTTCGTGGCACTCCGGCCTCCGATCTCCACCTTGTCGATGACTTCTCCCGCCGGGTCCAGGAGGGCGACGTACACGTCGTTGTTCAGCGTCCCGGACGGGTTTCCCACCACCAGAATGCAGGCGTCGGCAAAGGCGTCGATGGTGCATCCCGTACCGAAGAAGTATTCCACCGCGGAAGAGGCGCCGATGGAGTAAAGGGTCGGACTGGAATCGACCATCACCAGTGTCCAGCCCGTGAGGTCCAGGGTCCGGCCGCTGACATTGGCGATCTCCACGTATTCGTCGCTGCTGGTGATGTCGATATCGGCGCCCGTGGCCGCGTTGGGGTCGAACGGGACCCCGGGGTTGTTCGTCGGGTCCTGGGTTGAATCGTTCCAGTCGCTCTTGGGATCGACGTTGACCTCGGTGATGAGGACTTCCCCAGGCCGGACGGGTTCCGCCGGCGCAGGGCCGATATTCTCCCCAAGGATCGTGGCGGTCGTCTTTCCGAAGTCCTGACGATCCACCCCTGTATCGCTGCCGTTGGGGAGCCGAGCAAAAGCTTCGTCCGCCGTGGTGTCCGCGGCCCCGTCCACAAGAACCGCATCCACCAGAGTCCCATCCGATCTTCGCAGCGCCACGAAAATGTCATCTGACAGCGTCCCCGTGGGATCGCCCAACACCATGTAACCGTCGCTGGCAAGGACGCCAGAGCCGCTGCCGGCGGTATAATGCTCCGAAGCCGCGCGGCCGCCGGCGATGGTGTAGCCTTGGTAATCTGAGTCCTTCATCACCAGAACGTAACCGGTGAGATCCACCGTCGAAGGACTCCGGTTGTAGAGCTCGATCCACTCGTCACCGCTGGTGGCGATGTAGTCGCGAGCATCGGCGTCGAAGGGGGCTCCCTGCTGGTAGACCGAGTCATTCCAGTCGTGCTGTGGGTCGGTCACCACCTCGTTGATGACGACGCTTGCCGGGCTCGATGGCGCGGTCTCCGTGGTGAGCTGCCGCACGGTGTTGCCATCCAGAGGCTGCCCCGACCGGTCGGCGACGCCGCCGGCGCCCCCAAGAAGCGTCAGCGTGTAGATGCGGCCGAAGAGGAGCCCTCGGGCGAAGCTCAGGGTCAATTCTGTTTCGTTGGCGGCGAAATCGAAGCCAAGGCTCACCTTGTCGCCTCCAGATGCCAAAGTGACGGTCGTGCTGTCCACCGAGGCGGGGTCGATGGGTTCAGTGAAGGTGAGGACCAGGTCGGTATCGACCCGCCACCGGCCTGTCCCGCCGCCCAGTGTCTGGCTTGGGACGAAGGAGACCAATTCCGGGGCGCCATCGTTTGGCGCGGGGCCCACGGCGTTGGATTTCCCAAGAGTCGCCGCCTGTTGTACCCAGTCCGTGGCGTCTTGCCCCGTGTCGCTACCGTTGGGGACCCGTGCCATGACCTCGTCAAAAAGCCCCTTGGCATCGCCGTCGGCTCCGGGTCCTGGGGCTCCGTTGTCCACTCCGTCTCCGCCAAAATCGGTGGCGGCTGTATTGCCGCCGATCTCCACCGAGTCCACCACCGATCCAGCGCCATCCCGAAGTTCCAGGTAGATATCGTTCGACAGGCTTCCGGGGGGGTCGCCAATGACCAGGTAAGCACCGGCGGCAAGAGTCGTCAGGCAGCCCGTGCCAGCTTCTGGCACTCCTGCCGAGCTGAAGCAGGTCACCGAGTGTCCGTCCGCGAAATCTCCAAGGAGAGTCTCGGCTCTGGATCGATCCAGCATGGTGAGGGTCCAGGCCGAAAGATTGGAGACGGCTCCACCGCTTCGGTTGTAGAGCTCGATCCACTCGTCGCTGGAGGCGTTGCTGCCCTGGGGTGCGTTGGGATCGGCGAAGCCGGTTCCTTTCCAGTCTCGTTGTGGATCGGAGACCACTTCGTTCAGCACGACGCTTCCCGGCTGGGTGGGAGGCCCTTCGGTGGTAAAGCTCGACACGACGCCGGTGAAGGTCGCGGCGTTTCCAGCTCGGTCGGTGATGCCGGCCACCACTACGATGTCGTAGCTCGTGCTGTAGTCCAGAGCGCCCAGAGGACGAAGCAGGATCTCATCGTCGTCTCCTCCCCGAATGAAACTGAGAATCGTCGTGAAACCCTCAGGAGGACCCCCGCTCCCCGAGGGCTGGAGGTAGACCAAAAGGTCGCTTACCGCTGTCGTGGCCACTGGTTCCGTGAAAGCAATCACCGCTTCGCCGGATACCGGGAAACCCGTTCCGGACGTCGTGGCTCCAAGGTTCAGCCCCGGCCCTGTAGTGTCGCCACTCCGATCAATGGTGTTCGACGCCCCCACCGGCGGGAATTCCTGGGCCAGCGTCGGTTCTTGCTTCAGAAAATCGGCGATGTCGTTGTTTGTGTCCACGCCGTCGGGTTCCCGTGCGATCCCCGTGTCGCCCAGTCCGTAAGCCTTGGCGTTGTCCCCGCTCTCCGGTGCGCCGTCCCCGGGGCCATCCCCTTCATAGTCTTTGTTCCGCGTGTTGCCGCCGATCTCCACGTCGTCCACCAGGGTCCCCTCAAGATCCAAGAGCTGGACGTAAACATCGCTGTTCATCTCCCCCGACGGGTTCAGGACCACCATATAGACGCCGTTTCGCCAGGCGGTAAAGCTGCTGGCGTTGGGATCGTTCGGGTCGGAGAAGGTGATGGCTTCGGCGCTGTCCAGCGGTTGGCTCGCCGGGGTCGTGTCGATCATCTTTAGCCGCCAGCCGGTGAGATCCAGCGTCCGGCCGCTCTTGTTCAGGAACTCCAGCAACTGATCCGATCCCGTGATGGCCCCGCTCTGGTTGTAGTCCTTGCCGGGAACGATCACGACTTCGTTGATCACCACTTCACCGGGCAGCGCCGGCGAACCGTCGCCGTTGGAGCGGCCAGGCGTGCCTGCTCCGGCCATGAAATCGTCAGCACCTACGCCGGTGTCCCGCCCATCGGGGAATCGCCCGATGGCTTCGTCTCCCGGGCCACTGGCGTTGAGGTTGGGCGCATCCGAGCCAAAGCTCACCCGATCAATATCCGTCGCCGCCCGGGCCGCCGCGGGTCCATTCCGCAGAACAAGCACTGTTGGAGACGAGCTGGAGCCCAGGTTCATTCCTCCGGGGGGATTGCCCACCAGCACGTACCCGCCAGCGGGCACGCTGGCAAGCTTCGGCGCCGTGCCAAGCAGGGTCCCAGCCGAGTCGAAGACACGGATCCACGGGTCGGCCGGGGCGTCGGTTCCGGTCATGAGGAACGATTCCGATCCAGAGGCGCTGTCCAGCATATCCAGCACGCAGCCCGTAAAGTCGAGGGAACCCACCGAGACATTTTTCAGCTCCACATACTCGTCGGGCTCGCTGATCTTGCCTGTCGCCGCCGCGGTGCCATTGAAGGGGGTCTCTCCACCGGGAATCACCCCAGCGTCGTCTGATCGGTCCCAATTACTCATGGGATCGCCAACGACCTCGTTGATCACCGCTTCTCCCGTGGCGATTTGGCAATAGCTCCCGTTGGACCTGCCCAGCGTGGCGCTCCGAAGCACGAATGCGGCGTTGGGATCGGGATCACCGTCAGGGAACCGGGAATAGGCCTCGTCCGCCACGGAGCCGGCGTTCGCGCCGTTGGCCGGGACCGTGACGATCTCCACCACTTGCTGGGAAGTGTCAAAGAGAGTCACCGTGAGCACGGCACTGACCCCAAGAGCTCCGCTGGGGTTTCCCAGCACCAGATAGCCCCCGGCGGGAACCGCCACGGCTGGATCTGATCCCACCAACGTGCCGGCGGAGTCAAAGATCCGGTAATGCAGCGCGTTGCTTCCCGAACCCCCAAAGGTGTCCTCCGCTGCCGTGCCATCGTCCATGATCAGCGTGTAACCGCTAAGGGCCGCTGCTGTCCCCGAGATGTTCTTGATCTCGATATACTCGTCAGTATCCCCCCGGGCTCCGTCGCCGGGGACACCGTCGAATGGCGTTCCGCTCCCACCGCTCGACTGCCCCCAATCCTGCTGAGGATCAGCGACGATCTCGTTAATGACGAAAGAACCGGCCCCCGCTGGAGCTGGCAATCTTAGCGCCATCAGCGCAATCCCCATTCCGCCTAGAACCATGCGCCACTTTCCGGCGCCCCTCTTCCGAAATTCAAGCATCTTCTTTCCCCGGATGTCCATGGTCTTCCAAAATGTTGATGGTGCCGGAAAGCGTCAGCCTCACCGGCGCGATGTCATCTGTCCAGGAGCTCGATTACCGTGTCAGTTTCCTCTTGTCGCTGTTGGTAACGATGTACAAAAACAGCAAATTGGCCGTGGTGGCAAAGAGCCCTTGCATGGATAACCCAAGCCCCAAAAAAGAAAACGAAAGCGCCGCTATCATTGCACGCAAGAGGCCGAGGACCGCGCCCGCGCCCGCTGCAAAGTAGAAAAAGAAAATCGATTGATACTCCCTTCGCAGCAAAAGCATCGATCCATAAATGTAAAGGGCCGCCACCAAGAGTCCCAGCAGCCCCAACCCCGGCATCCAGATATGGATCCAGGGAGGGACCGGTCCGAATTCCCGAATCAGCTTCATCCCTTGCTTCAGCCGCTGGCGTTCGTCAAACGACGGGCCGCCATCTTCCTTCCCAGCCTCCGAGCCCGAATCGCCGCCGAGAATCCGCCGTTCCAGCGAGCGGTGAACCTTGACCAAAGCACTCTGCTGCGCTTCGATCATCGGCGAGAGCAAAAACGATTGCACGGCTCCAAGGACGCCGATGATTCCCCATACCATCCCCGCCCCGCCTACCCACTTTGGCCACCTCGCCCCGTCCATGGTTACTCCTCTTTCCCCGTTCCTAGCTCTGCCCTCTTTTGTCCGGCCTCCCACAAAAGTGCCAGCCCCAAGAGCCCTTTCCGCGTCGCCAAAAATCACCTGTCCAGGGCAACCGCGCCTTTGTCCAGGGCGCCCGCGTCAAAAAGCATTGTAGCGGGTTGTTTGCCGGGAAAACAAGCCAAGGAAAACCGTTCGCCGCCCAAGAAGGGGTCGGGTTCAAGGGAGCGAACCCACCACCCGCCGTCAAAATCGCCTCCACGTGAGACCGTCAAGACCTCTTTGGATGGATGGCCGATTCCATCTGTTTCGTCGCCAGCGGGCTGTTCGATGCCAGTCACGGGGAACTTTGCTACCCCATGGGTTGTTGGACAGGTTGGTTCTAAGTCAGTGCTTTATAGTTACAGGAATGGGGGCGACAAGGCTTCGACGGGGATAATTGAGGTCTGGACTGCATGTCGGGGACGCCGCTGGCCCCGTAAAAAAGCGGCAAAACAATAAGTGCCAACGAACCTGAATTGGCTCTCGCCGCCTAAATAAAGGCAGCGCGGTCGCCCGGTTTTTTCTCGACGGATCGGGATCGACTGTTATTAAATCGAGATAGCTCGCGGAGCCCTGCCCGAGGCTCCTACGGCGAACTTTTTCGGGCTTCATCCGTCGCCGCGCCAGCCCGCCAGGCCCCGCGGCGGAGACACTAAAAGGCGGGATAAGCATGTAGACGTTCAGTTTGCCGAAGGTCTTCGGACGCGGGTTCGATTCCCGCCGCCTCCATCGTCTGAAAAAAGACAACCCGTCTCTCCGCAGGTCTTCTACGGGGTGACGGGTTTTCTATTTTTCCTTGTATTCAAAGGGTTTGGGTGGTTTTCACATCGACGACCGCCCCCTCTCCACCCGCCTCATTTCTACCATTCTCCAGCCTTTCATTCTCTGTTTTCCCCCTGATTCTCTGTTTTCTCTGGACGAAGTCCGAAGCTCGTCCGGTGGGGAAATCCCTGTTATATTAATGACTTGAGCCGAGCGGCCAGTTTGGGAGTTATGGAAACACGTCCTGTGGTATGAAAAAGCACCCGAATTTTCGAACCAAAAGTCCGTCGCATGATTTGAGAAGTGGGATTAATGCGGATTTCCCGGCAGGGGATACTCAATACTCTTCGGCTCCTTCAGGGAGGATTCGGAACCGGCAGCGATAACATTTTTCGGTAGTCCTGATTAGGTAGTGATGACACGGCTTTTGGCTCGGATGGTGGCATTGTAGTGATGAACAAAGGTCCAGATAGCGCCGATATGGTTGGAGAGCTTCTTGGAAAACGACAGGGTCTTGCGCACGAGTCGCGAGATGCGCTGCCTGAGCGTGTTGTTCAGGCGTTCGATGAGGCTGGTTCTGCCGCTCCTCTTCTCGCTTGGGCGATGGCGACTGCTGGGAAAAACTGCCTCGTACGACGACCAAAAGTCGGTGTAGGCCGTGGCGCACTGACGATAGACCGCCGGCAGAGACCGCCACAGACCACGAGCTCCACTCCGGTCGCGGCTGCCAATGTACACGCCCACGAT
>JAJRTK010000458.1 GCA_024278345.1 bacterium | reverse complement strand
TGGCTGGCGCCGAGCTGACCCATTGGATGGACGACTTTCATCGCCTGGCCCAGTTTGGCTTCATGGTAAAAGACGAAAGCCTGGGCAGTGTCCATCGAGGCCCCGGAGGTCGTCCTCTCATCCGGTACAAGATCTCCCAGCGGAGCCTCCACCGGATCAAGCGAGGCTCCGCACTCCTGCCCGAGCTATTCCTCCGGGCCGGAGCCCTGGAAGTCCTCACCGGGATGGCGGGACGCCCCATCGTCCGCACTATCGACGAGGCACGGTCACTCCGAACCATGCCCCTGGCCGCCTACGACTTGCAGCTTTTGGGCGCACCCCCTCTGGGCACCTGCGCAATGGGCAGCGATCCGAAACGTGCCGTGGTCGATTTCGACCACCGCGTCTTCGGGACCGAGAACCTCCACGTCGTCGATGGGAGCAACGTCCCAACTTCCCTGGGCGTCAACCCGCAGATGACTATTATGGCCTTCGCCCTCCGCGCCGCGGAAAAGATTGCCGCTTTGTTTGACTGAGGGCGAATTCGTGCAGATTGTCATCGACCCTTCGGCGATTCTGGCTGTGTTACTTCACGAGCCAGAGCGCCAACGCATTATCAGCGCGACCTGTCAAACCATTCTGGTGGGTCCATCGTCTGTCCCCTGGGAAATCGGAAACGCACTCATCGCCGGTTGACGCCGCCGGCGTCTCAGCCTTGAAAAGATGCTCACCGCATGGTCGTCTTTTGCAAACGTGCCGTCACGGCTCGTGGAGATCGAAATAGAGCGTGCCCTTCGGTCAGCCGCCAAGTATGGACTCTATGCCTACGATGCCTATATTTTGGAAGCAGCGATCATCTCGAGTTCTCCACTGCTCACACTTGACAAAGCCCTAGCTAGAGCCGCCAGAAAAGCCGATATTCCATTGTGGGAGATTTGACCGATGAAAACCTATACCTACTCCGAAGTCCGGGAAAGGCTATGGTTTATCCTTGAACGAGCGAATCGGGAAGGGGGAATTCAGATTCGAACAGGCGATGGGCAGCTCTTCGTTCTTCGACCCGTGGCTCAAAAGGAGCCTACCCCCGCTGTCCCGGAAACAGAGACGGAGACGGCCTCGGAAGGCGGCTCTCCTCTCGATGTGCCGGGTGCAAAGGCAAATCTTCGGCCCGGTGAAACGCTTGAATGGCTCAAAGAGGCACGAGAAGAACCGCCCAACCGGTGGCTCCGAGACTGACGTGGCCCATGCCGATTTTAGCCTCGCAACAGCTCCCGGGCAATGATGACCCGCTGGATCTGGCTGGTGCCTTCGTAGATCTGGAAGATCTTGGCGTCGCGCATGAGCTTCTCCACGGGGTATTCCTGGCTGTACCCGTAGCCGCCAAAGATCTGGACGGCATCGGTGGCAACCCGCATCGCCACGTCAGCGGAGAACGACTTCGCGAAAGCGGCGAATTTGGTGTTTCGTTCTCCCTGGTCGATGAGCCAA
This sequence comes from bacterium, assembly GCA_024278345.1. Classification (GTDB taxonomy): domain Bacteria; phylum CSSED10-310; class JAJRTK01; order JAJRTK01; family JAJRTK01; genus JAJRTK01. Next base: position 3,374 of record JAJRTK010000458.1, on the reverse strand, counting down.
GCCGCCTGCCAGGTCAAGAGGCGTGCCGCCTCGATATCTTTGGCCATGTCGGCGATCATGAAGCTGATGGCCTGGAAGGAAGCGATGGGGCGGCCAAAGGCCTTCCTTTGCTTCGCGTAGTCGATGGAATACTCCATGGCCGCCCGGGCCAGGCCCACAGCGCCGGATGCCACGATGGGCCGCGTATGGTCGAAGGCACCCATGGCTAGTTTCCAGCCTCCATTCTCTTTTCCAAGCAAGAAATCTTTGGGAACCACCACGTCGTTGAAGATCACGCTCCGCGTATCGGAGGCTCGCTGGCCCATATTCCATTCCTTGGCGCCGATCTCGATCCCCGGAAGATCCGACGGAACGATGAAGGCACTCATTCCCCGATGCCCCAAGGAGGTGTCGGTGTAGGCCAAAACAAAGTACCAGGATGACTTGGAGGCTCCGGTGATCCACATCTTTTCACCGTTGATCACATAGTCGTCCCCAACCCGGCGAGCCATCGTTTTGATGCCCGCCACATCAGAGCCGGCATCGGGCTCAGTCACGCAGTACGCGGCGAACGAAAGCTCCTCCACCATGGGGGTCAGAAACCGCTGTTTCTGCTCGTGTGTCCCGGAAACGATGAGAGGCGCCTGAGCCAGACCGTTCGATTCAAAGGCCGTGCGAATCCCCGTGCAACCCCAGGCCAGCTCTTCACTGATGATACAGGTGTCCAGGGCTCCCAGACCCAAGCCGCCGTATTCTTCGGGAATGTGCAAGTTCAGGAGCCCAAGCTCCCAGGCTTTCCGGGCGATCTCCATGGGAAACTCGCCTGTCTTGTCGTGGTGTGCGGCCTTCGGCCGCATCTCTTTTTCGGCGAATTCGTGCGCCAGATCGCGAAGCTGTTTCTGTTCATCCGTGAGGGAAAAACCGATCATGGTGACCTCCTTCGGTGATCGAGTAGCGAGAAAGTTTTCTAGCACTATTGCCTTTATCCGCGCCAAAGGCTACAATTAACAAACGAGAGTGTATCTATAATCCAGGGGATTTGGGAGAGGTTCGCTCTCAGGGCTGCCGACGGGTATAGGGGCGAAGATGGCGAGGAGCGGGTGCCGGACGGCGCCCGATGGGAGCGGAACTCAACAGATGGAGAGAAACGGGTTCTTGCAAACCAGGCCCTATGGGCAGAGCAGGATTGGCGGGTTCAGTCAATAGTTTACGGTGGAAAGGCGGGTGGACGGCAAATGGAAAGACAACGAAATGCTTGGTTCCTCTTTATCATGGGGTTCGTTCTGGGCGGTCTCTTTATGGTTGTTCCGAGTATCGCGTCTTCCGGTGCGGTGGCGGAAGTGACCGTAGAGACTTGGGGCGTTTCGTTTCAGCCTCTGGCCGGGAATTACGAGAAGCTGGTTCTGACGGTGGTGGGTCCGGAGGGGAAGCGCGTTCGCCACGAGTTTGCGCCAGGCGAGGAGATCTTCCTCGAAGTTGGCGGCGCCTTGGGGGGTCTGGGAGTGGATGGTCTTTACAAATACGAGCTGGTGGTGGTTCCCCTGCTGGATGAGACCGAGCGGGAAGAGCTTTTGCAGGCTCGGGAAGATGGTGATCCGGGGCTGTTGCGGGAATTCCGGGATGCCGGGCGGCTATCCGCGGAGCGGCGAACCCAGTCAGGTGTCTTCCGTATTCTTGACGGCAACCTGGTCTCTCCGGATGAACCGGAGCCCGCGCCAAAGGTTCTTCCTCCCCAAACCGCCAAGAGAAGCCGGTCTTCCAAGGGGGGCACCGCTTCTCAGACGAAAGGTTCGGGGCGGCAAGCGGGGCACGTGGGACAATCGGGTGGGTCCCTCGCTCAAGTCATTTTGGAGGATCTGATCGTCATTGGGAGTAGCTGCGTTGGCCTGGACTGCGTCAGCGTTGAAAACTTCGGCTTTGACACGCTCCGCCTCAAGGAAAACAATGTCCGCTTCCACTTCGACGATACCAGTGCCACCGGTTCTTTTCCCAACAATGACTGGCGTCTCGTGGCCAACGACAGCACCAATGGAGGCGCCAACAAATTCAGCATCGAGGATGCCACTGCCGCCAGAATACCTTTTACCATCGAAGCCGCCGCGCCAAGCAATTCCCTCTACGTAGACTCCTCAGGCCGTATCGGTATCAAGACATCCACACCGGTTGTGGAGATCCACGTCGCGGATGGCGACAGCCCCACCCTCCGGCTGGAGCAGGACGGCTCTTCCGGATTCACTCCCCAGACCTGGGACATCGCGGGCAATGAAACAAACTTTTTCATTCGCGATGCGACCAATGGATCCAAGCTGCCGTTCCGGATTAGGCCTGGTGCTCCCACGGATGCTCTCCATATTCTGGCGAACGGCAATGTCGGTCTGGGAACGGCGAGTGCGTCAGCTCCTCTCCACGTCAAGCGCACCGATGGCACAGCCAAGCTCCTGGTGGAAGAAGCCTCCACGGCATTGGGAGCCAGGGTTCTTGGCACTTTTACCAACAAAGGGCGAACCAGTATCGAACTTGCTGAAACCTACAAAGGGCAGATTTGGAGACTTGAGAATATCCCGAACATGGGTTTTTTCATCAACAAGCTTTACGGCGGCGGGATCGAGTGTCAGCTCGATCTGAACGGCAACTTGACGATTTCCGGGGCCTTGACCCAGGGATCGGACAGAAACAGCAAGCGGGACATTGTTCCCGTCGATGGCGGAGACGTGCTGGAGCGGTTATCCCAGGTTCCTATCGCCCAATGGAGCTACAAGGCGGACAAGAATGGAACCCGTCACATGGGACCGATGGCTCAGGACTTCCACGAAGCATTCGGCCTCGGTTCCGATCCCACGCGGATCGCGCCCCTGGACGTCGCTGGCGCTGCTCTGGCCGCGGTTCGAACCCTTGACGAACGGGTGCGGGAAAGAGAAACCGTCATCCAGGAGCTGAAAAACCGCAACACGGAGCTGGAGGCGCGGTTGGCCGCTCTGGAAGAGCTTGTCCGTTCCCAGGCGGGAAACAGCTCTTCCCACTAGAATAGGCTTCGAATGGGCAACGCCCACGGATTTCCGGCGAATCCTCCGGTGACGGAGAGATGGAGAGCCCGATCCGTGGGCGACCGTGAGGACTTGAGAGTGGAGGCCCCACGCTTCCGATATGACTGATGCTTCCTCTCTGAAGAATCTTCCATCCAAGGGGCTTAGGCCGATTGCCAGCGCCTCTGGGAGCAGAGCCGCCGCCTGGATCTGTGCGGTTCTTTGGGGCGTCTTGGTCATCGGTGCGGGTGCGGATCTTTTGGCGGGCCGGTCGGCCCCTGGCTGGATGGCCACGGCGATCCACGGGCCCAATTATGTGCGGGTCGCCGACGCCGCCCGCGCCGGGAGCCTGGCACTATGGAATCCCTGGCG
>JAJRTK010000457.1 GCA_024278345.1 bacterium | reverse complement strand
TCCGGCCGAAAGCATCGCCGGCAATTCCTCCTCCGGCTGTAACGGCAGGAATCGAACATTGGTCAGACCCAAACGAGATGCCTGTGCAACCAGCCCTCGCTTGGCCGCCCCTTCGCCGCACACCATAAAGGTCACGGTCGGCAAGCGCTGCGCCGCTTCCAGCAACAACTCAAGGCCCTGTTTTTTCCCAAGATTCCCCGAGTACATCACCAACGCGGCGTCTTCCGCCACACCATACCGAACCCGAAACCGCCGGCGCCCCTCTGCATCGAACCGGCACCGAGAATCCGCCCAGTTCGGAAGCAGAAAGGTCCTGTTCTCCTCCACTCCCTTGGCCAAAAGACGCCTGTGCATGCCCGTGGAAATCGTCGAAACCACCGTAAAGCGCCGCATCAGGGCCGCTTCAAGTTGGCGAACCATTCGCTCCGCGAGTCCGCCGTTGAGCAACCCCAGCCCGAACGCTGCGTCCACCTCAAAATCCTGCACATGGAGCCAACACTTCGCTTGAGACAATCGACCGACAAGCAACGCGCCGGGGGCGGAGAAAAGCGTCGGTTCGACAGCCCAGATGACGTCCGGCCGCCAGCGGCGAAGTGACGGAGTGAGCAGAGAGCTCGACACAGCGAAGCTGCCGAGATGCAAGAGCCTGGTCAGCCCAGTCGGACGCCTAGGCACCCACAGCGGGCAACGACGCACGTCCACCAAGCCGAATCGCTCTCTCCGGTACCTCCAGCCCGGATACCCGGCACCGATTCGCCACGCAGGATAGTACGGTGGCGCCGTTACAGCCCGCACCTCGTGGCCGCGGTCCGCCAACCACGCCGCCAGCTCCCCGGTGTAACGGCCGATGCCGGTGAGCTCCGGGGCGAAGTTGAGGCCGAAAACAAGAACTTTCACTGGCGGGATATGAAATGATTGCCCAACACAAGGGCATCCATCTTGGTGCGCAGGAAGCAGTCGAGCGCCTCCTCCGGCCGGCACACCACCGGCTCATTCTAGTTGAACGATGTGTTGAGGATAATAGGCACACCGGTCAAGGATTCAAAGGTCTCGATAATACGGTAATAAAGCGGATTGGTGTGGCGATAGACAGTCTGTACTCTTCCCGACCCGTCCACATGGGTTACCGCTGGAATTAAGGCACGCTTCTCCTTGCGAATCGGAAAAACCTTCATCATGAAGGGGACATCGTCGTCCACCTCGAACCACTCGCTGACCTTCTCGCGCAAGATCGACGGGGCGAAGGGGCGAAACGACTCCCGTCGCTTGATCTTCAGGTTGAGAATATCCTTCATGTCTTCCCGACGCGGATCGCAGACGATGGAACGGTTGCCGAGGGCCCGCGGCCCCCATTCCATCCGCCCTTGGAACCAACCCAGCACGTGCCCCTGGGCAACCGCCTCAGCGGTCCGGCGACAGAGCTCGCCTTGGTCGGCGATATGCTCCACTCGGCACCCTTCCGAGGAGATCCTGCCGGCATGGCGATCCAGCACGGCCTGGATTGCTTCGTCGTTGAACCCGGGCCCCCAGTAGGCATGCTCCATCACGAAGGCACGCTTGCCGCCGGTGAGCCTGCTCCAGATGGCATAGGCCGCCCCAATGGCCCCCCCGGCATCCCCTGCCGCGGGCTGGATGTAGACGCGCTTGAAAGGAGTTCTCATCCGCACCTTGCCGTTGGCCACCGAGTTCATCGCGCAACCGCCCGCCAAACACAGCGCGTCGTGGCCGTGGCGCTCGTGCAGGCGATTGAGAAGATGAAAGAATGCCTCCTCGTACATGGTCTGCACGGAGCGGGCAATGTCCTTGTGTCGCTGGCCAAGCGGATCGTCCTTGCCCCGCGCTGGCCCCAGAAGATTCTCCAGCTCCTCACTGAACAGGCGGCCAACCCCCGGCGCGCCGCCCTCCCACTCGTAGTCCACCTTTTCCTTCTGGTGTCGGAAGAACCGGGTATCGAGCCGAAAGGATCCCTCGGGTTCCAGCTTCACGATCCGCCGCATCTCGTCCACGAAATTCGGATCGCCATAAGGCGCCAGGCCCATCACCTTGTACTCGTCGCCGTAATGGGGAAAACCCAGATACTGCGTCATGGCCTGGTAGAAAATGCCAAGAGAGTGGGGAAAATAGACTTTGTCGTCGGTGAGGACTTCGTTGCCGCGACCCACGCCCCAAGCGGCACTTGCGAAATCTCCGAAACCGTCCACCGACACCACCACCGCCTGGTCGAACGGCGAAACGAAAAAGGTCGAGGCCAGATGCGCCAAATGATGCTCCACTGGGTGCATCTGGCCTCGGAAGGGCTGATCCGGAAAGCCACGGCGCAACTGTTCTTCCACACTCGCCCACTGGCGGGCATTTCTGAGGCGGTCGAGCACCAACCCCAACTCGGGACGCCGCTTGAGGGTGAAACCGATCTTCTTGATCAGATTGGCCCCGGGATCGCGGTTAGTCGCCACATGGGCCACGTCGGTCAAGGTGACACCCCCTGCCTCCAGGCAGTAGCGAATGGCCTCCACCGGAAAACCGGCCCAGTGCTTGATTCGCCGAAAGCGCTCCTCCTCGGCTGCCGCCACCAGCTTGCCGTGCACCACCAGACAGGCCGAAGCATCACCGTGATAGGCGTTGATGCCTAAAATCATCGTCATGCTCTCTTCTCCAGATGAATCCCCAACACATCACGGATAGCCTGCACGCACCCAACGTGACGATCACGCATGTAATGCTCCACCTCCCACACTTTCATGTCCACCAAGAACCGGTACCAGAACCCTTGTAGAAAATGAAATGCCATGCCTGCCCGGCCATCGAGAAAGCCCAAACGAAAAACCATCCGGTAAAGATAGAAAAAAAAGGCCCGCCATCCTAGCGGCAAATACGTATATAGCCTGTCCTTAAGCCAACGCCTGATTTTCGCCTGCCCTCTCAACTGTGCCAGCGCCTCTCTTGATTCCGGAAGGAAACAATAGCGCTTATTGAGCAAATCGACCGCCTCCCGTGACGCATAGCGGTTGTGCTTGTCGGTCCACCAGGTGATGTGGTTGAGGTTGTTCTCGTGGATCTCCTCCTTCAGGGCCAACACGCGCCCCGATGGCGCCACCATATGCTCGTCCATCCAACTGGCCTCAATCTTAGCCTTACCATCGCGCCAAAGACGAAGTAGTCTGAGATAGTGACCACCGTGGCGAATTTGGTGACCCTTAAAGTGAACGCATAGATTGATTATGAATCCCGCCACATCCGAAGCCGCTGCCGGTAGGGCACGGCGAATCTCCTCCCGCAATGCGGGCGTCACATGTTCGTCCGCATCCAGACGCATGATCCATTCCGTGGCTTGGCCGCAGTATTCGACGTAATGATCCAGCGCCCATTGGAATTGATCGGCCTGGTTAATAAATGGCCGTTGTGCCAGGACCGCACCTAAATCCTTTGCAAGGTCAACGGTTTTGTCTGTGGAAAAGGAGTCAACAACAAAGACCTGGTGCGCAACCCCTTCAAGCGAGCGCAGGCAGCGTTCAATATGGATTTCTTCATTATAGGTGAGCACTATGCAAGTAAGGTCTGGCGCCATCTCTGCTTCCTCAGATAGACCTCCATCTCGAGCCCAACTTTGAGAAGATTCAGGCAGTACACACCCAATGGAGCGACTGCCGAGGCGATGCCTCCCAGTCGCTTCAGTGGAGTAGGTAAGTATTTCTCTGGAATCCTCTTTCTTTCTTCTATAGTAAGGGCGCCAAATGTCGTTCTGTACAACACGTCAAGGCCGGCACTGCCAAACATGAGACGGAGCCCTTGAAGAGTGAAGAAGTTGAGGTGTTCCGGGGGTATCATGAAGGGATCTTCAGCGCCAAGCACCTTGGCCACAACACCAGAATAATTCGGCGTGGATACGATCAATATCCCATCATCGGCTAAGAGATCGGCTGCCTTTCCGAGGAAATCACGCGGGCCAAGAACGTGCTCGATGACATCCAAGCAGGCGACAATATCGAAGCCTTGTTGAGGCTTGATCTCTTTCGCTTCTTCCATCCCCCCATGCACAACATGGTGGCCTCTTTCTGTACACATTGATACGTTCTTTTGCGAAAGCTCTGTCCCATATGTTTCAAAACCAGCTGCCCTCGCAGCATCGAGCTGCCAACCGCGTGCGCATCCAATCTCGATGAAGGTCCCGATCCGTTTCCATCGCTTCACAATCCTACATCGCCGAAGAGCTTCTCGTTGAATTCGCCGGATGGATTCCTCGGCCAACTCATAATATGACCCGTGGTTGTAGATTCTTATCAGGTCCTCAGCAGACGGGGGATTTTCAATATAGAGCGTTTTGCAAAGCCTGCATCGATGGACAGCGTAGCCTTCTTTCTCAAAAGCTTTTACGCTTCTCTTCATTCCACAAGCGGGGCATTCCTTTCTACGACTCACGAGTAGCCTCTACAACACTCTTGTACGTAATCGCCATTCTCTTTGCAATGACGGCCCAATCGAAACTCTTTTGCATCCATCTCCGACCTCGGTGTCCCATCTCGGGAAGGTCCATCCCAGCAATGCGTCGGACAGCGGCCGCCAACGACTCTGGATCATTCGGTACCACCAGCCCACACGCGACCTCCGCCACTTCGCCCCAGGCCAGGCGATCGCTGACAATCACCGGCACGCCGTGCGCCAGTGCCTCAGCGACCACGATGCAGAAATTCTCCGAATACGACGGCACCACACACACATCGGCCTCAAAAAAGGCCCGAGGCTTTGTTTCTCCATCCAGATGGCCCATGAAAACCGTCCGATCGCCGACCCGAAGATTCTCCGCCAGCGCCCTGAGCTTTCGGGCATAAGCCACATGCCCTGAGCCATACAGCTTAAGGTACACCTGCGGCCCAAGCTGGGCCATGGCATGTAAGAGGTTTTCAATGCCCTTCTTGGGCGCCAAGCGTCCAAGAAACATCAGGCGTACCTGCCCACCTGCTAACCACTCTCTGTTTTCAGGCAATACATTCGGAATCTCGACGCCGTTAGGAATCAGAGCAAAGCGGGCCTTATGGAAGACAGACCGCGACGCCTCCAATTCCTGGTGCGTAGTCACGTGAATGGCCGCGCCGGGGCGTTCGATTAATGAGCGGCAAAGACGGTTCCAGCAATGTTTAATAAACCTGATTGAGCTCGATTGAGGATCATAGTGAGCACGATTCAAGTCATCAAGCAATGCGCCACGCAAAGACCATACGGTTGGTTTGGCCATCACCCGGCAGGCCATAAGTACCGGAATGGTCGGGAAAGAGTACAAAGCGGTAAGGTGCACCACATCGGCCCAAGCGAGCGCGGGCAACAATCGGGTGAGCAAGCCCGGGGAAACGCCGGCACCGGCAATCCTCCGGGTAAAGACGAGCTCATAGTCGGGCCTTATTGCTCTTTCCTGGCCAGATAATCGTCGCGCACCTGCCGCATCCGTCGTGAGCACGCGAAGTAAAACTCCAGGAAACTTCGCCAGAGCGTTGTTCATCTGCCACACGGTGAAGATGGGGCCGCCGTAGCACATGGCGGGGTAGTGGGCTGGAGTGATGTGAAGAATGTTCATCCCATCATCCGCCAAGTCGCCCGAGTACTGCCCAGTAAACAAATCGGGCCCAAGAGCGGAGTCCGCGTTCGCCACTAGATGCCTCTGGACGCAGCCACTCGTGAACCGGAATTGAAAATCCGGTCTTAGGCTTGTGAAGAAGTGCTTGCGGTGTCCCTTCACGCCACGCACAATTTGCCATCATTGTCTTATTTGGAGGTGTAGGGGTCGTCATTAGCGGGGCAATAGCACGTAGAAGATCTAGGTCCGCGAGTGGTACCCGGACCTCGAGCGAATGGGCCATGCTGGCCCAATCAGTATCGCGCAGGAGCATGTTGCGCATGTAAAGGGTGGACTCCATGGCAGCAACCACGGGGGATAGGGGTGAATGCTCAGGTAGTGTGCGATTAATGCGGGCAATTAAATCTAGTTGCCGCCAGCCCTCGCGAACGAGATCCGGGTCAAGAAACGATGGAAGTTCCCAAGGCATGTACAGACCCCGGCGCAAAAAGTAGGCTCCACCAGGTGAATGGCCAAATTCGAAAAGTCCAGCGTGTTTGGGCGAAGTGAAGCGCCGGAGCAAGGGCAAAGTTACAATACGAAACGCTTTACCAATCCAGCTAAAAGGGGCAGATATCTGCATCATTGCTGGTATGTGTCGGAAAGACGGATAGCCACCCAGAAGTTCATCTCCGCCAAGACCTGACAGTGCAACTTTGAGACCCGCTCGCGCCGCAGATTTACTCACAAAGTACGTATTGACGCCATCAATGCTTGGCTGATCCATAGCGGACAAAACGGCATCGAGGTTTTGATCGAAATCGGACCTACGGACCCAGCGAGTGGTGTGATCGGAACCGAGCAGGCCTGCCACCATCTCCGCCAGCGGCGTCTCGTCAGCTTGTGTTCCCCGGTACTCGTCAAACCCCAAAGTCACGGTCCTAAGTTCAGCAATCGAGCGTGACGCCAGCCTCGCAATGGATGTCGAGTCGAGCCCGGCCGAGAGAAACAGCCCAACGGGGACGTCGGCAACTAGATGCCGACGGACACTCTCCTCCAAGGCACGTCTCAAGATTTCGGCTACCTCCCCTGGCTCCCTGACCGGAGCCGGTTCCGGTTGCGTGATCTCCCGGACGATGTCGCAGAAGACGTTGGCGCGGGGGGTGGTGCCCTGCTGTACCCAAAGCGTAGTCCCTGGAGCCAGCGCACGGATTCCCCGATACAACGTAAAAGGCTCAGGCACGCAGCCCCACAGGAAGAATCCAACATGGCCGGCCGGCTCTGGTGAGGTATCGATGGCCCCGGCAGTGAGCAGCGCTTTCACCTGACTGGCTACCCGCAGCGTGCGCCCGTCGTCGGCGTAGTATAGGGGCTTGATCCCATAAGGGTCGCGCGCCAGCAAGAGACCCTTCCGCGCCTCGTCCCAGAGGGCAAAAGCGTACATACCTCGCAGGCGAGTACACATTTCTGCTCCGTACTCGCGGTAAAGATGAAGCAAAACCTCGGTATCGCTCTCCGAGCGGAAGCGGCAGCCTCGTCCCTCCAAGTCCCGGCGCAGCGCCCGGAAGTTGTAAATTTCGCCGTTATAAGCAATGCGGACCATTCCGTCCTCAGTCGCCATCGGCTGTGCACCCTGCTCACTGAGGTCGATGATGGCCAAACGCCGGTGTCCCAGACCCATTCTCCCATGCTCAGAGATCCATAGCCCCTCACCGTCGGGACCGCGGCACCGCTGGGCTTGGTTGACATCTCCGAGCCAGGAGCGCAATTCTCCTTCACGAGCATCGCCGTAGTGGAATACCGCGCCAACTCCGCACATTCATCGCTCCGTTGTCAGTTTCTTGCCCGCCGCTCTGCCGGCGTTTAGGAGATTTCGGCACACATCGATGGTGTGAGAGGGAGCATTCCGCGTTTGTCCCAGTCCGGGTAGCAGACACCGGCCCATGCTGGGCGGCGTTGCAAAAGCTTGATGATTACTCGTTCACGGGTGGTGACGTTTCCTGCTTTGCAGGGGGCTGGCGCCCACGGGTTGTCATGTAGTGCTCGAACACCCGGTCGTAGGTGCC
>JAJRTK010000456.1 GCA_024278345.1 bacterium | reverse complement strand
TCCCCGCGTTTTTGCTTTACACTCCGCGGCGCCGCCCTGGTGGCACCGGCATCTTGCCGGTGGCGGGCTGGACGGGATTCACGGAATTGAACGGTGGGTTCCTTTCGTGCGTGGACTTGTCAACCGGATCTGATAGGTCCTCGAAATCCCTTGTTTTCCTTTGCCTTGACTTCCGCTCGCGTCGGCGGCAGTCCGTCCGCCGCCACTCGCCTATCATCGCCCTTGATCCTTTCTCCATGCCCTGAAAGCCTCTTACGACCAGGAATCGTCCCGGCCATCAGATTTTGAGAGGGGTTGATTTATGGAGGTAAAAGTCTTAATTAGAGCCTAACTTTTAACCACTGATCAATAGAGGTTTCACCATGCGACCGATTCAAGTTTTGAAGGATGAACACCGGGTCATCGAGAAGGTTCTCGATTGTCTGGACCAGATGGCCGCTGCCTGCGAGCGGGAGAAGTCTCTCGATGCTGAGACGGCCCAGGATGTCGTATCTTTTTTCCAGGGTTACGCTGACAAATGCCACCATGCCAAGGAAGAGGACAAGCTCTTTCCCATGATGGAGAGCCGTGGTTTTTCACCCAGCGCGGGACCCACGGCCGTCATGAGGATCGAACATACCCAGGGCCGCGAGCTGGTAGGGCGGATGGCCTCCGCCATCGACGGAGCCGCCGAAGGCGATGCGGCTGCTGTGGCGGCGTACGTGGAGAATGCCAGGAAATTTTCGGCTCTTTTGCGGCAGCACATCCAAAAGGAGGATCACTGTCTTTTTTCCATGGCGGAGCAGGCGTTGACTGAATCTGAGCAGAGCAAATTGGCGGTCTTGTTTGACAACGCGGACAATGTGGAGCTTGGGGCAGGTGTAAAGGCGGAGTTCGAGAACTTTGCCGTGCGGCTCCAGGAAAAATTCGCCGCGGCGGGCTAGGCGAGTCGACAAAGAGTTGTGCCAGCTAGCATGGGACTTGGTGTGAAAAGGGTAGGGGTGGTTTGCGAACCACCCCTACTTCGTGTTTTGCTGCAAGTGTCGGAAGTTCCGTGAGAGAAATGGAGAGGATTTCTTTCGATGCTGGAGGGGCGCTGTTGGCGTGGGTGAGTGGAATAGGCAAGGAGCAGATCAAGCAGGTTTGGACCTACGCCAAGATGGCGATGCTTTTCGGCGCGGTCTTCTTGCTGAGTGGGCTTGTACTCTACTTGGCCGAGGTTCAGGTCAACCCACGCTGCCGCACCTACTTCGATGCCCTATGGCTCACCGTTGTCTTTTTTCTGAGCGGATTTGAGGACTTCGGGCCTGTAACCACCCTTGGCAAGGCTGTTTCACTCCTGGCCTTCGTGCTCGGCGCTGCATTCATGGTTGTCGTCACGGGATTCATCGCTTCAATCTTTGTCCAGAGAAGACTTAAGGAGAAAGAGATGCCCGATCACCTGGAAGATCATATTGCCATTTGTCACTGGAATTCCGGAGGTGACCGGATTATCCGCGAACTCCATTCCAAGCAGGCGGAGCCAGAGACGGATATTGTCGTGATTACCCCCAAGGATCCCAACGAAGCGGAGCTGCGCAAAAATCCTGAGTACGAGAAGGTCTTTTTTGTCAGGAACGACCCCACTCTTCACGAGGTACTCCGGCGGGCCAGAGTCCATCGGGCCAAGAGCGTCATCTTGTTGGCGGACCACGAGAGCTCCGATCCGGATGCGACTTCAGTGCTCATCGCTTTGGCGATCCAGAGTCTGTGCGTGTCTCAGGCCAAGCCGCACATCGTTGCCGAAGCCTCGGACCACCGCAAGACCCAACACCTTCGGGACGCCGGCGTTGAAGAAGTGGTTTGCGCTGCTGATTACGGGCTGGGTATCCTGGCCCAAAGTGCCCTTTACCAGCGTCTTTCCGAAGTCTACGATCACATGCTCACCTACTCGGGCGACACCAACGAGATTTATGTCGTCAAATCCGGCAATTATCCTGAGAACCTATTTCTTGGTAAAACATTTTCCGAGGTCGCGGAAATGTTGAACGCTCACAGAGACGCGGAGAATCCGGTCATCCTGGTGGGTCTCCGCCGCGGTCGTGACGGAAAGCTCGTTCTCAACCCCAGGCAGGTCAAGCGAGGAGTCAAGAATGACAAGTTTCGCCGTTTCGAGGCAGGCGACGATCTCATTCTCATCGCTTATGATCCTCCCGATCTCATGAGTCTTCAGCTCGAATAAAAGATAGACTGGGAGAATCGCGGACCCGTGGCTTTCTCACCCACGGTCAACGGCGGATCAGGGTGCAGTCTTTGGAAAGGTATCTCATGCTTTGTGTTCAACCTTTTTCATTTCGCCTCCCAATGGGGCTTCGTGCTTCCAGCCGGGATCCTTCTCTAGCCCATTCCCCCTTGGCGTTCGCCTTCTATTTCTATTTGGGTTTGTCTACGTCGGTGATTGCCAGTGTTGCCCATGCCACGGGACCAGAATGGCGTGCCAAGGTGGACCCCTGGGTCCTGGAGACCAGCGAAGGCTCTTCCGAAACAGAGTTTCTTGTTTTCTTGGCGGAACAGGCGGACTTGAGGGAAGCCGCCCTGCTGCCTTTAAAGGAACAGAAGGGCCGCTATGTTTTCCAGCGTCTTACGGCTGTCGCGGCGCGGACGCAGCCCTTATTGCTCCAGGCATTGGAGCGGAAAGGTGTTTCCCACCGCGCCTACTGGATCGCCAATATGATTTGGGTCCGGGGTGACCGGAGGCTGGTCAAGGAGTTGGCGTCAAGGGGCGATGTGGCCCATCTGTATGCCAATCCCAAAGTGCGACTTCCGGATCTACCATCTCCTTCGCCGGGCATGGCGAAGCCATCAGCGATTGAGTGGAATATCTCGAAAGTGCGGGCGCCCGGTTTCTGGGCGGCGGGGGTGACGGGACAGAATGTCGTCGTCGCCGGTCAAGATACAGGCTATGAGTGGGCCCACGCTGCGATCCAGGGCCAGTATCGAGGCTGGGACGGGGCCGTGGCCGACCACAATTACAACTGGCACGACGCCATCCACACCGGGAACGGAGGGAGCTGTGGCCTTGATTCTCCGGTTCCCTGTGACGACCATGGCCATGGCACCCACACCATGGGCACGATGGTGGGGGATGACGGGGCCGGGAACCAGGTTGGCATGGCCCCGGGTTCCACCTGGATAGGCTGTCGCAACATGGATGTGGGAGCGGGGACACCAACGACTTATAGCGAGTGCTTCCAATGGTTTGTGGCGCCGACGGATCTCAATGACCAGAATGCCGACCCCACAAAGGCCCCCCACGTGATCAATAATTCTTGGGGTTGTCCGCCCAGCGAGGGATGCACCGATCCGAATGTCCTCTTGACCGTCGTGGAGAATGCTCGCGCGGCTGGGATTGTCGTCGTCGTTTCAGCCGGAAACTCCGGTTCCTCTTGCAGCACCGTGAGCGATCCAGCGGCGATCTATGATGCCAGCTTTTCCGTGGGCGCCACCGATTCCAGCGATTCCATCGCCGGATTTTCCAGTCGCGGGCCAGTGACGGTGGATGGAAGCAACCGGCTCAAACCTGATATTTCCGCGCCGGGAGTCGGTGTCCGTTCGGCGTTGCGGGGAGGTGGCTACACATCGTTGAGCGGCACGAGCATGGCTGGGCCTCACGTGGCAGGGCAAACGGCTCTCCTCATCTCCGCCGAACCGGCCCTAGCCGGAAACGTCAATGCCGTGGAGCAGTGCATCATCCAGACCGCCGTTCCCAAGACTTCCACACAGACCTGCGGGGGGATTCCAGGGTCGCAGATTCCCAACAACACCTTCGGGTACGGTCGGATCGACCTCGTATGGCCGTTGCCGGACGTCTGCCTTCCTTATTCCAGCTACAAGCTTGATGCAACTCCCAAGATCCTCGGTGTCTGTGCCCCGAATCCAGGGAATTTCACGGTGGCCTTGACCTCGGTGAACGGGTTTGCCGAGCCTGTGACTCTTGCGGCTACGGGGCAGCCCGCGGGCACGATGGTGACGTTCAATGTGAACCCGCTGACGCCCCCCGCCTCCACTGGAATGACCATCGGCAATACGGCGGCCGGATCCGCTGGTTCTTACACGATTCAGATCGCGGGAGATTCGGACCCGACTCATGTGCTGAAGAGCGATTCGGTGGAGTTTTTTCTGGCCAAGTCGCCACCGGCGGCGCCCACACTTCTATCTCCGGTCGATGGAGCCTTGGGAGTCTCCCTTCTTCCCACGTTCACCTGGTCCGCCGTGGCGGACGCCATGAGCTACACCATCGACCTGGCCACCGACCCCAATTTCACGACGATTGTCCAAACCGCCACGGTGTCGGGGCCGAGCTACGCCGTGACGACACCGTTGGCGCAAAACAGCCTCCACTACTGGAGGGTGACCCCTCAGAATGCCTGTGGGACGCAGGTTTCCACCACCTTCTCGTTTACGACGGCCGTGATCTCCTGCGTTCAGTATTCAAGCACGAACGTTCCTCTACCCATTCCCAGCACCGGAACCAGTGGAACGACGACTTCGACTCTTCCGGTGCCTATTTCCGGGGCAATTATCGATGTCGATGTGACTCTTCAAGGTACCCACACCTGGATGGGAGACCTGCTTTTCGATCTCCAGAGTCCCACCACAATTTCATCCACGATTCTTGATGTCTCTTCGTGTAGCAGCACTCAAAACTTCGACCTCACGCTCGATGATGAGGCGTCTGGGCCTTTTCCCTGCCCACCGGTGGGCGGAGGAGCTTACCAGCCGAGCAACCCGCTCTCCATCTTCGACGGCGAAGATCAGCAGGGAATCTGGACACTTGTGATTACCGATTCCGCCTCGGGAGACAGTGGACAGCTTGCGGCGTGGAGCTTGACGATATGCTCTACCGAAGCGACCCCCGCGACGGCAACGCCGACAGCAACGGCAACGTTTACGGCGACGCCAAGTTCCACACCCACCGCGACTTCCACCGTGACCCGCACGCCCACGCCGATACCAACCTCGACTCCCACTGCCACAGCCACGGCGACGCTCACGCAGACATCCATACCTTCACCCTCGAGTACGTCTACGTTCACGGCAACACCAACATCGACATCGACACAAACTCCTACCCTTACCCGAACCTCGACTCCTACTCCTTCGTCCACCTCTACACCGACCCCAACGGCGCCGGCGATCTTCACGGCTACGCCGACACCGACTCCTTCGCCCTCGCCCTCTCTACCTTCGCTTGTGGAGCCAATTGTCGAAGGCCAGAGCGAGGTCCAATTCACAAACGCTTTTCCCCAGGATAGCTGGATGGAGCTTTATACAACTTCTCGAGCGACGCAGCTGGGAATAGGGGTGTCGAACACTCTGGGGGAAGGGACCATCATGACTCGAGCCTTGGTGCGGGATGAACAGCTCTACTTGGTCAATGTCACGTCGAACCAGACAAGCGTCGTGGTCCCGGTAAAGGCAGTCCCCGCCACCATGGTTGAGGCTCCGCGGGTTCTGGCGATGCTTCTTGTCCTGCTTCTCTTTTCCCTTCTGGCCACTCATGGGGTTTTCAGGAGGCGTGAATGATCCTGGCCAGCTCGGGGTGGGAGCTTCCCCAGGGCATGGGCCTGAGAAGGAGCTTCGCCACGGATTGGGTAGAAAGGAACCGACATGGACTTCTCCATCAAGTTAGATCCCGGGACATGGCAGCATTATCTTGCCGCGAGGTACAAGGGCCGAATGCTCCTCATGAACCCCTTGACCAACAAGGCGAGTGCGTTCAGCATGGGGGAGCGGGACGATTTGGATCTCCATGGGCTGCTGCCACCGGTCATCTCCAGCATTGACCAGCAGTTGCAGCGCAACTACCGGAATTTCCAATCGCAGCCGACGGATCTGGACAAATACATCTTCTTGGCCAGTCTGCAAGACCGAAACGAGGTGCTCTTCTATCGGATGGTCTACGAGAATCTCCAGGAGATGATGCCCATTGTCTACACGCCCACGGTGGGCGAGGCGTGCCAGAAGTTTTCCTTGATTTATCGCAAGAGCCGCGGGCTTTACATCGCTCATGACCAGCGCCACCTCATGGACAAGATCTTGTCGAACTTCCACTGCCAGACACCATCGGTCATTGTTGTGACCGATGGCGAGAGGATTCTTGGCTTGGGTGATCAGGGAGCCGGTGGCATGGGGATCGCCATCGGGAAACTGGCGCTCTATACGTTGTGCGGAGGCATTTCACCTTACGGTACGCTCCCCATCATGCTCGACGTGGGGACGGACAATCAGGAGCGGATCGAGGATCCGCTCTATCTGGGGCTCCGCCAACCGCGCATCCGCGGTGACGCTTACCAGGAGTTTATCGACCAATTTGTCACCGCGGTTCAGAAGCGGTTTCCCAACGTCCTTCTCCAGTGGGAAGATTTCCTGAAAGCCAACGCCATCCACCAGCTCGATCGCTTTCGGGATCGCCTTTGCACCTTCAATGACGATATCCAGGGGACGGGAGCCGTGATTTTGGCCGCCATCTACTCGGGGCTTCGGGTGACAGGCGGCCGGATGCGGGATCAGCGGGCGGTGCTCCTGGGTGGTGGCGCCTCAGCCAAGGGGATCGCCGACCTCTTCGTCGCCGCCCTGATGGAGGACGGCCTCACGAAGACCGAGGCGCGCCGAAGGGTTTGGATGGTGGATACCAAGGGCCTGATCACTGGCGCCAGGATCCGCTTGGAACCATTCAAGGCGACCTATGCCAGGGACCTCGAAGAGCTCGCCGGATTCCAGTGCGCGGACCGCTCCAGAGTCTCTCTGGAAGAGGCCATCGCCAATGTCCGGCCGACGATCCTCATCGGGAGCTCCGGAGCCACGGGGAGGTTCACGCGGGAGGTGGTGGAGCTCATGGCGAGCCACTCCGAAAGACCCATGGTCTTCCCTATTTCCAACCCCACGTCCCGAGCTGAATGCACGGCGGAACAGGTGATCCGTTGGTCCAACGGGCGTGCTCTTGTGGTGACCGGCAGTCCTTTTGATCCCGTGGATTACCAAGGGAAGCGCTATCGGATCGGACAGGGCAATAATGCCTTCATCTTTCCGGGCGTTGGCCTCGGCGTGACCTTCTGCCGCGCTCGGCGCATGACAGACGGGATGTTTCTGGATGCCGCCAAGGCGTTGGCCGGACAAGTGACCCGGGAAGACCTCGATGAATGTGCGTTAGTGCCGGATATTCGGAGGATCCGGGACTGTTCCTTGGCCGTGGCCCTCGCGACGGTACAGCGGGCCATGGTCGAGGGCCTGGCCGACAATCCCCCCACCGAATCGCTGGAGACCAAGCTCCGGGCGGCCATGTGGACCCCGGAGTACCTGCAAATTCGATACGAACGGTAAGGGAACATCCCATGGAGTGCCCAAAATGCAAGCTCCAACAGCCGGACGGAAGAGCTGAATGTCTGGGCTGCGGTCTGATCTTTTCTAAATACGAAGCCTGGAAGAAGCGCCGCGCCCAGTGGGAGGCCCGGCGCAAAGGCGTGAGCAGTTCCTCCGATCCCCGGCCTGGAGGTGCGCTGCCGCCTGTGCCAGGCTCACCGGGTGAGGGGCGTTTCGCCGCTCCGGTGCCGGGAGGTGGGGAATGGCCTTCGGCCGTGGCCTCCCGTGGAGGGGCGCTCAACGGTCATGCGGCGGGGAGTGAAGAGGCCTACGATCCGGCCAGCTATGTCCGGGGCCAACTGGAACAGGACTTCGCCAGGGTCAAGGTGCTCAAAGTCAAGCAACAGTATGAGTCCGCGGAGTTTTGGGTGGGCGTTGAAACCCGGAATCACTACGTGGTCCGCGGCCTTGGCAGGGTCATGTTCCACGTCGCCGAGGAAGGGGGAAACGTCGGAGCCATGCTTTCCCGGAACTTCTTGCGGTCTGCCCGGCCCTTCAATATGAGCGTGAAAACCGCCGGCGGCATTCCGTTTCTGACCTTGGAGCGTCCGTTCCGCTTTTACCTCCACGAGCTGGAGGTCTGGGATGGCGATGGGTTCAAGATCGGAACGGTTCATCGAGAGTTCAGTCTTCTCCGGCGCCTCTACTTGATCAAGGACGACACGGGTCGGGAGGTCTTGCGGATTGTGGGACCCATCTGGCGGCCGTGGACCTTCAGGGCTCTTATAGGGGAGCGGCAGATAGGGCTCATCCAGAAGAAGTGGAGTGGCTATCTCAAAGAGAGCTTCACCGATGCCGACAACTTTCGCGTGGAGTTTTCCGAGGGATTGACCCTGTTGCAGAGGAAGCTTCTTCTGGGAGCGGTTTTCCTCATTGATTTCATCCATTTCGAGGACAACAGTCAGAACCGCCGGCGAGGAAGCTATTCGCGAGGCGGACTGGGATCATTGTTCAGGAACTAGCTATAGGCTGTCCGGTGCCTGCCTCGGGAGACACTATCCGCGTGGCGGCGTCCCAGTTTTATGGGAGTCGTATCCCGGTGGCTGCCCTGCTCTCGGGGCGAGTGGCGCTGGGCGGCCGCCCCGCGACGCGAGCGGAACGCAACCCCAAAAGAGATCCTGCTGCTTTGCACGATCTTCTCGGAGCCGAGTTTCCGCTTGCGGTGGTGCCTATTCGAAAACGGCCGGCGTGAGGTAACGCTCGGCGTTGGGGAGCCAGAGATCCTCCATCATCTCCTTGTAATAGCTGTAGAACTTTTCGTGCTCCGACTCGGGGAAGTCACTAAACTGGATGGAAAATCGTATGATCTCGTCGAACTTGTGGTGGTAGAAGCCCACCATTTGCTCTTCGATGTCGGCGAAGTTTTCCCGGCAAAACTCCGCGAACTCATCCAGGGAGAAGTATTTCTCTGATGCCGCCCGACAGAAGTCGAACTTCTCTTGCGCGGTGATCTTCGGGTCGTTGAGGATCCTGAGATAGCGGGTCATCTCCATGTCGATCCCCATGTCCTGTTCGTTGATGGCGCAGAAGGAGAGCCATTTGACCAACGAGCAGAGCAGGAGGGGGAAGTGGACGTGGAGGGATGTGAAGTGGCTGTCGGGGCAGGCGTTGGCGAAGTCGATGGGGTGGAGGATCCCGTCCTTCATCAAGGTCTCGAAAGAGTTGTAGGTCCACCGGTGGTAGGAGTTCACGAACAAGACGTAGCTTTCGAGCCGGTGGTGGATTTCGGGGTCCATGACCGGTTTCTTTTCGCTGTAGTGCTGGTGATGCGGGTGATCGGGCTGAAAGAACATGGGGAAGATGATGGGTCCGATGCCCATGGCTCGATAGAAAACGTCGTAAGGCTCGATGGCTTCCTGAAGATGGAAGGCCTGTTCTCCCGTTCGGTCGTATCGGTAGTAGAGCTCGTCCATGTCCTTGATTCGGTAGACTTGGCCTCCGCCGCCGCCATAAGCCTTCTTGAGGTAGAGAGGAAATCTGTTGTCGAACACGTTTTCCACAACCTCTTGGAGGTAGTTGCCACCGGCGTAGAAGTCCCGGCGGACCATCTGGGAACGTTCCTCCATGGCGCGGGCTCGCCGGAGGCTCTTTTTCACTTCGCCCCAGTCGGTCTTGCGGCGGCTTTCATCGAATCCCAATTCAGTGTTCTTCGTGACGAGGCTCTGTTCGTAGGCCCACCAGGATTGCTGGATCTGATCGTGGGTCCAGGGTTGAAACTCTGGAAGAAGGACTGTCTTGGGAAAGCGGTCCTCCGGGTGCATGGCCCGGGCCAGAAGGTCGAAGGTCGCGTGTTTGTCGTAGACGAAGAAAGTGAAGGGATGGTTGACGAAGCGGGCCAGGGAGTTGGCTGCCTGGTGAGCCCAAGAGCGGTAGTAGGTGTTCCAGTGGGTGGTGCGATCGACGATGAGGTCGGCTTCCTGATTCAAGTTTTCGCCGGCTCTGAGGGGGCGTGCGATGATCCGAGTGAGCTCGAGCTTGTAGTCTTTCCCCTTCCAGCGAACAGTGGGGTCGATGTATTTCAGGAACTCGGCCATGGCGGCCCGGAGGTGCCAGTCGTGGGATGCCATGAGGGCGATCTTCTTGGTGATGGGCTCGGTCAAGATGAGTCCTCCTGCTGGGTTTGAGGCGGGCTTGGAGACCCTTCCATTGGGTTTGGGACGGGCTTCGCCGTGCTGGCTCGATCTGCACTGGTTTAGCGGCCAGAGGAACCATCGTCAACCCAAGGGGGAGGAGAGATTGAGGAAAGGGATGTGTGATGGAGTTATTTTTTGGGGAGTTGTGTTCCGCTCGGACCGCTCGCGGCCGCTCCCGTTCCTCGCCTGCTTTGCCGCCGGAGCTTTGCCGTTGTCCGGCTAAGTTTTTTTTGTGGCGATTCGTGAGTTCCGGAAAGGGCGCGATTCCGGAGATTGGGTGGGAGAATCTTCGGAAAAAGTTGTGTCCTTGACTTGCCAAGTGCCTCGCCAGAGTTTAGCAGAGAAGAGTGGAATTTGCGGTTTCCGAATGCCCGAGTTCTTGTGATGGCCTAGCCGTGCCTGTTGTGCCGGTGCATTTGCCTTTCCTGGGCTCGAAGATACCCGCCGCTTCCCGAAGCTGCCTTTCAGAACAGATCGGTCGAAGTACCTGAAGCGCTGGCCCGCGCAGTCCGTGGGTTTGTGGCGCAAACCGAGCCCCATGTCTCCGGCAGGGCTCCTCACCAATTGGGGAAAGTTATGAGTACTAGTTTGGATTCGTTCATGGCGCAGGTCGTTGCGAAGAATCCCGGTGAAGCGGCTTTTCATCAGGCTGTTCACGAAGTCGCGGAATCTGTAATGCCCATCGTCGAATCGACGCCGGCCTACCGGCACATGAAGATCCTCGAGCGCATGGTCGAGCCCGAGCGGCTGATCCGGTTCCGGGTCACTTGGGTGGATGACCAAGGGCAAGTGCAGGTCAACCGCGGCTGGCGAGTGGAAATGAACAGCGCCATTGGTCCCTACAAGGGGGGGCTCCGGTTCCATCCCAGTGTCAACGTCGGGATCTTGAAGTTCCTGGCCTTCGAGCAGGTGTTCAAGAACGCCCTGACAACCTTGCCTATGGGTGGGGGCAAGGGAGGCTCGGACTTCGATCCCAGGGGCAAGGGGGATTTCGAGGTGATGCGTTTCTGCCAGGCCTTTATGAGCGAATTGTTCCGCCACATTGGTCCCTGTACCGACGTGCCAGCAGGAGATATCGGTGTCGGCGGCAGGGAGATCGGTTACCTGTTCGGGCAGTACAAGAGGCTCAAGAATGAATTCACCGGAACGCTCACGGGCAAGGCCGTGAATTGGGGTGGCTCCTTTATTCGTCCCGAAGCGACGGGCTATGGCACGGTCTATTTTGCCGAAGAGATGTTGAAGACCAAAGGCGATTCCGTCGAGGGTAAGCGAGTGCTCGTTTCCGGGGCCGGAAATGCCGCTCAATATGCCGCGGAGAAGGTCATACAGCTTGGGGGGAAGGTCCTCACCATGTCCGATTCCAACGGAACCATTCTGGACGAAGAGGGGATCGATGCCGAGAAGCTAGCGTGGATCATGGCTCTCAAGAACGTCCGCCGTGGCCGGATCAGGGAATACGCTGACGAATTTTCCGGATCGGTCTATATGGAGGGGCAGCGGCCCTGGTCGGTGCCTTGCGACATCGCCATGCCGGCGGCCACGCAGAACGAGATCAGCGAGGAAGATGCCAAGACGCTGGTTTCCAACGGCTGTATTTGTGTTTCCGAGGCCGCCAACATGCCCACGGTTCCCAAGGGAGTCGATATCTTCCAGAACGCCAAGATCCTCTATGCACCGGGCAAAGCCTCCAACGCCGGTGGTGTTGCCACTTCGGGCCTCGAAATGAGCCAAAATGCGCAGCACCTCAAGTGGACCCGGGAAGAGGTGGACAGTCGCCTTTCCATCATCATGCGCTCGATTCACGAGACATGTGTGGAGCACGGCACCCAAGGTGACTGGGTCAATTACGTCATGGGCGCCAATGTCGCCGGGTTCAGGAAGGTTGCCGACGCGATGCTCGATCAGGGTGTCGTCTAAGGGGAACTCAGCCGGGGCCCCGATTTGTTGGCCGGCTATCCGACACGGATAGCCGGCAGCTCGTGGCTTTTTTTCTGAAATTGGCGGCGATGCCGAAACGAGGATGACCGATGTCAGCAAAAGAACGCGTCTTGCAATTGGCGCTGGGAGAACCGTGGATGCAGAGCTTCCATGACCTGATGCCTTTTCGCGTACGCAATATCTTGCTGGTCTCCTCTGCCTATGATGCCTTTGTCTTGGAGGAAGATGGCCGCCTCAGCGAGCGGCTTTTCTTGGAGTACTCCGAACTCAACCTGCATTGGGCTCCGCGAATCCGCCAGGTGACAACGGCCAAAGGGGCTTTGGAGCTTCTGGAAAAGCGGCGTTTTGATCTGGTGCTCTCCACGGTTCGCCTTCAGGGACCCACCATGCCGGAGTTTTGCCAGGAACTCCGGAAACGCTATCCGAATCTACCTCTTGGGATCTTGACCTTCAACGAGAGGGACCTGCGACGGTTGTCCTGGGTTTCCTCCCTGGGGGGACCGACCCGGGTTTTTTTCTGGACCGGAGATACTCGAATTCTGTTGGCCATGATCAAGCAGTTCGAGGATACTCTAAATGTTGCGTCCGATACAGAGGCTGCCGGGGTGCAAGTCATCTTGGTAGTAGAGGATTCGGTCCGCCGCTATTCCACCTTCCTGGCGCTCCTTTACACCGAGCTCATGACCCAGTCCCAGTCCCTCATCGCTGAAGGAGTCAACGCCCTCCACAAGTTGATGCGGATGCGGACCAGGCCCAAGGTGCTCCTGGCCACGAGCTTTGAAGAGGCGACCCGCTATTTTCGGCTGTACCAGGACAACGTTTTTGGCGTCATCAGCGATGTCCGGTTTCCTCGCGACGGCAAACGTCATCCCACGGCGGGATTCGAGCTGGTGGAGTTTATCCGGGGGGAGAATCCGAACATGCCAATCCTGTTGCAGTCGGCCGACGCGGAAAATGTCGCCAGGGCAAGAGAGCTCAACGTCCATTTTGCCGACAAGAACTCGCCGCGCCTCTTGCGCCGGATTCGTGGATTCCTCAAAGAGACCCTGGGTTTCGGCGATTTCATTTTCCGTTTGCCCAGTGGAGCCAAGGTGGCTCGGGCACGGGACATGTTCGAGATGGAGCGAGTTCTGGCCGATGTTCCTGCTGAGTCGCTCTACTATCATGCCAGCAACAACCATATTAATGTTTGGCTGCGTGCCCGGAGCATGTTCCAGTTGGCGGGGAGAATACGAAGCATCCAGGCGACTGATTTCGCTACCGTCGAAGAGCTACGCCACTTTTTGATTCGCGTTTTGCACCGGGCTGCCGAGCGGGAACGGACAGGGGTCATAGCCGATTTTTCCGCACGGATGGCCGGGCATCAGAACCTTTTCTTGCGCCTTGGTGGTGGCTCCATCGGAGGCAAGGGCCGAGGGATCGCCTTCATTCATTCAGTGTTGGCCCGCAAGGAACTTCAGGACAAGTTTCTGCCCCTACAGATCAAGATCCCTCAAACCGTGGCCATTGGAACCGACGAGTTCGACGAGTTCGTAGAGCATGCCTCTCTGGCGGAGAGCCAGTCGGGAAATATGAAAGATGTCAGCCTGTTTCCTCGTTTCTTGGATGCCAGGCTGCCGCCTCGGGTTGCCCTTGAGCTCCGGAAGGTCGCCCAGGAGATTCGGCGCCCGCTGGCGATCCGATCCTCAAGCCTGTTGGAAGATTCCCAGCAGCAGTCCTGCGCGGGCGTCTATTCCACCTATATGCTTCCCAACAACCATCCTGATCGTGAGGTCCGCTTCGCGGAGCTGTGCCGGGCGATCCAGGCCGTCTACGCTTCGACCTTTGCCGAATCGGCCAGGGCGTACATGGCCAAAACACCCTTTTGGGTCGAAGAAGAGAAAATGGCCGTGGTGATCCAGGAGCTGGTAGGACAGTTTCATGGCCAGCGCTTTTACCCTCACATGTCCGGTGTGGCTTTGTCCTACAATTTCTATCCGGCCGGGAAGCAGAAAGCGGAGGATGGCATCGTCATGTTGGCGCTGGGCCTCGGGGCCCATATCGTCCGAGGCGGCGATGTGTTGCGCTTTTCGCCGAAGATGCCTCAAATTCTCCCCCAGTACCGTTCCACCAAGGAAATACTGGAGTACTCCCAGTCTGAGTTCTACGCTTTGGATGTATCCAATCCTAGGGTTGATTTCTTGGCGGGCTCCGAGTCCTCGCTCCGCCGATATCCTCTTGCTCAGGCCGAGGCCGATGGCGTGTTGGGGTCACTAGCCTGTGTCTATTCCCCCGACGACGACGTGCTTCGGGATTCCTTCGCTTTGCCCGGGCCAAGGGTCCTGAACTTTCGCAATATCTTGCGTTGGAGTGACATTCCCCTTGCCGAAGCTCTCGACGAGCTTCTTTCCTTGTTCCGCCGTGCCATGGGCTGCCCCGTGGAGATCGAGTTTGCGGTGGACCTCGGGGACTGGGACCGAAAGGAGATTGCCAAGGAAAAAGGGCGGAAACCCTGTTTGCATCTGCTGCAGATTCGACCGCTCATCGAAGCGGATCATACGATCCCCTTGGAGGTGGAGAGTTTTTCCCCCGACGCCATTCTTGCCGCGAGCTCCAAGGCGTTGGGGCACGGTTTGATCGAAGATATTTTCGACCTGGTTTACGTGGTGCGCGACAATCTAGAGGCGCCGGAAATGCCAGCAATCATTGCTGAGCTCCATGAAATGAATGCCAAGCTCCTAGAGGAAGGGCGAGGCTATATCCTGCTTGGAGCCGGCCGCTGGGGTTCGTCCGATCCGTCGCTGGGAATCCCGGTGGATTGGCCGCAGATCTCGGGTGCCCGAGTCATCGTCGAGACGCCCTTTCACCATCGTGCCTTAGAACCCTCCCAGGGATCTCACTTCTTCCATAACCTCATGTCGCTGGACGTGGGTTACCTCTGCGTGGGAACCTATTCTGGCGTGAGCCCGGCCCAGGGGAGCGAGACCCTGGATCGCCAGTGGCTCCAACGGCAATCTGCCCTCCACGATGGCCGGGAAGTCCGCCACCTGAGGTTCGATCAGCCGCTCGTCGTGATTCTGGATGGGACTCGTTCCCGCGGGACCATCCTCAAGTCGGAAGTCGCGGCTTCGGTCATCGGCCAGGGCTTGTTACCCACTATTCCTTCTTCGAAGTGATCTTCTTCTTTGGGGATGGCAGGCGGTCGTAGTTGCTGGTTTCGGGGAAGAGCTCAGCCGAGGCATGTCGTTGGAGGAAGGCCCTGAGCTTTGCCGGAGGGGCCGTCAGGATCGTCGAGTCGTCGTCCTGAGGCTGACTGCTCTTTTGGACCTCACCGTTCTCGATGGCTTTTTCGACGGCTTTTTGGTCAAGGAGCGAAATCTGGAGCCGGTCCGCTTCGTCGATGCGGTACCGAACGATGATAAAGGCGTCCGGCTCAGTTCCGTGGACATTGAGGTAGCTTTCTTTTCCCAAACGCGTGGTGAAGGCCCGAAGCGGTTCAGAGACCTCGCTAGAGCGGACCTCCACCCAGTGTTTGTCCTTGGGCGCGAAGCTCAGGATCTCGTCGTCGTTTTCCTGAAGGCTCTTCCATCGCCCTAGCAATTGCGAGTCAATGGTTGCGGTGTCGGGGCTTGAGAGCGGATTTTTCGAGCTGACGTAGCAGGAACCGCAGAGAGCAACAATGGCGGTCATGGCAAAGAGTTGAGGGCGTTTCACCTGTTAACTCCTTTTGTTTTTGTCAGTGAGGTGCCACAGTAGAACCAGTGAGAAGGATAGCCGGCAAAAAAACAGAACGGCAAGACCCGGAGCTTGGGCAAGGGAGGAGGGATACTTTTGCAGCGTAAAGGAAAAACTTGTTTTTCAAGGGTCGTTCCGATTGTCGCCATGGCCTTGTTTGCCGGGATTGGCCCCCCAAGGAAGGCAAGTGGCGGGGCGCTTACCGTGCGCCATTGGGCCTATCTGCTCCAAGTGGATGCCGCCGCCCGGGCTGCCCTTGAGAACTCCGCTTTCGATCTCCTGGTCATCGACTACGCGGACACTGATGGCGTCCCGTTCACGGCTGGGCAGGTAGTGGCTCTAAAAAACGGTCCTTGTGGGCGTCGGGTCGTCCTCGCGTACATGAGCATCGGGGAAGCCGAGGACTACAGATTCTATTGGGATCCGGCATGGGCGACGACTCCCCCTTCCTGGCTGGGATCCGTCAATCCCGACTGGCCGGGCAACTACAAGGTTCGCTTCTGGGAACCCCAGTGGCAGCAGATCATCGTGCCCCCCGGTTTGCCGGCGGGAAATTCCTATGTGGAACGAATCCAGGCCGCGGGATTCGATGGTGTCTATTTGGATATCATCGACGCTTTCCAGTACTGGCGGGATCTTGGAGAGCGGCCCCAGGCGGCTGGTGACATGGTTTCTTTCGTCCAGAAGATCGCCAGTTATGCCCGCGGAGTGAATTCAGGCTTTTACGTTTTTCCCCAGAATGGCGCCGATTTGGCCACGCAGCCAGGCTACCTCGATCTAGTCTCAGGCATCGGGGCGGAAGACACTTGGTACAACGACAACAACGCCCAAGATCCGAACCAAACGGCTTGGACACTTCCGTTGCTCCGGATGTTTGGGGACGCCGGAGGCGTCGTCTTGAGCATTGACTACGTGACGCAATCCGGGCTCATTGACGATTTTTATTCCACGGCGCAAGCTGAAGGTTTCGTGCCTTACGCATCGGTTCGCGATCTGGATCGATTGACGATCAACCCAGGGCACGAGCCCACCTGCCCCGTTTCCACCGCAACACCCACGGCAACCCACCCGCCTCCTTCAACGGCGACCCCCGCGGCAACCGGCCCGCCGCCGCCTACGGCGACAGCGATTCCCACCTACACACCGCGACCGACCTCCACGCCGCTTCCGCCACGAGATGCGCTAAAAAAAGTCGCCTACTGGGGTTACCAGATCCAGAGTATAGAGCAGCCGGGCGCCATCGACCTCCTTGCGGAGTCCGCCTACGACCTCTTGGTGCTGGAGCCCACGCGCAGTGATCGAGAGAACGCGACATTTGATACCGCCGGTATGGTGGCAAGGCTCCACGCCACCGGTGGAACGGTGCTCCAGCGGAAGCTAGTTCTGGCCTACATCGATATCGGGGAGGCCGAAGATTGGCGGTGGTACTGGCAACCGGACTGGGTGCCACCACCTGCGCCCAACCCCTATCCCGATTTTCTTTTGGCCGTCGATCCCGATGGATGGAGCGGCAACTATCCGGTGGCATTTTGGTCGCCAGCGTGGCGAGCCATCATGATCGACGGAGGCTCCGGAAACCCGCGGAGCGCCTTGGATCAAGTCGTCGATGACGGATTCGACGGCATTTACATGGACTGGGTCGAGGCCTATTCCGATCCCACGGTTGCCGCGGAGGCCTTGGCCCAGGGACTCGATCCGGCTCAGGAGATGGTCGATTTCATCCGTTCCATTGGGGATCATGCCCGCACTCGGAACCCCGATTTCCTGGTCGTTGCGCAGAATGCTTCGGAGATCTCGGAAAACATTGCTAGTCCCGATGATTATTTTGCGGTCATCGACGCGTTGGCGCAGGAGCAGATCTATTTTGACGGAAACGCGGATACCGCATGGCAGGATAAGGACGCCGGGGATCATCCCGTGCCGGAAACCGGGATTGGCTATTCTCGTCAATGGTACGAGGCGCAGATGCAGAACTACCTCGACGCGGGATTTCCTGTCTTTACCGTGGATTATGCCCGGCAGCCCCAGAACGTTGGCTACGTTTATTCCCGTGCCCGGCTCAAGGGTTATCGGCCCTACGTATCCCTGCGCCCGCTGGATCGGCTGAGCGAGTCTCCAAGGCCCGGTTACGGCGGCGTCGGCATAACCCTTGGCCTCTGGTTTTGGGTGGCCGGGGGAGTTGCTTTCCTCATGGTAAGGGGGCGACGTTTCTTCACACAGGCTTGAGGAAGAACCTTGGCCCGGCAGGAGCGGCGAAAAACTGGTTTGTATCGGTACGCGTCTGAAAGTCCAAATTTGAATGATTCATGAGATCGGGCGGGCATCCACCTATGCCGGCACACGCAACAAGACCCAAAAAAGACGCGGAGCGTACAAAAACGCGGGCTGGGCTCCCGTTGCCCTTCGTTGCAACGGGAAGTTGAGGTAACTCCCTGGTGGGTGCAGGGCGAAGCCCTGCCAGGGGATGGAATCCCCGGACGACCGCCAAGCAACAGCGAGGCGTTGCCCGGACGCTTTCGATTCCATAGTCCCGGGAATGTCCCGCCTTGCGTGGATACCCAGATCGGGCTAAACTAGTACCTATTTTGGGACTTGGGGTCATGCCATGAACCTTGTTTTTTTGAAGAGTGTGGGCCGTTGGTGCTTTTTGGGCAGTCATTCTGGATGGTTGCCCGGATTGGCGGGCTCTCCCAAGGGGGTGGATTTCGTTGAGCAAGGCGAAGCAGGCCTGAGCTTGGTGGAAGTGTTGGTTGCCATGACCATTTTCGCCGTGGGGATGATGGGCGTTTTGCAAATGTTCCTGGTGGCGACGATCCAGGTTCGGATCCAGGAAGACAAGGAGCTTGCGTACCAGGTGTTGGTCTCCGAGGCGGAAGAGATTGATGGAACGGCTTTTGAGGAGCTGGTTCCGGGGAACTTCAAGACGCGGATCGTATCCACTGGCGGCCAGGTGTTTTTCGTCTCCTTCGATGTGGATCAGGGGGACGACGATACGACGTGGGAAAGTGGAGAGGAGCTGGATTACTATCTCCGGCGAGTCACGGTGGTGGTGGAGTGGCGGAGCCTGAAGCAGTTTGTGGGGCGCGTCGAGTCGGTGAAACTTCGGATGCGGACGACCTGACGGATGGGATCATAGGGGAAAAGGGAGAACCTTTTAGGGAGGCGCCATGAAGGTTTTGACGAGCTGGCTTTGCAAGGAGTCGGGGCAAGTTTTTATTTGGCTGACGGTGCTCATTTTGCTGTTGTTGACAGCGGTGGGGACCGTGCAGTTGACCATGAGTGCGGTGCAGAGTACGGCCATGCGGATTCGCGGCGAAGAAGATGCTGCCAGGGAGCTTGCGGAGACGGCGTCGGAAGAGGCGTTGCTCATCGTGCGCAGCCTTGACGATCGCCTTGACACCAATGGCGATGGCGCTATCGATTCAGTGGATCCGGCCCACTATGCCGAGCAGGTGGAGACCCCTCACGGCACCTATGCTTTCACCATCGAGGGGACCTATTCCAACGAGCAAGACCTTTACTTCAAGCTCAAAGGCCCCGACGACTGGACCCGGTTTCAGGTCATCCTAACCGAGGATGCCCCCGATGGATCTGAGCTTGGAAACGTCCTTGTCACGGCTGTGCCCGGAGAGGAACCACAAATCAGGATCACTGGAAGCATCGATCCGGATGTCCATGACAACTACTTTGTTACAGCCAAGGTTGAACGCGTAGTCAAGGATGCAGCGGAGCATGACGAGCTCAACCTCTACATGAAAGTGGGCGAACCTTTTCCCGATTCCGGACTGGGGTCCGATAAGCACAAGTTGGGGGAATTTCCCGAGTTGCCGGGAGTCGAAGATGGCAAACCCAAGACCACGATCCAGACCATGACCTTGGGCGAGGTGGGGAAGTCCAACGAAACGATGCTCTATGATATCCTCAAACTCTATGAGCCCAAAGGGACGAAGGCATTCGGCACGGACTTTTATCACGTGACCGCCAGCGGATTGGTGGGGACGCAGCGTTATAACATCCGCTTGGAGGTAGAGCGGGAGTCGCTTTTGAAATACGCGACGTTCGATACGGGAAACCCCGGCTGGAACTCCAATGGCGTGGTCAAGGGGCTCGTTTATGCGGGTAAGAATCTAAGTTTGTCCGCGGCTGATCCAGCTCAGGGGCCAATCCGGTTCAAGAAGTTTGTCCGGGTCGTCGAAAAGCTTGCGATTTGGTGTGGATGGAGCTCGTCGTCGGGGATCTGCGATTCCTATCCAAGCAATACGGATCTTTATTGGGATCAGAGCGTCGATCCTCCTCATGAGCCGGGCACGCTCTACACGGCGTCGGGGCCTCGGGCCATCTTTGAGCAGGGGTTCCAAGTTGGGGCGGAGCCGGTTGTTTTGCCCAAAGCGGAAGATCTCAGTGAGCAAAAAACCTTGGCGCAAAAGGCTGGTATTTACTCTTCGGGTTCTTTGACCATTGATCTTGGCCTCTTTGATTTTAGTGTTTCCCCCGCCACATACGACGGCGATTCGCTTCACCCCAAATTTAACGGTGTCATTTACTCCGGTGGCAATATCTCTGTTGAGGGGCGTTTGGAAGGAAAGAGCTTGACGTTGGTGGCGCAGAACCGGCTTTACGTGACCGGGGACATCTACACTGGCACCACGGCGGATGGCAAGCCGGTCAACGTTGGCCTCGTCGGTGGAGATCAGGTGCGCATTGCCCTCAACACCCGCCGGGTTCTTCACATCAATGCCGCCATCGCATCGCTTGGCGGCGGATGGTGGACTGATCGCAATTGGTCTCGGCTCAGCGAGGTGGGCTATGGCCTTGACGGCTGGTTGACGGTCTGCAAAGAGGATAAAGACCAGATCCTAGGTACGGATTCCGGCGATCCTGATACCGCTCTCGGCGGCTATAGTTCTGGCGGCAGCGCGATCATTGGCGGAAAATATGGGTCGACGGGGGTTCTGGAGATAGGGGTCTACGATGTGGATGATAGTGGCTTCATCGAAGGGGGAACCGATACAGATGGCAAGCCTATTCTCGATGACTTTGGCTGGAACGAGCACGAAGTGGATGGCAATACTTTCTTCCTGGTGATCCGAGGCCCCAAGATATCGTCTCCCGACGCATCGAAAGGCAAGGAATACGCCTACAGTAGCGCCGGATGTTATTCGGCCCTCGGGAACCATTCCACCGTCAATGGCGGAGGAACTCGAGCCACTCGTCGCTACGAGTATGATCCCGACATTACCCGTTATCCCCCGCCTCATTTTCCTGTCCCACTCAATGGCACCCGGGCTCTTTCCTACGTCGAAACCGACGAAGAGACGGCTCTCGTTCCCATCGCTACACCGACGCCGGTTGATCTTGGAGGACCTTGATGGAGTCCTGGAGTTGGAGCCTATACCTTGGAGCGTCACAGGTCAGCTTGCTACTCTATTCAGCAAGGCCGAAAGGCGAGGGGCGTCGGACGGGGGGAACTCGCGCCGAAGGCGTGGGTGATGCCGCCGGGAGCGGAGCTCAACCTCCCCAAAAAGCGTTGACCTGAAGCAATGTCCCATAAGCAAAGGGGCACACCGCTAGAATTCGGGTGGTGCTTCGGCCTTAGGGCAGTGGAGAGTGAGAGCGGCGATGATGGCGAACAGCGGCGGACGGACTGCCGCCGATGTGAGCGGGACGCAACACGAAGAAAACAAAGGGTTTGCCGACAACTCCGCCCTAAAAGAAGAGCACGACCAGAATTCGCCGGTGATGACCGATTGTGGGCTGCCGTCGGCAGAATTTGACCGTGGGGTAGCTATGTTTTGTGGGAGGAGCGCGTGATGAACCAGAAGGAATGCAAGAGACAGAGTTTCTTGACCATGCTCGCTGCTCTAAGTGGTAAGCGGCTGTCGGGGACTCTTGTCTACGAGAGGAGGGCCGACTCTGAGCGCCGGCTCGAATTCCTGTTTCATCGAGGCCGGCTTCTCTACGCGACCTCCAATGGACCTGGGGAACGGCTGGGTGAGTTTTTGGCTCGCCGAGGAGTGCTCGAAAAAGAAAGTGTCGAGCAAGCCGTGGAAGAGGCCAAGAACTACGGCCTCTATTTCCACGCCTATCTGGCTGAGACCGGTGTTATCGATTACAATGAACTCAAGGATTTGCTCTATCAGCGGACCGAGGAGCTCATTGATTCCATCGTGGATGAAGAGGGAGGGAAGATTATCTTTCGCCCTACCCAGCCCGAGGTGATGGACGCTGCGGTTCTTTGGGTCGATGAGGAGTTGTTTGCCCGGCTCCTGAAGCACCGGGAAATCTGGCCTCGGGTCTACGAGAAGTTTCGGAATCGAGAGATCGAGCTCCGCACTTCCGGGAAGGCTCGCCTGAATCCTGCTTATTTGACCCTGAGATCCAGGGAACGGCGGTTACTGCGTTTGCTGCAAAAGCCGACACGGCTTTCCCGACTCTTCGAGGGCCGAAAGAACCGCCTTGACTTGATGATCCTTGTGGAGCGCTTTCTAGAAACAGGCCTAGTGGAAATCGCCGGGGGGCAAAGTTCTCTTGGCAGCCAGTTTGGCGTTGCCGTCGATGAAGCAGAGCAGGTGGCTTCCCCAGACGAATCGGAGGGCGTGGGTTCTTCAGAAAAACTGCCTGGCGGGAGGGAATTCACGGAGGCTGTCGATCTGCCTGGGGAAGTTGCCGCGCTGGCCGGGCAGCCCGGCAAGTGCGAAGCCGATCTTGGCGAGGCGATTGCCAAGAGGGCTAACCCAGATGGGGGCAAGGAGGGAATGGCGGGGCCTTCTTCTCCGGCCGAGGACGGTTTCGAGGAAATCGGAGAGGCACGGGAGCCATCGAAAAACAATTCTCTGCTTGATGGAGTGCCTGTGGTCACCGCGGGGACCCGATTGGAGCAGATATCCATCGGTGGACTGTTGATGGATGATCTGTACGTGATTAGCCAGATCGATGGAAAGAGCTCTGTGGGAAAGCTCCTTGAGGTCACCGGAATGACGGAAGCCAAGATCCATGTAATCCTGGAGCGTTTGATCGAGCAGGGATACGTGGCGTTCCGGGATCGGCGTCAACTAGAGGCGAGCTCTTACCGCACCGCCGCGGTGGAGCGGCGGGCCAGTCTTGCTATCTCAACTGGCGGGGGGCGAGTCCAAGTTCGGAAGACCGGGGAGAAAAAGAGGCGTCCCGGGAGTGGGGCAAAGGTCTTGGCCATGTCTCGATTGCGGGACGACTCTAAGGCTGGGACACCGAAGGCTGGGACACCGAAGGCTGGTGGAATTGCTGCAAAGGATCTCTTTGGCGGGAGCGACATCGAAAAAGAGGTCGCCTCCTGCTACGGGCGGGCCAGGGACCTCCATTCCCGCGGAGAGCGGCAAGAGGCGGAACAAGCCATGGCTCGGGCGGTCAAGTTGGCTTTGGGGCGCGACAAGGTTTGGAGCCAACTCATGGTGGCCCTGTTGGATGGAGTATCGACTCTTTCTTGCCAATGGCGGAGTTCAGCGGATAGGGCTTCCGTGGCTAGGGATGACGAAGCTTCCCGGCCTGCCGGAGCCAAAGCCGTTGTCTCGGCCCATGACATGGGCATCTTGTGCAACGGCGGTCGGGATCCTTCTAGCGGCGAAGCTCCAAGAAAGTCTGGCGCCCTGGCTGCTGACCCGTCGCACGAAGAACCAGGGGCTTCGCTTGCCCCAAGCGGGCTTGCGCCGTTTCATGGCGGCGGCGAAAAGGAGGCCGAGCCACGGGATCGAGGCATCAGCCTCGAGTCTTACAAGCAGACTCACCGAGCCGGGGTTGTGGTTACTCAGAGTGGGTCAATGTCGGTGATCGAGGACTTCAATGTCCAGATGGAGGAAGAGGCGGAGAGCTGGTACCAGCGTCGAAAAATCCTCGTGGGTGTGGGGATTCTTGTGGCCGTTTTGCTTCTGCCGTTGCTGTGGAATACTCTTTCCCTGTTTGGGAGGAAGGTCGTGCCGAAAGGCGCCAAGCCTCTCACCCAAGCCACTGCGGGTGCGGGGAAGCCCACACTGACTGAGGCGGATAGGGCGGATGGCAGCTTGTCAGGGGCGCCGGATGATTTCGTTGATCTGGAAGCCAACTCCGCGGCAGAGGAAAGTTGGGGTGAGGACGATTACGACGGAGGGGAGGATGAAGACGAGTCAAAACCGATAACGGCTGCTCCTTCCAGCATGGTGGTGGAAGGTGGCGAAGTGCAGCTAGAAGACTACGACTGGACACCAGAGCAGTGGAGGCGGCAGCGTGCCGCCGAACAGAAGCTCGGAGTGGAGTTTTGATGCGGAGTTTTCAGCAGTATTCCACTCAGCGTGTGAGCCCGCTCATGTGCCTCCTCAAGGGGATCTCCCCTCCATGGAGGAGAGCGGGGTTTGCGCTGCTCGAGCTTCTCATTGCGGTGGCGATTTTGGCGATCTTGGCCGCTGTTACAGTCGTCGGAACCTCGATGATGGGAGGCCGCTTGGCAGATCTCCGAGGGGACCGGGCTCGCCTTTTGTCCTTCTTGGATCGCGCTCGATTCGGAGCTTTGACAGAAGCCGGCGCCTGGATCATGGAGATCGACTGCGGACAGGGCAAGGTTTCTATTGGACCTGACGATGGTTGGTTGGGAACCTACACGGCTCCCACGCAAGGTGTGGCCATGCGCCGGGACTACTACACGGGAAGTCCCGATTTTTCCGAAGCCCAGCCCTGGGATGGCACCTTGCATGAGCCTCTGCTTTTCCATGGACTGTTTTCAGCGAGGCGTAGTTTTCAGGCCGTCCCTGTCTCACCCGAACCTGGAGTTTTCGGCGCGGATCGTAGCGTTTTCCCCCCCGTGAATTCCGTCAAAGGGCCGCCTGCCGATGGAGGTGCCACGGCATCCTCGTCATGAGATTCCCGTCTCTAACGACGCCCCAGAAGTCTTAGGTAGTAGGTCGCCGTCTTGGTTTCCTCGCTGTCTGACGGAGCCAGCTCTCTAGTATTCCGAAAGGCTTCCATCGCTTGCCGGGGTTTATTCTGTCCCATCATAGCTTTTCCCACGCGAAACCACGCAAAATAGCTTTTCGGATAGAACGTCAAAGCTTGCTGGGCAAGGAGTCCGGCCTTGGCAAATTCTTGGCGCTTGAGGCGTAGATCGGAAAGCTGGAGATAGGCGCGGATATCATTCGGATTTCTTTCGATGGATGTCTCGTAGGCCTCGATGGCTTTTTCTTGTTGCCCAAGGTCGAGGTAGGCTCTTGCCAGATTCAGATAGGCCTTGTTCACTGCCGTGAACCGAGGGCGTTTGAGAGCTTTTTCGAGCTGTTCGATAGCCTCTTTGGGTCGATGCTGGTTCAGGTAGACGACAGCGAGGTGGTTGTATGCTTCGGGGATGGAATCGGAGAGCTTGAGGGTCTGGAGAAGGTAGTATTCCGCTTTGTCAAACTGTTTTGTGAAGAGGAATGCCAAGCCCATGTCATGGTGCAAGTTCGGGTCTTTGGGGAGGAGGCGTAGACCTTTTTGGAACTCGGCCATGGCTTTGCCGGGGTTATTCTGGCCAAGATAGGCTTCGCCAAGGCGCCGGTGAATGCTCGCTTGCTGAAAGTTCCTTTTGCTCCCAACGCTGCAGCCGATGGCGGTGAAGATCACAACGAGGCCAAACGCCAAAAAGGGGCCGGTCATCGAAAGCTTGCGAAGAAACAAGGGAGCATCTCCTTCCAACTGGGCCGAGCGAGATTCGAGCCAGTCTTGACAAGAAGCCACAAGATTGCGGACGGATTAGCGATGAAATTGAACAACAACCTCGCTACCGGGGGCCGCTTCAGCAAGGGTGTCTGCTCGCTCTTCCCTGACCGTGATCTCGAGATTCTCGGTGCTTCCCCAGAGGCTGGCAAGATTGCCCGGAACCGCCTGGGCGAAGTGTGTGACGTGCTGCGTTGAGGTCGCATTGCCGATTTTAACGGTGAACCTGGAGATCTTGTACTTCTCCATGATGTGTTCCACGACCCGTTTCGGAATGTTCGTGATGAGGTTTCCAAAGCGATCAACCAGCATGACTTCGCCAATGATCGTACTCCCCACTGGCCGCGGCGCCGGGATATCGATGCTTACCGGGCTTTCAATGCGATCCCCAAGGCTATTGCTGTCGAGGCCCTTGGAGAGCCAGGCGGCTGCCGGCGCCAAGATGTCGCGCCCATGAAACGTGTCGGATACGGGCGTGAGCCAGTAGTGTTCTTCGGATATTTCATAGACGTTCTGCACGTTGTCGCTAGCGATGACGAGAGATAGCACGCCGTTGTCTGGTGCAATGTAGAAGGCTCGTTCCCCCACCGCCAGAATAGCCTTTCGCGCCGTGCCCACTCCCGGATCCACCACCACAAGATGGATCGTCCGCAAGGGAAAGTAACGGTAGCTATGTTCCAGGATGAAGGCCGCCTCGATAATGCTGTGGGCCGATACATCGTGGCAGAGATCGATGATTGTCGCCTCGGGGTTGATGTTGAAGATGACGCCCTTCATGATGCCCACGTAAGGGCTTTGATAGCCGAAATCCGTCAACAGCGAAATACTACGCCTGGCCATGGGATCCTCGTTATTCTGGGAGGAAGAGCAACGTGGTGCTCCCCAGCGTGATGCGATCACTGAAGTTGAGCCGACCGCTGCGCACGCGTTTTCCGTTGAGCTTGAGCCCTTTGCCGCGGCTCATGTCTTCCACTTCGTAATGAGGACCCTTGCAGAGGATCCTTGCATGCCGTGGGGCGACCCGAGGGTCGAGTAGGATTATATCTCCGTCGCGACCGCTACCCAGCGTGATTTCGTCCGCA
The DNA here is from genome assembly GCA_024278345.1 of bacterium. Lineage (GTDB taxonomy): Bacteria > CSSED10-310 > JAJRTK01 > JAJRTK01 > JAJRTK01 > JAJRTK01. Next base: position 2,967 of record JAJRTK010000456.1, on the reverse strand, counting down.
CGGATTGCAAAGCGCCGGCCTGCCCCGGGGCCATCAACGATTTGAAGGGATGGCGCACGCTCAAGGAGCATCGTCTGTTGGAGTCCCAGGAGCTCTGGATCGGTTTCATAGGGTTGGAAATCCGGTTTGCTGGGGAGCGGAGGAGAAGGCTGTCTTCTTCCCTTTGGCGGGGAGGCTGATGACGGCCTGCGGGGACGCGAGGAGCCCTGGCTGAGAAGGGGGTCGGTCGATGCGCCAAAGGCACCATGTTCAACATGGACCCGCTTGACACTTTTGAACCCTTTTTTGCCGCGTTCGCCAGGGTTGGTGCAGTAAACGCACAGGTCGAATCCCGGCTCCAGTGTTTCACCACACACGTTGCAGCGCACCAGGGGCTTTTCGCGACCGTGCTGCCATAGACGGAGGGCCGCGGCGATGAGAATCAAGCCCACCACCGTGAGGAGGATCGGGAAGTAGCGGTAAACGAAAGATGCCTCGAAAACCAATTGCCCCTGGGAGTCCAGGCCAAACGGTTGAATCTCTCGACCCTCGATGAATTCCACCGTCAAAGATTGGGTGGCCTCCAAGCCGCCCCCGCTCATGACGAGTTCATGGTGGATGCCAGACCCCAAGACAATGGGAGCTCGATAGGCAAGGCGATAACGGCCTGATTCGTCGGCCTCCAAACGAAAGAGCGTGACGGGCTCGCCGTCGTGGTAGAGCTCGATGGCTTCGGCGGAAAGTTGTAGCCCGTCTGGATCGATAAGGGCTGCAACGCGGCCATCGGTCAGGAACGTAATCCGCTCGACGTTGGGGGCGGCGGAAACTTGCGCGGAAAGAAACGAACTCCACACCAGAAGAAAGCCATAGACCGCGACTCTTGCGATGCCACGGGACACACCGACCTCTCGTTCAGAGGGAAGCGCGAGCCGTGGACCAACCTGGCCTTGGGGCACGGAAATCTTCCGATGGACAGGACTTGCCGAGACTCGCCGGCTACGGTGATGCATCGCTTCTTCTTGGTTGTGGGGAGGGTGGATTGAGGGCGAAAAAGCTTCACCAAAGGGCTGTAGCGGCCCATTCTACCCTCGAATTGCCCGGCCTGTCAATGTTTCAAAGGGCGAGTTCAGAAATTCCCGGCCTGACCCTCCGTGGCCTTGGTCCTGTCGGTGTCCCGGTGAATCCCGTGGAGCGGCTCGAATCCAGGCTTGCACCACTCCCATCCCGCCAATTTTACGCCCTTCGGAGGGGGGCTCTACTTCTTTGGCGAGAACCACCCATCGCTTTGGCGGACGGATGGAACGTCCAATGATTCGAAAACTGTGAAAGTTTTTGTCTCCTTGGGGTTGAGGTCCGCTCCTGTCAGCGGCCATCCGGCCGACTGCCATCCGCCTTTCATCGACCCACTCTCTTGCCATTTCTCCCAAATCTGGAGTGGTTCTCATGTCGTGATCGGGAAGTGAATGGAGGGGAAGTGGATCGCGGTGGAGGATGTTTTTTGGGAACACTATCCCACTTTCTCCCACTTCATGAAAAAAGCTTTGCTATTAGTGAGTTATGGAGTTTTTCGTCATCGTGTTTCTGGGCGTGCCTGTCTCTCTATAATTAGTGGATAGGGTGGATGTCTTTTATTTTTTAGGGTGTTTCTTGACTTCTCCTTAGAAGGTGGGTTATAGCTTGATTCGGGTTGGTGGGATGAAGTGGGAGGCTATTTCTCGGGAGAGAGTTTGGTAGGCTTTGAGGGAAGAGATGGGGCAAGCGCATGTTCCGTGGCAGGTACGATCATCGAGTGGATGAGAAGGGGCGCCTGTCACTTCCTTCGAGGTACCGCGAGATCCTCATCAAGAACTATGACGGACATTTGTTCCTGACGTCGAGTATCGAGCGGGATAATCTTCGGATTTACCCGCTCAAGAGTTGGGAGCAGGTAGAGGCAAAGCTGGCGGAACTCCCTTCTCACGATGTTTTTTACAATGCCTTGGTCTACCAAGCGTCGTTTTACGGGCATGAATGCAACATGGACGGTTCTGGCAGAGTCTTGATCCCTCAGATGTTGCGGGACCGGGTAGAGCTCAAGGAACAGGTGACCCTCATTGGGAAGCTCAACTACATTCAGGTTTGGGATCGAGAGAAGGCGTGGAGCAAGGCCAAACAGAACGATGCCATGGCGCGGGATCTTGCGCTTGCCGCGGCGCGGGTCGGGTTTTAATGATGGTATTTGCGAGCCTTCTTTTCGTCTTGAAGCTATTGCTGCTCGCGGTGCCCGTTGACGTCGCCGGGGCGGAAGGATTGGCCGTGGTTACCGACCGTACAGATGGGGATTTTCATCGCCCGGTGATGGTGCGGGAGGTGGAGGAACTGTTGGCACCGGTCCTTCATGGCGGAGTGCTGTTGGATTGCACCGTGGGGCTTGGCGGGCATGCCAAGGTCTTGGGGAAGGCGTTGGGGCACGGCGGTCTGTTGCTGGGCTTGGACCGGGACCCAGAGGCCTTGAGCATTGCCCGCTCCAGATTGGCGGAGGCCTCGTGCAGGGTGAAGCTGGCACAGTGCCCAATGGGGGATTTGGCCGCGTTTCTCCATGGGATGGATTGGGAGTGGCTCGACGGGGTGCTGTTGGATTTCGGGGTTTCATCCATGCAGTTGGATCGTCCGGAGCGGGGGTTTTCATTTCATCAGGATGGGCCGCTGGACATGAGAATGGGTCCTGATGCCCCAAAGATGGCGGCGGAGTTGCTGGAAAATCTCTCGGAAAAGCAGTTGGCCGAGATTTTTTGGAAGTACGGCGAGGAACGATATTCTCGCAGGATCGCAGCGGCCATCGTCCGCCGGCGAAAAAGCTCCCCTCTTCGACGCACACTGGACCTCGCCGCGCTCGTAGCCAGGGTCGTGCCCAGGAAGAAGGGCCGGTGGAGAATCCACCCGGCAACTCGTGTTTTCCAGAGTCTACGCTTGGCCGTAAATGAGGAACTCGAGCAGATTGTCCCTGCC
>JAJRTK010000455.1 GCA_024278345.1 bacterium | reverse complement strand
GGGTGGCGTGGGAATCTGGGAGGGCCTCGGTCATGGTACCGGCCACGGTTCAGATTTCAGACGCCGCCCCGGGGCTTCCAGCCCTGGAACCCGGCGGAGGCTCCGCCTCCGGACCTCCTCTGGGAGCGCCGCTCCCAGACCCACGCCAGGGAGCGGGCTCCCTGGACCCACATCTTTGTGCGCTGCGCGCTTTTTTCGGGTGGCCGGTACCATGACCGAGGCCGTCATCGTTTCGGCCACCCCGCGGAATCGTCCCCTCTCTGGACAACTCCTCTGGAGAATTGCCGATAAAAAAGAAGAGTCTTCCATTTGATTGGCGAAGGAAGGCCGGAAAAAAAACCCACCCTGGAGGAAAACCGAAATGGTCGATATCAAGCGTCCCCAGGCTCGCAAGCTTGCGACTCCAGCTTCCATCAAGAAAGCTCCAAAACCCAAGAAGCTCAAGACGCCAGCCGCCACAAAGAAAAAGAAGAATGACTCCCGCCTGGCCCAGGCCAAGACGAAATACACCACGGCAGGAGATCCCGCTCCCGTCACCCATGATTCCGGCTCTCTCTCCACACCCAAACCCAGTCGGAAGCGGCTGACGCTGGGCCGAAAAACCGGGAGCAAAAAGGCGACGAAAACGCTCAAGAAGCCCGCAACCACGGGTGGCACGAAAAGCTCGAGCCTCACGCCGGTCGAGCTAAAGAAAGTCGATGCGGAATTCGGGAAAACCAGAACCTACAAGACCGTCAACGATCTTTTCTACGCCCGCCATCCCAAGATGAAGGGCAAATTGATCAAAAAGGGACAAAAAGCCCTGGCCAAGGAATGGCTCAAGCTTCGGAGTGACGTGGAGTCCCGTGCCATCGACCGGTCAATCACCCAAGTCAAAACCGACTCCATCGCCGTCAAGACCGATTCTATCGCCGTCAAAACCGATTCCATCGCCGTCAAAACCGATTCCATCGCCGTCAAAACCGATTCTATCGCCGTCAAAACCGATTCCATCGCCGTCAAAACCGATTCTATCGCCGTCAAGACCGATTCCATCGCCGTCAAGACCGATTCTATCGCCGTCAAGACCGATTCTATCGCCGTCAAAACCGATTCCATCGCCGTCAAGACCGATTCCATCGCCAAGGGGATCACGGACAAGGTTTTCTATGCACGCCACCCCAATCTGAAAGGAAAAAAGCTCTCCAAGAGACAGCAGGCCGAACGAAACACCATTAAGAAGCGGGTAGAACAGCGACTCCAGCCCTTGAAAAAATTCCAGGAATCCGCCGCGTACAAGGCGCTGGACCCCAAGGGGCAGGCCGCAGCCACTGGCCTCATGCGAGCCAATTATCTCGATCCCAAGGCCCGAGCTCGCGTCGAAGGGCTTCTTGGCTCCCTGGGCAGCGTCAAAAACGCGGCCGCCAAAACGCAAATCCTCGAGGCCGTGGCCGCCAAACCTCCCCTCAATGCCGAGAAGCTGGATAAAACGAAAAAGCTCTTCACATCGCCTCGATTCGCGGCACTCTCCGCCGCCAACCAGGTGCGCATCACCGAGGCCATCAAGCTCTCCAAGCTGGACATCGGCCTGCTGGTCAATACCACGAAGCTTATCGGAGACCCCAAGTTCCAGAGCCTGAACGCCCAAGAAAAGACCGCCGTCCTGAGCCAAGTCAAGAACTACCCCAACGCCAAATCAGTGGAGAACCTCCAAAAGCTTCTCCAGAAGGACTGGTTCACCAGCTTCAGCTTGGCGGACAAACAGCGCTCCGTCAAAATGGTGGCCTTCCTGTCCCAACACAGCGCTGGCGACCAGACGGTCATCAACAACACGCTGGACAAATTCCTTGCACCGGGAGCCCCGTACAGCTTCGATTGGAATCGGGCCGGCAGCGCCTACGGGTCGGCCAGCGGCACGAACTTCCATTTCAACCGGCGCTACCTGCCGGCGGGAAACAACAAGGTCGATACCTCCAACGGCGATACGCTCCACATGGTGACCCACACTGTCGCCCACGAAGTCAACCACCTGGTGAACAACGACAGGGTCTCCAGTTCTTACCGTTACTTCATGGCGGAGTACCGTGCGTTCTACGTGGGGTTCAAGGCGGAAAACGGCCGCGCCCCCACGCGAAACGAGGTGATCGACCGCGTTCAATACCTTCTTACCTCTACTTCCGGGGCCTACGACTACATTCGCCGTGCGCTGGCCGATGGAACGGAAGGTCCGAAGATTGTGGCGTTTATGAAGAAGGTTCTTGGGCGGAACAACGTGACTCAGGCCAATGCAGGCTCCCTTGGCGTCACCCACGGAAACCGGGCGGCTCCAGCACCTGAAAAAGTCGATAACACCGACCCCAACAACACGAACAACTCTTAGGCTATGCGCACTTTCTATACCCCTGTATTGGCAATGCTTCTGATCCTCTTGACGACGGAAGGAACGAGCATGAGCGAAAATATCAGAGTCAAGCTCGAAACAGCCGTGGAAACCCAACTTGGCTGGAAGAAAGACCAAATCGAGGTCATCGAACTCGAAAAGATCGAGATCCCGGGATGCCATTTCTTCACCGTGACCGAAAAGGGATCGATGGACCCCTACGGAGTCGATTTCGCCCTGTTGTCCGATGGCCGTGCCATCAGCGCGGACCACGAAGATGCGGCATCCACCATCCTGGCTGCCTGCAACGCCTCCAAAGGCCTCTCCCCCACAAGTTGGGCGGAACTCATCACGCGGTTTCACCTACGCATCGGCCCCGTCCGGGTGCTGTACGACGAAGCCCAGGCCCAGGCTGCCATTGAATCCCTCAAAAAAGGGGGAAAGAGTTTTTCCCCACCGACGCTGGAATCGGCTGCCAGCGGCACCACCATCAAGTTCTGCGTGATGAACTACGAACGAGGAGTCCTGTCCAAAATCACGGCAACCTACAAGAAAGGCGGCTCAATGGATGTCGATGTTTGGCAGGCCCCATAGAGCCGAAACAAAAGGCGACCGATGGGAGCGGCTGCGAGCAGCGGGAGCGGAACTCAACGCAAAAGGAGATTCTTCCGGAATTAGAAGGAATCCAGCACAACTCCAGCCGAGTCCGGCCAACGCCAGGGACAATCCTGAAGAGCAATCCTTCGGGAATCAGGAGTAATCCGGGGCGGCCCGACCCAATCCAAACTGGCCGTTGCAGCAACCCACGCAACCTGGCAAAAACTTCTTTTGGCGGATGCGCTTCCGGAACTCCTTGGCGGCCCAACCATTCCAAAGCTCCGAAATCGAATGCTCGCGGACGCTTCCCAAGGGCGCGTAATAGCAAGGCATGACCTGACCTCGGGGCGAAAGGATCATCGTGGTCCAGGGCGACCGGCAAAAGTAGCGGTGCAGAGTGGGCCGGTTCCGGTAGTAGAGCTTGATCTCGTCCAGGGTGATGCCATGGAGGGAGAAGCGCACTTCCACGGGGCTTTTCCGGCTCAGCTCGTGGATCTCCCCGAACTGCCGCTCCAGAAGCTCGGGATCGATGGGCTCCTGGGGCGGCGGCGCTTCCTCCATGTCGGCGGGGCTGTTCTGTTCGTAACGGTAGACAAAGCGCGAGGTGTTGTTCATGATGAAATTGCACATCTCGACGCCAAGCTGGGTGGCCAGGCGATAGACTTCGGCCAGATAGGGTGCGGTGGAGGCGCTGATGACCGCCGAGAGATGGAGCAACGGGTAGCGTTTCCCCCGGCGGCGTTTCTCCCGCTGGATCAGCCTGGCCCCCTCCACGAGCTTTGCATGGGCACCCTTGAGGCCAACAATCCGGTCGTGAGCATCGCCGGGCCCCTCCACCGAAAGCCCCAGAGAAACGAGCCCCTTGGAAAGAAGATTCCTGCAGCCCAAATCTACCAGAAAGCTGGATCGCTCCTGGTTCAACCGGGTGCCATTGGTGATCACGTGGCACTTCCGCTGGCGGGATGTCTGGGCCAGGATCTCCTCAAACCCGCGCTTCATCATGGGCTCGCCGCCAGAAAAAGTCACCAGCGTGTAGGAAGGAAGCTGGGAAAGAGCTTCGATCATCTCCGCGGCATCGAGCTCGACCTTGAGGTTGTCCCGCACTTCTTGAATGAGGTCGGTAAAATTGCACATCTCGCAGGCAAGATTGCAGTTGTAGGTCAAGAAACAGATGACCTGCGCCGGCGGAAAGGCCCATCCGGCGCCAAAGCGGTACGGAACCGCCGCCTGAAGGTCCAGCGCTTTTTGGTACAGCTTCGCCACGGCCATGAAGGCACCTCTGAAACGGTTGAGTTGGTAAAAGTAATCGAAAAACCGGCCCAGTGTCCACCGGAGGCAAAAGATTCAGGTTCGTGGGGAAATAGGATCCTGAACAAAAAAAATCTTAAAAACGAACGTCTCTTCTTTTGGTTGCCTTCCGCTCCCGGCGGCGGCAATCCGTCCGCCGCCACTCGCCCCTCATCACCCCTTGCCGGAGCCCACGCCGCCATTTGCCAAAACCGCCGATTTCCGCAGCATTCTTGGAATCCTCTTGGCCCTCGAAAGGATTTCTTGGCCGATAATGCTTCGGGGCCGATCAACGATGAGGGACGTGCTCACGGCACAATAGACGCCGCAACCGGCCTGGCATTCCTTTTTCCGATAGTTGGCCAGGAGGTCTTCCGGCGTGATCTCCAGGATGTGCTTGTTGGAATGAACCATGCTGCATTCCCAGAACATGCCCTTGGCGGAGACGAAAAAGAGCTTGTACCCGGCCATGCAGGTCCAGTCCAGCGGCTCATCCCGCAACAGACGTAGCTGGTAGTCAAGGATGGCTTCATTGGTGTGAACCTTGGCGCCTCGGCGCTTGGCGGCGATCATCTCCAGAAGGAAACGTTCGAGCTCCTCGCGCTGGCCGCGCTCCACGCGGAAGCGGTTTTCGGGATCGGCATGGACCAGGCGAACCTCGGTGGGAATACCACGCTGGAGACCGGTTTCCAGGACCTGCCGCGATTCGGGAAGGGTATCGGCGCAGAGGACGCCGGTGATGTGGAGGCTGATGGGGGAGTTCTCGAAGAGGGCCAGCTTGGGGAGGATGGTCTTGAACGACTTCTTGGTGGCGGCGCTGGGAGTCATGCGATCAACGCTGATCTGCATCACCTGGAGCCCGGCCATTTCAAGGTCCCGGACCAGGCTTTCGGTGAGAAGGAATCCGTTGGTGGTGAGGCTGGTGGCAAAGCCCAGCTTCCGGCAGAAGGCGACGATCTCCACGATGTCGGGATGGAGCAGGGGCTCGCCGCCTACCAGGGCGATGCGCATGGTGCCCAGCTCACGGATCTTCCGGATCCAGGTCTCGAGATCGACCAGGGGCGGGTGGGGAACCGAATTATCGTATTCGGTGCAGTAGCTGCAATCGAGGTTGCACTGATCGGTGACGTAGAGGCTGCACTGGATGGGCTTTCGATCCCGCAAGCGGCGGAGGGATTCCAAAAGATTGTAGCCTGAGAACTCACGCTTGATTCGGTGGAGGAGCTTCATTGGTGGGCATTCCCCAAAAAAAGAGTTACCGTGAAAGTACACGCCGACATGGAGGCCGGAAGGCCTCCATGCGAAAAAATCGGGTGGTGCTCCAGCTCTAGGACGGCCTCGGTCATGGTACCGGCCACGGTGCAGATTTCAGACGCCGCCCCAGGGCTTCCAGCCCTGGAACCCGGCGGAGGCTCTGCCTCCGGACCTCCGCTGGGAGCGCCGCTCCCAGACCCACGCCAGGGAGCC
>JAJRTK010000026.1 GCA_024278345.1 bacterium | reverse complement strand
GGAAATTTTTCCAATCCTCAAGCCTCACGCCTTTTTTGTCATCTCCAACTCTCACCCTCGCCCGGGTCTATCGCCTCCTGAACTTGTAAACCAGATTTGATAGGTCCCGATTGGGGGGCTAAAACATCGGAGACCGCGGCGTCCTGCCTTTCATGCTTCTGGGGTGGTTCGATTTCTTCTCCATGAGGGTTACGTGGATACCGCCTCAGGGCGTCCCAGGATCTGTTTTTTCAGGTGCCGCCGATTTCGGTGGCATGAGGCTGAGATGGATCGGGCCTGGCCGGAGGCAACCCGGAGGCTATGGGGCCCGCGTTTGCCGACTGGTGTGGGGATATGCCAAGCTTGAACGGATGCGTACCCCGTGGAAGCTCATCACCGATTCCCGGTCGGGCCTGCCCGGCCCCCGTGGTTTCGGGTCGAGGTTCCCGAACTTGGGCGCTGTTGGCAGGAGATTTGATCATGCGATTCATTGGTGTTTTATCGACTTCGAAGAGCGTGACAGTCGCGCTTGGCGTCGTGGGTTGCTGCCTGATCCTGGGAGGCTGGCCGTCCGTCGCGCCAGCGCAGAGCGGGGGAGCTTACAAGGTGACGTGGAGTACGGTGGACGGCGGCGGCGGGGAAAGCAGCGGCGGCATTTACCAGGTGACCGGCACGGCGGGGCAACCTGATGCAGGAGTCCAGGCCGGCGGCACCTACGCCCTGGAGTCGGGATTCTGGAGCACGGCGACGACCCACGCCGTTCCCGCGGCAAGTCTGCTTGCTCTCTTCGCAGCCCTCTTTTTCACGGCCCAAACCTCCCGGAGGCGGCTGATGAGATCAGCTTGATCTTGTTGTTGAATCCCTCCGTAAGTCCGTTTGTGTACCGATGCCGGAGATAGCGCACGATCAGCTCAAACCACCTGCTCAATGTCCTGGGCATGCGCTTCAATCGAACTCAAAGATCTACTCTACGAGCGGACCGAAGAGTTCATCAACGCGGTGATTCATAGCCACACAGGAAAACTCGTCTTTCTTGAAACCGATCCTTGCCTCGCCTTCCCGCATCACTTTGGAAGGTGACAAGGTGTAGCTGAAAGACTACGACTGGATGCCAGCTCGATGGAAGCGCCAACGGATGGCCGAACGGGCTCGCCAGGTGGAAGAAGCCGCTACTCTTGGCCGGGCGGCGAAGGACCAGGAGAAGGACCCTCTCCGGGAGCGGCGTCCTTTCCAGACAAAGGAGGTGCGGCTATTTTTCCGGCTTCCGCAGGTGGTTCGGTGGCACGCTTCTCCACAAGATCGCCCCGGGGCTTGATGAGGCGCTTCAACTGGTATGCGTCCAGAAGAAAGGTCCAGGGCGCCAGCCGGTGGTGGAGTTCCTTGGCTTTTTTCTTGACGGAATCTTCGGCGTCTTCGGCAGCCACTACGTCAACTCGCGCCAGGATCTGTTTTTCTCCCTCTGCAAGGGGTTCCCCCAGGCGCACGGAGTAGGTCATTCCCTCGAAGGTTTTGAGGCGCAACGACCGGCTCTCATCCAGATCTTGATTGCTGAGGCTCAAGGACCGAAGATTGAAGCGTTCCAGCGACCGTGCGACTCCCTTGACGGCGGGAATTTTCAGTTTTTCGTCGTCTTGCAGCCCTTCCAGCTCCCATTCCGCGTCTTTCCCGCGGGTGAAGATCAGGGGTTTAGCTTGAGGAGAGCGGATTTCGACTCGGGCAACCTCGTCCAGCTTGACATCCAAGAGTTCTTTCAAGAGCCATCGTTCGGGCTTCGATGCGACTGTAAGCCGGTTTTTCATCAGGTAGACCGCGGGAGATCCCATGAGCCGGACATACTGGCCGGCATCCCCCATCCCAGTCGCGCCTCCCACGGAGGTCCTGGGCTCGCCCAAGACGATCTCGAAGAGGCTCTTGGACTCTTTATCCAAGAGGATGATTTTTGTGCCTTTCTCCTTCTTCTCCCCCTCTTCCCCCTTTGGATCGAGTAGTTTGAAGCGGCCGTGATGATCGGCTTTGCTGGTGACGGCGCGGCTCAGGCGGATCTGCTGGATTTTGAGCAAGAGATCCTGGAGTTGCCGTGCATCCAGCGGATAGGCGAGCATCGACTCGACGGTCCAGTCATTCTCCTTGCCCCGCCTGAGCTGGACAGTCTCTTCCGGGGCCTCGATCTCCACGCCATAGACCAAATCGAGGTCCAGCTCCCTTGCCGGAGTGGGGTTGTCCAGCGGACCCATTCGGCGCTCCGGCGCCTTGACCCAAAGGGTTAGCCCGGCAAGAACGGCAAGAATTACGGCTGCTAGAGTCAACTTCTTCAAGTTCATGGTCCTCTCTCCTCAAAAATCTCAGGAGCGGAGCTTCTTCCTTTTGTACCAGGCGAAAATGAGACCCGCCATGGCGATGAGAAAGGGCATACCAAAAAGGTTGGCCACCGCCAGGCGATTCCCCAAAGCCTCGATTTCGCGCCTGAGATGACTTCGGACTTCCCGGCGTTTGCGCTTGGTCAACCGCTGTTCCTCCCGGAACCGCCGGATCTCCTTCTGCTGCTCCGGGCTCATGTAGAGCTTGCTCATGCCTTTTTTCTTCTGCTGAAGGTCACTGAGCTTCCGTTGGAGCTCCTGGAGCTTTGCCGTGAGCTCCTGTTCCTGTTTTTGCCACTTCTTCTGTGCCTGCTTTTTGAGCTCGATGACGCGATCAAAAGGCCGCGCCGATTTTCCTCTGGATCGGACACTGATGAGAGCCTGGCTTCCCGTCATCACTTCGGTGACATTCATGAGCAGGCTGAGGTTGTCGTTGAGGGGTTGGAGGACTCGGCGGCCAAAGAAATTGGAAGTCTGGATGGAGAAATCGTCGGTCAACCAATCGACGTCGGCAAAGAGGATGACAGTGACTTCGCCCTTGGACTCCCGCAGCCCCTCCTCGGGCTTGGCTTCCGGCCCCTTTTCTGGGGCGGAGTCTTCTTCTTTCTCTTGAGGCCGGCCCTCGGGAAACGCCGTTTTCAACTGGCCCGAGATCCGGATCGCCAGGTCAAGTTGCTTTCCATCGCTCTTATGTTCCCGGGCCAGCGTCAAGGGGTCACCCAGCATGGCGCGATAGAGATCCACGGTGGTTGCATTGGTTGAACTTCGAACCAGCGGAGTGATCTCCACGCCCTTCTTTCCTTCTTCGCTCGCTTCGGCGACGAAATGTCCAGCTTCGATAAAGTTGAGGTTTTCCAAGCCGTGGGTCACGAGCTCGTCCTGGCTGACCCCCTTCTTGCCCACCTGGATCCAGAGCGGGTAATTGAGTCGCCCCTGCTGAGTGTTCACCATCAGCGCACCATCGATGTCCGAGACGATCTTTGGCTCCATTTTCACGCCCCAGGCCTTGAAGAGCTTCGGGAGATCCGAGCTGCGATCCGGCAAGCGCCCCTGGCGAAGGCCCCCAGGGGAAGAGTTGTCCGCCCGGCAGCTCGGATCGACCAGGACCACTAGCTTGCCCCCGCCGAGCACATATTGATCGATGGCGTAGAGCATGGAGTCCTCGAGCTTTTTCGGATGGATCACTAAGAGCAGGTCCAAATCCTTTGGCAAGTTTTTGGCGACCGCATCGACATTCTCAACCTGGTAGGTCTCCTTGAGTTGATCCACAAGAGCCCAGGACTCGGTCTTTCCCCGGCCCTGCATCGCTGCTATCTCCGGGGGGAGTCCCGAGCCAAGGACCGGCAGCGAGCTCAAGATCCCGACCCGAGGCTTTTCTTCTTGCATCAGTTTGTAGAGTGCCTGATCGATGTCATATTCCAGGAACTCCTCCCGCGACGGGTCGAAAAAGGGGATCACGGCCTCCCGATCCAACTGTGTGGCCACCATTCCGAAGTAGAACGAGTCTCCCGTGGGCAGCGGCACAGCCTGGAGACCATATTTCGACGCCCATTCCTCCTCGTCGCTATCCGGTTCCAACCGCACGATGTCTAGATCCACGAAACCGTCGGACGCCTGCACGTATTCCTCCAGAAGCTCCACCACCCGCCGTGCGTAGTTGACCACGCGGGGCGACACCATCTCCGTCGTCTTCGACTGAAAGAACTGCAACCGAACCGGTTCCCGCAGCTCCGCCACGATTTTCCTCGATCCCTGGGAGAGGGTGTACAGCCCCTCTTCGGTGAAATCGGCCCGGGTGTAGAAATAGGCGCCCATCAAATTGACCGCCACAATCATCACGAAGATGAGAACGAGTCCCCCCAAAGACCGAGTCCATCGCTGGTTGTTCCTCATGAGCCATCGCCTCTTTCCAAGTTCGGTTATTCGCCTCTACGAGCCTCGAGGATGACGACATTGGCAGCCAACATCCAGCCCATGACCGACAAGAAGTAAAGCAGATCCCGCGAATCCAGCACGCCCCGCTGGATCGAGTCGAAATGCGTGATGAATCCAAGCTGCGCCACGAGATCCAGCAATCCGGAAGGCAGAAAGCTAGCAAGAATGCCCGTGAATACGCCAAATCCCACCAAGACAAAGAGCAAGCTCACAACGACGGCCAAGATGAAGGCCACCACCTGGTTGCGGGTCAATGCGGAGGCCGCGCAACCGATAGCCAGGTAGGCGCCGGCCATCAAAAAGCTCCCAAGATAGCCCGCAAGAATGACTCCGCCGTCAGGCGCCCCAAGATAGGCCACGGTGAAAACCATTGGGAAGGTCAAGAAAAGCGCCAGCCCGACAAACAGCCAGGAGGCGACAAACTTCCCCAGCACCACATCCGCCAAGGTCACCGGCAACGTCAGCAAGAGCTCCACTGTTCCGCTTCGGCGCTCTTCCGCCCAAAGGCGCATGGAAGCGCTGGGAATCAAAAAGAGGTAGAGCCATGGATGCCACGAGAAGAAGGCTCGCAAATCCGCCTGATTGGTATCGTAAAACCCCGACACGAAAAAAGTGAAGCCAGCACTGAGCATCAAAAAGATAATGATGAACACGTAGGCTATGGGAGAATTGAAGTAGGCGGCCAACTCCCGCTTGAGAATCACCCAAAAGTTCTTCATGCCGCAGCTCCTTCCTTTCGAGTGATGCTGCGAAATACTTCGTCCAAGCTCCCCTTGAGCAGCGTCACCTCGCGAACCGGGCACTTCTTCCCGGCAAGGCGATCCAGGACTGGCTGCAGCGGAATCGAGTCGGCGGAGGAATAGATCCGAACGCGGCAGAGCTTGGAATCATCCAAAGCCTCGCAGGTGACCTTCTCAACGCCATCGAGCTCGGCCAGCTCATTTTCCATGGCCGCCCCATCCGCCTCCACCAACAATTGCAGGGCTCCATGCTGCCTTGAGCGCCGCCGAAGTCCCTCGGGGGTTTCGTCCGCCACGATGCGCCCCCGATCGATGATGATGGCCCGCGTGCAAACCGCCTCCACTTCTTCCAGGATATGGGTGGAGAGAATGATGCACTTTTCCTTGCCCATGCTCTTGATGAGATCCCGGACCTCGTGCTTCTGGTTGGGATCGAGGCCATCGGTGGGCTCGTCCAGGATCAGGACGGGCGGGTCGTGGAGGATTGCCTGCGCAAAGCCGACCCTCTGCCGGAAACCCTTGGAAAGCGTGTCGATGCTCTGATGGCGGACCCGCTCCAACCGGCAACTCGCCATGACTCGATCCACGGCGGCGGCTGCCTCTTCGCCACGGAAGCCCCGAACCTCGGCCACGAATCGCAGGAAACCCAGGACATCCATATCGGAGTAAAGAGGCGTGCCCTCGGGTAAATAACCGACTTTCCTCCGCACGGCCAGGGAATCTTTTCGGACATCGACTTCTCCGACAATGGCCGTCCCGGAGGTGGGAGGAAGAAAACAGGTCAGAATCTTCATGGTCGTCGATTTGCCGGCTCCATTCGGTCCAAGAAACCCCAGGATCTCGCCCTTTCCAACCTTGAAGCAGATCCCATCCACCGCCCGGATCGGGCCGAAGTCCTTGACCAGCTTCCGCACCTCGATCATCAGTCACCCTTCGGAAAAAGATCACAATTTGCTCAATTTCAACTCTAAAAACGGGGGTTTCAACCAGCGGGAGCCACGCAGGTTCCCTACTCTTTTCCAGACCCGACGACAGGTGCGACAAAAGAAGAAATCTGGCAAGATTCTTTTCTATGGAATTTCGGGAATGGCTAAGAAAGGAGGATGGAATATGCGGGTGTTGGTTGCTCTTGGGGGTAATGCGCTGTTGCGCCGCGGGGAAGCTTTGACCGTGAAGAACCAGAGGCGAAATGTCAAAATTGCCGCACGTGCCCTGGCGCCCATCGCCCACGAACATGAGCTTGTCATCTCTCACGGAAACGGGCCGCAGGTGGGTTTGCTCGCCCTCCAGGCCGCGGCCTACGCCCCTGGCAGCCACTACCCGCTCGATCTTCTTGGGGCCCAGACCGAGGGGATGATCGGCTATATTATCGAGCAGGAGCTTGGCAATCTCATGCCTCCGGAGCAACCTTTGGCCACGATCCTCAGCATGGTGGAGGTGGATCCCGGCGATCCGGCTTTCTCTGCCCCCACCAAGCCCATCGGCCCAATCTACAACAAGCACGAAGCGGAAATTCTGGCCAGGGACAAGGGTTGGAACATGGCCATGGATGGCAATCACTACCGCCGGGTGGTGGCTTCGCCGCGCCCGAGGCGTATCTTCGAAACGCGGCCCATTCGCTGGCTTCTGGAGAAGGGATGCATCGTCATTTGCGCTGGCGGCGGCGGGATTCCCACGGCTTTCAAGGCCGGTCGCGATCTGGCCGGCGCCGAATGCGTCGTAGACAAGGATCGCGCGAGCGCACTCCTTGCAAACGAGCTCGGGGTGGATCTTTTCATGATGGCCACCGATGCCAAGGCGATCTACCTTGATTGGGGCAGCCCAAAACAGCGGCCCATACGCGCCATCTCGGCCCGGGATCTCAAGAAGATGTCCTTCCCGGCAGGTTCCATGGGTCCGAAGGCCGAGGCGGCGGTTGAGTTCGTCCAGCGAAGCGGCAGGCGGGCGGTCATTGGAGCGCTGGCGGATCTGGAGGGGATGCTTGCTGGCGAATCGGGAACCCAAATCCGCGACGACAAGGCCGCGATGGAAGTGGGATAACCGCCTGGAAGGCATCGATGGTAACGTAGGGAGGGGGCTCTGGTAGGGGGCCGCAGTCCGGGACAAGGGGTGTTGATTGCGAGTAGCGCGAACGGCCGTGAGCGATGGGAGCGGAAGGCAACCCCAAGAAAAAAATGATTTTTTTTTGGCAAAGACAGGCCCCTGGCTTTTTTTTGGCGGCTGGACACGACCGATGTCACACTGGCAACTGGAGAGTGAAAGTACTGCCGATTCCCTCCTCGGTTTCGAGGTCGATTTTTCCGCCGTGATCGGCCACGACACGGTGAACCATCCAGAGCCCAACGCCATGACCTTCTTCCTTGGTAGTGAAAAACGGATCGAAGATCTTGGTCCGGTGCTCCACGGGAATCCCCGGTCCATTGTCGGAGATCGAGATTTCGAACAACTTGCGCCCGCTGTCGTATCTGGTGAGCTTGGCCGAGAGACTGACCATTCCGCCAGCTCCCAAGGCCTGAACCGCGTTCCGGCAAAGGTTTACGAGGGCCTCCTTGAGCTGCAATGACTGGACGCGAAGAATCGGCAGATCGGGGCCAAATTCGCGAACGAAGGCGATTCCTCGGTTCTCACACTCCGGCTCCATCGAGGCACAAACCTCGCCCAGCAGGCGGCTCATGTTGTCCGGTTCGCGCACATCGGCAGCCTTCGGGGAAAGTTGTTCCGACACGTATCGGTCCGCCTCTTCGACCTCCAGCAGGATCTCTTGCACATATTCCACCCTGGGATCGTCGGCAAGGTGTTTTTCAAGTCCCTGAGACAAGAGCCGAATTCCGGAAAGGTAGTTCCTGATCCGCTCGGCAACCTTGGAGGCCAGCTCTCCCATGGCCGTGAGGCGATTTTCCCGTGTGAGCAGCTCCTTGAGGCGCTCCAGGACCGTAATGTCCCGAAGAAAGCAGAGGGCGCCTAGAACGCGGCCATGGCCGTCCCGAAGCTGTTTAACGCGCACTTGGAGCTTCTTGTTCTCGCCGCGGCCCAGATCCAGGCAAAGAATCTGCTCCATGGACTCGACTCCGCCCACCACTTGGGCAACCATCTTCCCCAGAATGCCTCTGGATCCGTTGGCACGTAGGAGCGACTGCATTTTCCCTCCCAGCAGATCGTCCACGTGCCGGTTGCAGGTCACGATGGCGCCGCTGGGATTGAGGGCGATGATGCCGATATTGAGGCTGTCCATGGTGGTGCGGTATCTCTCGTAGAGGAGCGCGTTATCCATCGCTCGGGAAGCATGGGTCGCCAGCAGCCGCAAAAACTCGAGATCCCGCTCACTGAAGCGGCCTGTTTCCTCCCGGTGATCCAGGTAAATCACTCCCACGACTCTTTCCTGAGCCCGCAGGGGCGTGCAGAGGAGCGACTTGATTCCGAAAAGCTGCAACGGCACGTTGTCCGCGAATCGTGGGTCCCTCTGGGCATCCGGGCTCAAGATGGGACGGCCGGACTCAACGACCATTTCGATGATGCCGCTGGACAAGACCGCCGCGATCTCCTCCGGGCTCGATTCTCCGTGGGCCACGCTTCGTGCCCGCCACTCTCCGCTGGTCTCATCGCGAAGGATCAGGTAGCCCCGTTCCGCGTGGATATGGAGCACAACGACCTTCATGACGCGATCCAGGAGTTCTTTGAGCTCGAGGGTCGAATTGAAGATCTGGCTGATCTGGTAAAGTGTGGAGATATTGCCCGGATCGGTGCGGTCCCCCAGGAAGGTGGCGATCTGCTTCTCGCCGATTCGGGTGATCCGGGCTCGGGCTTCCTGTAAGATCGATTTCGCGCCGATCTTTTCGAAGATCTCTCGAGCGTGCTCCAGAAATCGCAAGGCCTCTTCGTCACGGCCAAGCACCATGAGATGGCGGCCCCGCACAAGGTTCGCGTAGGCGCGGTCGAAGGTGGTCCCCTTGGTCCTCAAGAGCTCGTAGCCCTCGACGATTTTTTCCTCCGCCTCGTCAAGGCGGCCCATTCTTCTCAAAACGACGGCCTGGGCGAGAAGCACCTGGCCTTTCTCCGAGCTTTCCTCCCCCTGGGGCAGGAGATCCAGGGCGCGGTCGGTCCGTGCCTTCGCCTCGTCGAATTCGTTTTCCTCCAGGCTGCAAAGCCCTCTCCAAGCCCACAACAGCGCCAGATCCCACGGTTCGGCGTCCCCGACTTTCTGGAATTTCGAGAGCGCCTGCCGAAGATAGAACTCCGCCTTGACCCGCTCCTGCTTCAGGAGATAGACGTGGCCAAGGCGCATCAGGACTCCGCCCATGGCGGTGTAGACCTTGACCTGGTTCACGCTGCTCAGGTTCCGCAGGTAGAGTTCCACAGCTTTATCGAGCTGCCCGCGATCCTCGTGCAAGCGGCCTAGCCAATAGAAGGTCCAGCTCGCGCCATAATCATCCCCGAGCCGCTCCAACAGAGCCAGGCTCTTGTTGTAGTAGTCCAGCGCCAACTCCCACGCCACTTTGTGCCGATGGTAGAACTGCCCCAGGTTCCGCTGAACCACGGCCTGGCCTCGGGGAAAGCTCATCTTGGCAAAGAGCTCTTCGGCCTTCTGGAAGTGCTCGAGGGCCAACTCCAGGTCCCCGGATCGTTCGGCCACGTCGCCAAGCTGCGTCTCTAGCCAAGCAACGCCCAGGCTGTCATTGGACAAATGGCGGAGCTCCAGGGCCTGGCTCAAGTTTCGTTGCGCTTCTGCAAAGGCCCTGTGACTGGCCGCAATCTTGCCCAGCGTTTCCAGGGCATGCGCTCTTTCCCCCAGATCCCCAAGGCTCTCCGCAACAGCCAGAGCCCTTTGGCCGAAGTCCTGGGCCCGCTCGATATTGCCCAGGGCTCTTGTGCTATCGGCCAGGTTGGCAAGACAGCGTCCCGTGACTGCGAGATATCTCTCTTCCGGCACCTGCTCCAGCGCCTCTTCGAAGCAGGATATGGCACGGCGTAGCTCTCCGCGTTTGTGGTAGATCTCCCCCTGGCGGCGCAGCACCTCGGCAAACTCCTCGGGATTCGCTTCAGAAGCGGCATCGAGCCACTCCTGGTAGAGGCGCTCGGCTTTGCCGAAACGCCCGACGACAGAGCAAAGCTCAGCGATTTCAAGGGTCAGGTGGGCGATCATTTCCGGGCTGTCTTCGACCCGCTGGCACCGTTCCAGGCTTTCAATTGCTCGATCATAGGCGAACGAGCGCCGGGCCACTTTCGCAGCCATGGAGGCATAAATCCGAATTTTCTTTCGTGCCCCGACCTTCAAGTAGTGGTGCTCGAGCTCGGCGGCGACCTCTTCCAAACGATCCCGGTGCCCCTCCTCCAGGTACCGTGCGACCCTTTGGTGGAGCTCCAACCGCTGTTCTGGCGGGATCGCCTCATAAAGAGCCTCTCGAAGGCGATTGTGCTGAACGTGGCAGTAGGTTTTCCCTCCGAAATCCTCGGAGACCAGCACTTCAAGGCGCATGAGCTCATCGAGCCACTCGGCTAGCTCTTCGCGCTGGTCCGGACAGAGGCGTTCTAGTGTTCCGTAGTCCGCCCGCCGGCCCAGGACGCTCACCAGCTCGGCCAGCTTGCGCGCCTCGGGAGAGCAAAGCTCGAGGCGGCGATCAAAGATCTCTCGGACGCTTGTGGGAAGCGACAGCGACTGGAGGCGCTTTTTTTCCAAGCGCCACCCCGCCTCGTCGCGCACCAAAGCTCCGCCCTGAAGGAGGGCTTTCATCAGCTCTTCGACGACGAAAGGGCTCCCCTCGGCTTCCTCCGTAGCAAACTCCAAGAGCCCCTCAGGCAGTTCATCCTGGCCCAACATTGACGCGATCATCGTCTCGACGTCTTCCGGGCTCAAGCGCCCCAGGACAAGATCGGAAAAGGCCTCCCCCCCCGAAAGCTCGCCGATGAGCTCCGCCAGAGATGAACGCTCCTCCCACACATAAGAAGAAAAGGCGGCCTCGTGCAGATAGGTGGCCACCACCAAGATCGGGAAGTCACCGATATCCCGAGCCAACTGCTTCAGCGCCTCGAAGGTCCCCTCCCCGGCATTGTGTAGTTCCTCGAAGAGCAAAGTCAAGGGCTGCTCCTTGGATCGGCTCGTCAGGAAATCGACGAAGGCGCCAATGAGCTGTCCCCTGCGCTCCGCGGGAGGTAGAGCCCCCTTCTGCTCGATCTGAAGGAGCGGTTCGAGGCCGAGCTTCCGCGCCAGTGCCTCATTCACGCCAAGCTGCCCCAACAGCTCGGCCAGAGGCTGATAGGGATGGAGTGCCTTATCCTGGCACTGCACCTGAGCCACGTTCATCCCTTCGATCTGCACGACCGCCCGAAACTCTTTGAGTAGCCGGCTCTTGCCAGCTCCGGCCTCCCCGCCGATGAACAGGACGCGTCCTCGATTCTCCCGCGCCGAGTCCAATGCCTCGGACAGGGTCATCAGCTCGAGCTCACGTCCCACGAAATCTCCCGTGAGCACTGATGCCGGAGCCACCGTGCTCCGCAGGCGAATTCTTGGCGACAGCTCGTCCAGCGCACGAAGAACCTCCTCAGTGGACTGGAAGCGGTCGCCCCGGCGCTTGAGGAGCATCCTCTGAACAATGGCGATAAGGGCTGGGGGGATGTCATCACTTTTGGGGATCAACGGCGGAGGTTCGGTATCTAGATGCTGCCGAAGCACGGCAACAGGCTCCTTTGCCATAAACGGGGGCCGGCCGGCAAGCACTTCATGGAAAACGACGCCCAGGGAATAGAGGTCCGATCGCTGATCCGGCTTCATCCCGCAGGCGACCTCGGGCGGAGTGTAGAGAACCGTCCCCAAAAATGGTTTTCGGCTCGATAGAATCGTGCTCTCCGCCAATCCGAAGTCGGTAATCTTGACCCGAATCCGCCCCTCCTCCTCGAACCAAAGCAGGTTTTGCGGCTTGAGGTCCCTGTGCAAAACAGTGCGGCTGTGAATGAAGGAGAGCGTCTCGAGGATCTCCGTAAAGACGCTGAAGATCGTCTCGAATCCGGCCCCGGGATCGAGCTCGTTCAAGCTGTGTCCGGCAACGTATTCCATGGTGAAGTAGGGAGTGCCGGCCTTGGTCATCCCGAAGTCGTAGACCTCCACGATGTTGGGATGCGGAAGCCTGTTCATGCAGAGGAACTCCCGCTGGAACAAGAACCCGCGGCCACGGGTCGTGGACCACTTCTGCAAGAGTTTCAGCGCGACTTCGCCTCTCCGGCCAGCCTGATCCGCAACCCTATAGACTCTGGCCATGGTGCCCTGGCCAAGATGCTCGACGACCCGATACCGTCCGTCGATGATCGCCCCGGGAGGCAGCGGCCACGTATCGGTAATGCCCTCCTCGTGCCCCTTTTCCTCGAATTCCGCGCTAGACCCGGCGATCCGGGGATCACTTTTGGAGGGTCGGCTCCCCTTTTGTATCAGCGACGGCTTTCCGGCGGCGGACCTCGAAGAAAGCTTTCGGCCTGAAACTCGTTTCTTGGCCGCACCTTTCCCCCGGACACTCGATTTGTGGCGAACCGTGCTCTTCCGGGACCGCCGGCTCTTGGACTTCGGCGATGCCACTTCGTCTGGTGACGGTTCCTTGGTCCGGTGCTTCCGTGAGGTGTTCCTTGCCTTCACCTTCTCTTCGGCCTCCGCCTTGATCGGTTTCTTCCTGGAAGAGGTCCCGCGGCCCCCGCTCGAACCAGTTTTCCGTCTCGAACCGCCTGTCCCCATCTTGGATCCCATATCGCTCCCTCCCGCTCCTCCTGTCGCTTTCCCAAATACCGTGTACCAGTCCTTGGGGATTGTATCGCAGAGCCACCCGCAATCGAAGTGCTCCACCACGTAACAACGCCTTGACGGGATCGTCGGTGGCAGCCCTGAGGGCATTCGGCGCGGATCAAGGGCGATGATTGGCGGATGGCAGCGGTCGGATGGACGCTGACAGGAGCAGGACACAACCAAAAAGAGGAATCACAGATTTATTGAAGAGTTCTTGCCCTTAACATAACCCAATGGGATGATTTCACGTGGGGATGGGTTCGACCGTTGACCAATCGACCGGTTAAACTGCTTTTGCCTGGACCGGCTCAATGGGGTCGCTATTCGTCCCCACCTTCCGCCTCGATTCCACTTCGCGCCACTGGAGGCCTCCATGAAAACCGTTCGTCTCCACCCGGGTTCTGTCGCAGCTATCTTCTGCCTCTTGCTCTTGCCCGCCTGGCTCCAGGCCAAGCCCAAGGAGCTGTCCGTCGATCTTCCCGTGACCGTCGTGGAAGTCGATCTCCTTGCTCAGGACAAGAAGGGCGACTTCGTCACCGACCTGACCAAAGAGGATTTCGAGGTTTTCGAAAACGGAAAAAAGGTGAAACTCCTTGACTTCGAGCTCAGGAGCATCATCCCCCTCGACGCACTCCTTGCTGGCGAATCTTCGCCCATCGGGCAAAAGGCCAGCCCCCCCTCTGAAAAGAGAAAGTTCATTCTTTTCGTCGATCTCCTTAACTCTGGAGTGGAGTCTGTTCGCCTCCTCAAGCGCCACTTGCTGGAATTCGTCCAACAGACCCTGGGGCCTCACGACGAAATGATGGTCGCCATTTTGGCCCCCAATCGCAGGACACTGCTGCTACAAAAGTTCACGGGCGACAAGGCGTCCATGGCCCGAGCCATCCATGCTCTCCGAGGCAACCCCGAAACCTCCAACCGCGACGAAAGCCACGAACAGAACATTCTAGATTTCCTTGATCCCGAGCCCGGGGGTGCTGGAGGCGGGGTACAATCAGCCGGCAATGTCAATATGATCCAGCTCCAAACCAATATCGGCAGCGCCTCGGACATGGTCAAAGCCTATGCCCTCCAACAATACGCACGGGGAGAACTGGCCATCGAAGCGATGACCGCCGTCGTCCAGAAAGTCGAAGAAGCCGGTTGGCAGCGTGGCCGCAAATGCGTTATCTTCGTCTCAGAGACGCTCCCCCTGCGGCCGGCCCAAGGTTTTTTCGATCTAGTCAACAGGCGGATCGACGATTATAACCGCGCCATTGAACGCCTTCCAGCGGAGGAGTTCCACCAGCGAATGTTTCCCATCCGGTCGGAATACGATCTCATGAAGGTGGTGGATCGATCCACGGGCCGCCTGAACCGGATCGGAGCGACCCTCTACACAATCGACATTCAAGGGGTCTTGACCAGCGCCACGCAAGGCGTCTCCAGGAAACAAAACCGCACCAGTTACGGCCAACAAATGAGTACCTTCTTGGAGCAGAACGGCACCCTCAATGCCCTGGCAGCGGACACCGGGGGGCTCTCCTTCTTCAACATCAGTAACTACGGCAAAGCACTGAACAGTATCGAGCAAGACAACCGAGCCCGCTACTTTTTGACGTACAAACCCCCAAAGCACCCAAAAAAGAAGAAGAAGAAGAAGAAAAAAGCTAAGTTCTACGAAATCAAGGTGAAGTGCAAACGACCCGGAGTCAAGATCCGCGCCCGGAAGGGCTACACTGATTAAGAAGATCGGCTGCGTTCCGGACCCGAAACTCTTACTCAAGGCCTGGTCATCGCATGGGAGCCCTGGAATCCTGGTTGTGGGGAACCTTGAGAACCCAATTCCTGAAAACCATCGGCCTTTCTTCTGGTTGAGTTCCGGTCGGGTCGGCGGCAGTCCGTCCGCCGCCCCTCCCCCTTCGCACCCTTGAAGCAAGCTCACTGCCCCCAAGGCATCTTTCGCCCCATTCCATCGCCCCCAACGATCAACCACAAGATGTCCTACTTCTATTCGCCCTTCTCCGCGGCCCGCTCTGCTTCCAAGATCCCGCCCTGACGCCGATGCTCCTCCGCCTTCTCCCTGTCCCCGACAATGATGTATTCCGCGGCCAAAGCCCAATGGTAGTCCGCCCGCCGGGGATCGGCCGCCGTCGCTGACAGAAGCTCTTCAATCGCCTCAGAATGGCGATCCAGGCGCGCCAATGCAGCCCCCAGATTGGCGTGAAGGATCGCCTCGCCCGGAAACTTCGCCAACGCGCCCCCAAGCAGCTCCACCGCCTCCCCGAAGCGCTCTTGGCCCAGTAACTCACGGGCCTGGCGCACGGCGGCTTGCATCCAGGCACGCCGGGCTTTGGGATTGCCCGGATCGAGCTCCATGGCCAATCCAAGATGGAATCGCGCCTCCCCGTACATCCCTTGCTCCAACAAGCTCAGGCCGCTCTCCAGGTACTCATCCAAGCGAGCCCGCATGGTGGCACGGTCGCGCTCTTTTTCCGCTCGGAGGAGCTCTTGGTATTTCTTGAGCTCTTTTGCCCCTTCCTCCCGCTCTCCCCGTTGAAGCAAAAGGCGCCCCAACCGGTAGTGGGCCTTGGAAAGTGCTGGATCCCCCTCAAGAGCAGACCGCAAAAGCTCTTCGGCATCGCCGGTCTCCCCGAGTTCCGCCATGGCGACGGCCAGTTCCAGGAGTTCTGACGCCGGCATTTTCGATGGATCCTTTCCCCCCAGTAATTCCTTTGTGCGCTGGAAGGCGCCCGTATGGTTGTAGATCCAAGCCAGGGGTCCAGGAATGCCGCTATTGGACGGCCACTCCGCCAACGCGGCCTCCAGCATGGCCTTCGCTTCATCCCAATGACTTTGTTCGGCCAGGATTCGAGCCGTCGCCAGGCTCAGCGCCGGAGTATGAAGGCCCAATTCCGCCGCCCATCGGAAGGCGCGAAGCGCTCCGATGAAATTGCGGTTTTCCTCAAGGCGCAATCCTAGCTCGAATCGCACCTCCCCCGACTCAGGCTCCCGCTCGATCCGCTCTCTCAACTCATCGAGACTCGCAAGCTCCCAAGGCTTTGCCGCCGAGCTCTCCCATTGCTGCTTGGAACGACCGCCTGAAACCCGGTCCCGTGCCGATCTCCCCGCGCCATTGGCGTCACCTGACGGCGGGAGCGCCCCCCGCTCAACGCCGCGTTTCCTCTTGATTCGCGCCTCCAGACCCGAAATGAGAGAGGCCTCTATTCCCTGGGACCGGAGCTCGTCCACGATGGCCCCGGCACGATCCAGCTCTCCCGTTTCCGCCAGGCAGACCCCCAAATAGAAAACGATTTGAGGCTCGTCGGGAATTCGGGCACGGAGATCTTCCAGCAGTGGTAAGGCCTGCCCGTACTGCTCCAGGGCTAACAGGGCCTGGGCCAAACGCGCCTCAGTTTCAAGATCCCGGGGCTTGATCTTCAAGGCAGCCTCGAAGGCGGATCGAGCATCAGTAAAGTTCCGCGTCAACAATCGCGCGGCACCCAGATTGAAGCGGGGAGAAAAAGCTTCCGGCGCCAATTCACAGGCTCTCTGGAGTGGGCCCACGGCCTCCGCCGCGCGACCCAACGCCAGAAGGACGGCGCCAAACTGGTTCTGAGCCTCCGCCAGATCTGGTTGCTCCGCGATGAGGTTCCGCAATATCTTTTCAGCCTCGTCGAGTTTTCCGGCCCTATAAAGCTCTAGAGCCGCCCGTAGCTCATCGTCGGGCAAATCGGCAGTCCAACAATCTGGGGGGGCATTGATCACGGCGATCCACCAACCTACTACCAGCGCAAGCCACCAACTCCGGGTGCTCATCTTGGCTCTACCAGCCCTCTGGATTCGGAGGTTTTCGTTCATTTCGATCCAGCCTCTCCCTTCTTCTCGGAGTAGGAGCGGCGATCCGTGATGCCCTTTCCTTCCTCCAAAGTCACGATCCCTCCGGCCTCCATCTCCTGGAACTGCTCAATCTTCCCGCTGGGCCAATGGATCTTGACGGTGGCTTTTAGGGCACTGCCAAGACCGAGATGCAGCCGGGGATCGCTGTAGCTCTGATAGCTGCCGCCAGCTTGAACAAATTGCCGATAGTGGAGCTTCCCCGCCTTCACCTCCACCACCGCGCCCACCGCATCGCGGTTGCTTCGCCTGCCCACAAGCCGCAGGGTCAGACTACCGCCCGCCCGATTTCCCCCGCGATTCTCAAACAGGCGGACGGGACCGTTGTTGGTGGTCACCAGCAGATCGACATCCCCGTCATTGTCGTAATCGGCCGTCGCCACGCCACGGGAAACGATGGGCTTCCGAAGGTCCACGCCCAACTTCGAGGCCACTTCGACGAAACGGCCTTTTCCGTCGCCCTTGTAGAGCAAACAGGGTTGTGCGTGAGTCTCGCCGGTGCTCGTCAGCTCGATGTTGTCAATCACGTGGCCGTTTCCTACGAAGAGGTCGAGTTGTCCATCGTTGTCAAAATCAAAAAAACGAGTCCCAAATCCGACGTAGACCAAACTGCTCGAACCCAATTCCGAGCGATGGGTTGCATCGGAGAAGAGTCCCACACCCTGACCCAGGTAGATCGTGTTCGTCTCAGCGGAAAGATTGGTGACGAAAAGATCGAACCATCCGTCGTCGTTCACATCTCCCACGGCAATGCCCATCCCGGCCTCGGCTTCCCCATTGCTGTTGAAGCCAGTCCCCGACAGAAGCGACTGATCCACGAACCTCCCGGCTCCGTCGTTGGCGTAGAGGAAGTTCATCGTGGAATCGTTGGCGACGTAGAGGTCCATGTCTCCGTCATTATCGTAATCGACGGAAACAACACCGAGCCCCTTGCCCTCGGTATCATTGTAGATTCCCGCCATCTGCGTCACATCCACGAACCGACCGCCACCTTCGTTCCGATAAAGAAGATCGGGCGCCGCCGGATAAACATCGGGATGGCAATAGGCGCGAAAATCCTTCAGGCGAAGCAAATCCTTGGGATCGCTGGTGCCGAGGGGAGTTCGCCGGGCGCCACATAAACGGTTTTCCAAAAGTGAAAAAAGGAGGTAGTTCGCTACGTACAGATCCAAATCCCCGTCGCCCTCCATGTCAAAAAAGACCGCGGAGCTCCCCCACAGGCGATCCCCCACTCCCGCCGCCTTGGTCACATCCACGAAACGCCCTCCGTCGTTTCGGTAAAGGACGTTGGACCCAAAGTTCAACACATACAGATCTGGGTCTCCATCTCCGTCGTAGTCACCCACTGCCACGCCCTGACCATAACCATCATCCGCCGCACCCGCGGCGTCAGGTACTTCGGCGAAGGTTCCGTTTCCGCGGTTTCGGTAGAGCCTGTTCCTCAAGCCCGTTTCCGTGCAACCGGGAAGCGGACCGGACTGCACCAGGTAAATGTCGAGCCAGCCGTCGCCATCGAAATCGAGCCAGGCAACGCCGGAACCCATGGTCTCGACGGGATATTTTTCTCCGGTCCCGCAATGGCGATGAACGAAATCAAGGCCTGACCGGGCTGAAACTTCGACGAATTTTAGAGCGGCGGATTCGGCTCCCCCCGCCGAAACGCCGGCCCCAAAAAGTAGGCCCAACCCCAAAAAGCTCAAGAATCTCAAGAGTTCCATGAACACAGTCCAAACTACCTTCCATCTTGGGTGGCTTTCGCTTCTAGGAGCCCGGCCTGCAGGCGATGCTCCTCGGCCCTGATTGCATCCCCCACGAGGGTGTATTCCGCCGCCAAGGCCCAGTGATAGTCCGGACGTTCCGGGTCGGCGGTAACCGCGGCCAGCAGCTCTTCAATAGCCTCCTCGTGACGGTCGAGGCGAGCCAGTGCGGCTCCGAGATTTGCGTGGAGGATCGCCTGGCCCGAAAACTCCTCCATGGCTCCGCGAAGAAGGCTCACCGCCTTCTGAACATGCCCTTGCGCAAGCAGTTCCCGGGCCTCCGCCACGACGGCGGCGGTCCTTCGGCTTCTCACGTAATTGTCCAGCCGAGCCTTCATGACCGCCCGCTTGCGTTCTTTCTCCGGTCGAAGGATCTCCTGGTAGATTCTAAGCTCCCTTGTCCCTTCCTTCCTGTCGCCTCTCTCCATGAGGAGGCGACCCAACCGGTAGTGAGCCTTCGGCAGCGCTGGATCCCGCTCCAGGGATGCCCGCAAAAGCTCTTCCGCCTCACTTGCGTCACCAAGCTCGGCTAGAGCCACTCCAAGCTCCAAGAGCTCCCGCGCCGACATTCTCGCTCTGTCCATCTTCCCAAGCAACTGCTTCGTCCGGTCAAAGGCCCCCATTTGGTTACAGATACTCGCCCACGGACCAGGAATGCGCCGATCTTGAGGCCATTCCATCCATGCGGTTTCTAGCAGCGCGGCTGCCTCTTCCCATTGGCTTTGCCGGACCAACGACCTGGCAGTGGCCAAGCTCAATGATGCCGTGTGAAGCCCCAAGTCGGCTGCCGATTGGAAAGCGCGGAGCGCTCCCACGAAGTTGCGCTCCATCTCCAAGCGCAACCCGAGCTCGAAGCGGTCCTCTGCCGACGCAGGCGCTCGCTCAATCCGCTTCCCCAACTCCTTCAGAGTCAGAACTGCCTGGTTCTCCCCCTCCGGTTCCCGCAAGTCCCCTCTGTGTCGTTGTCTTTGGCGCCGCAAGCTCGTTTTAATTCGAGCTTCCAGACTTACAATACGTGAATCCTCCATGCCCTGGGATCGAAGCTCCTCCACCACCGCGCCGACCCGCGCAAGCTCCCCTGTCTCTATGAGGCAAACCGCCAAATAAAAGCCGATCTCCGCGGCATCTGGAAGCCTCGTCCGAAGGTCTCGCAGCAGCGGTAATGCCTGAGCGTAATGCTCCTGGGCCAACAGGGCCTGTGCCAACCGTGCTTTCGCTTCCAAATCCCGGGGCTTGATCTTCAAGGCGGCCTCAAACGCGGATCTCGCGCCCGAAAAGTCCCTGGCCAACAGGCGTGCCGCTCCCAGATTGAAATGGGGAGAAAACTCCTCCGGCGCCAGCTCGCAGGCCCTCTGGAGCGGGAGAAGGGCCTCCGTTGCCCGATTTCCCGCCAGAAGGACGGCGCCAAGCTGATTCTGAGCCTCAGCCAAATCAGGGTGCGCCGCCGTCACTGCCCGCAAAATCCTTTCAGCCTGACCCAGTCTTCCGGCTCGATAGAGCTCCAGAGCAATCCGCAGCTCATCATCTACCGAGTCAGCGCACGAACCCGGGGACGGACTCAGAATGACGATCAACCAACAAATTCCCAGCGCCATCACGGCCCCGACAAGACGAACAGCTTGCTTCGATATCCGTATCGTCACGTCAAGCTCACCTCGCTCCATCGGTTCCTGACCGCAGGACAAAAGCCCCAACGACGAAAGGGTCCTGGCATCGAGCACCAGGACCCTTCCGAGCAAAGGCGGGTTTCAAGCCCGCCCCGACTTTGGCCTTTCGGCCCACGCCATCGGGAGTAAGGGCGGAGTTCATGCCGCCCTCACTCTCAACAGCCCGCGATCAGAACTTGATGGAACCGCCGAAACGGATCAAGCGCGGACCGACCACCTCCGTTGCGTCTCCGTAGGACGAGAGGTCAGCCAACCGGCGCTGCTGAAGCACCGTATCGGTATTCAGAATGTTGAAGAAATCGATGCCGAGCTCCACGTCCACGGGCCCGAACTTGGGCGTGTACGCCAGGCGCAAGTCCACGACGAAGGGAGTGTCGTGGCGCAGGCTATCAATCTCCGTCACCAGGATGTTCCGGCGATTCGCGCGACGCGTGAGGGCGCTGGAACCACGGGTGTCTTCCACGGGAATGGGATAACCCTGACGAATGTTGATGTTGCCACCGATCTCCAGGTCGAACGGCAAGCGGTAGGAACCACGCAGGTTCCCCTGCCACTCGGCATTCATAAAAACGCCACCGAATGCGCCCGAACCACCTGAACCGGCGGCGACGGAACCACTACCATCGGGGTTGGGGTTGCCCAGCGTCCTGGTGGGATCGGGATCAGCTCCAGCACCGTTGGCGTCGAAGCTCTCGGTCCATCGGCTGAGGACAAAGTTACCGCCCACCATCCACTTCGTGGACATGCGCTTGTTCCAGGTGACCTCCAAGCCCCAGTACTTCTCTTTGTAGTCGTCCCGGTTCGTGGTGAAGGAGCCGCGATTCCAGGTCAGACCTTCCCGCAACGTGTAGTAGTCCTGGGAATATGTCCCAGAATCCCCGCCAGCCTGCTGATAGGAGCCACTGACGCTGCCAGCGACCGTGAAGTCGCCGTTTTGGACGGGACGAAGGTTGCCGGTCTCATCGATGACGGTGGCCAACGCCCAAGTGGTGTTGGAGCGTGTCCGGTAAGTGAAATTGGCGCCCATGACAAAGTCGCGGGTGAGCTGATGGCTCCCACCAAAGACGACCTCATTCGTGCTCGGGGAACCAAGATCCGAATCGAGCTGATCAAGATTGGCGTCCACGGAGGGATCGGAATAGGGGCCATACAGATTGCTGACGAGCTCCGTATCGGGATCGATCCGTCCATCGCCGTTGCTGTCAATGGCCGCAGCGTAGACTGAAGTATAAATGTAGGCCGGATTCCCCGTACCCACGAGACCCAGAGTCAGGTTGTCGGCGTACAGCGAATAACTGGCGTTGACCAGAGTCTTTTCACCGATGGCGTAGGTCAGGCCGATCCGGGGAGCAAGGTTGTTCCAAGTGAACTGGGAACTGCCAGGCTCAAAGCTCACCGTGGGCATCAGGTCCGGAAATACGGGGTTCGCCCGCTGAGTTCCACCTTCGTGATTTCCTTTCTGGCTATCAAAGCGGACGCCAATATTCACCGTCAAATTCCCAACGGTCAACGTATCCTGAAGGAAGGCGCTCACTCGCTGCTGCGAAGCCTTGTTCGGCTGGTTGCGCATGAACTGCACATAACCGACGCCGGGACCAAAGAGGTCGTCCAGAAAGAACTGACCGCCGTTGAAATACCAGTCCGAATCGACACTCGCTCGCCGGAATTCAAAGCCTACTTTGAAATCGTGATCGATATTACCGGTGGTCATGAAGTGGTTTGCGTCCAGAAGGAACGTGGACTGCGGGCGGTCGGTGAAATAATTCCCATAGGAACCATGCCACACGCGATCACCATCCCGCCAAGCCAACGGCGAGTTGACATCTTCGTAGGTTCCACCGGAGAGAGGCGTCAACTGGAAAGCGCCGCCAATCGCGCCGAACTTGGCATGGAGGATCGTGTTGGAGCCGAAGATGTGTTGATCCTCGACCTTGTAGATCGGCGTGGGACCCTTCTGGTTCCAGGTCGTCTCTTCCGGACGGGTCAGGGAGGCATTCCGGCCCTTCTTGGTCTTGTCGCCTCTCTCGTAGAAGATCGTGGCTTCGTTCGACGAGAAGACCTGAGCATTCAACTTGCCCGTAACGTTGAACAGCGTCGTGTTATCCGGCTGGCTCACCGGTTTGTCCGGATCACCTTTGTACGACAGGATATTGTTCTCGATCTTGTTCCGGTTGATGGCGCCCCAGCCCCAGAGGCGGTCCTTGATGATGGGAAAGCCCACCTCGCCGCCAAGCTCCAGAATCTGGTCCACGCGGGCAGTCGCCAACGTGCCCGACCTAATCTCCGTGGAGAGATTCTCGCCCTGGAGGCCGTCGTTGGTAAAAACCGCTCGAGCCGAGCCACGGATCTTGTTGCCACCCTTTTTGGTCACGATGTTGATCCCGGCACCGCCGGTCATCTGCGTCACATCGGCGCCACCAGTGCTGACCTGGATCTCCTCGATGGAACCATAGTCAAAGTAAGTAGACGACGCGCCGGCAGCGGCCTGGTCGGTGATGGGCACACCGTCGATGTTCCACATTGCGTTGGAGCCATCATCGCCCTTACTCACGAAGTTGGCCTGCTGGCCACTCTGAGAGCCACCAACGTTGATGCGGTCCACCTGGAGGGACGGAATCAAGCTCAAGACCGCCCAGGGGTCACGGGCCGTGGGAACCTGGGTCAACTCTTCAAAGGTGATCCGACCGCCAGTCGATACGTCCTTGGGATCGAGCAACGGCTCTTCCGCCACAACCGTGATCTCTTCGCTCACGGTCTCCAACTCCAGCTTGATCGGCACGTCCTTCGTCTGGCCGATATAGAGCCGAATCCCTTCATGCCGGTATTTCGCGAAGCCGGTCAGGGTCACTTCGATGGTGTACGTGCCGATAGGAAGCGCACCAAAACTAAAGGCGCCGGTTCCCTCGGAATAGGTCACGCGCTCGCCAAGCAAAGAGTCAGATGTAGCCCGCACCATGGCTCCAGGCACGGGATTGCTTTCGGCATCCAACACCTTGCCACGAATGGCGCCCGTACTCTGCGCCCAACCGGTGCCGGCCAGGACAAACAGTGCGACGAACGCGAGAGACAGGAATTTCCATCTCCTCATAATCGTTCAATCCTCCTCGTAAACGGGAATGAATCGCGCCAACCGCCCCATCTTGGTGCAGCCGCAACGACAAGTTGCAAATATCGGTGATGTGTAGAGCAAAAATCGTACCGAACCGTCTTCCGGGGGGCGATGACAGTCACCACCACCCGTGACACCGCAACCTTCACGAACTGTTAGGCCGGTACCTCGAAAGACGTCATCTCTTTGCCCATCGTCCCAGTCTTGCAACAAACAGGCCTGGAACAAACCCATCACCAAACAAAAAAGCTTTAGAAACAACCGAGTCAACGGCTGTCTCGCGAATGATACAGTGCAGGTGGGCTTCCTACATCCCCGCGAGCACCACCAAAACCCTGCGTACCAAGGGACGAACGCTGCCCAAAAAACGGCCCCGGTGGAACAAGCTGGAAAACTGCTTCTTCTCGCCGTTCCTGAAGGAACCGAACCAAGGCTCGGCTGGTGGCTAGAGTATGGAAGAAACCAGACCTGAATGACTTGCCTTTAACACGAGCCCAACAGGAACTCAACTCGGAAGGTGGGATCACCCTTCCCTTCCATAGGCCAAGACGCTCGCCAAGCTCGGTCAACCGGCAGGCTCGACAATCGCTCCAGACTTTGCGGAGATCTTGAATGAGAAGCACTTCATTACTGTTGCTCGCCCTCCTGCTTCCCGCGGGCTGCATCGGCAAAGGCAATTCTACCGCTGAAAAACTTGGTCTCAAGGAACCCATCATCCGATTCGAGGACGTGCGTCGCAACCTGGAAACGCCAACTCGAACAGCGTCGGGGGGCGCGGCGACACGACTTCAACTTCGTGTTTACATCCGGCTCTTCAACCCGAATGACGCGACGATTCACATCGAGACCATGAGAGGCGTGCTCAGAATCGGCCAAACCCAACTTCCCCTCGACCCGAGCTCCCGATTGATCGATCTCGACGTGGAAGCCGGTGCCTCGGTCCTCCTCCCCATCGACTTCAACGCCGTTGTAAGAAGGGGAACGATCATTCTTTTCCCCCTCTCCCTCACCGGGCGAATGTTCTTCCGCGACAGCAAGGACCGCACCTTTTCCATCTCCTTCGTCCGCCAGCTTGAGGGAGGGGACCAGGAAGAAGAACCGGGCACCACGGGACCGTCGGAAGAGAATGACCCGGATCAGTTCGGGTGAAAAAAAAAATTTAGTTTCTAGTTGTCGGCAAGAAGCAACAAATTGCGATTCCTCGTGGTCACTAAAAACTAGAAACTTATGACTAGAAACTAATCTCCCCCCAAAATCTCACGGACTCTCTCCAGGTCCCGGTCGTAGATATCTTGAGGTGCCCTTTTTAGAAAGCTCTCCAGGTGGGGCCGCGCCGCGGAAAGCCCTTGCTTCTCCAGGAGCAGCATCCCCAAATTGTAAAGGGTGTCCACCTTGTTGGGATCGAGCTCCAGCACTTGTTGCCAAGCCTCCACGGCTTTCGATGCACGTCCACTACGGGCGGCGATGACCCCGAGTCCGTTCCATGCCGTGGCTTGGCTGGCGTCGGTCGTGACAGCCCGTCGGAGGAGCTTTTCCGCGGGATCGAGCCGGCCACGCATCAACTCGGCGGTCCCCGCGTTGGTGAGGGCCATGGGATTGCCCGGATCGAGATCCAGCATTCCCTGAAAACACTCAAGGGCCTTGTCGGTCTGCCCGTTTGCCGCCAAAGCCATGCCCAGGGCATTCAAGACATCCGTTTCCAGCCAACGCGGGTCTCCGCAGGTACCCAAAAGAGCGACGGCCTCCTTTGCCCGGCCAGCCTCCACCAGAAAGCTCCCGAGCTGCGCCGCGCCGGCACCGACAAGAAGGTGTCGCTTGCGGGCCGTCTCCAGCGTGCCGATGGCATCGCTAATCCGGCCTGCCGCGCGGTAGGTGTTGGCCAAGTAGACGTAGGCGGACGTGAAACCGGGCCTCTTTTCGAGGATATCCCGGTATCGGTCAATGGCTGAGGCCCAATCTCCTCTCCGGCGATCCCCCAGTGCCTTTTGAACAGCCTGATCGATGGCAAGCAGCCGCTTGGGATCGTCCTTCCGTGTCCAGCGCTCCTTCGGCGCCGCACGACCTGTGACATAACCCAGGGCCTCGAGCTGACGGACGGTCTCCGGGTCTGGAGCCGACGCCTCCACCGGCTCCTTGCTCCGGAAAAGGTGCGAGCTCTCCGAAGAAGCCGTTCCAATCGCCGCGGATCTCGGGACGCGAGGTTCTCTTGTTCCGCGGGGTCCGGCCTTAAATTGTAAAGCTCCGGGATGGGGAGATCAATCGCTTTCCAACGACCTGCCAATAGTCCTCTCAGCGGCGCCCAGCCTCGGGTCAACATGGTGTGAAGCGTCTCGAACGCGAGCTCGCGTTCCGCCGATGGCCGCAAAAGCGAGCGCCCTACCCACGCCTTCGGAGGCTCAATTCCCAACAGCTCCAGCAGGGTTGGCGCCACATCCACAAGCCCCACAGGCGCGTCCACCACTCCAGCCCGACGGATTTCCGGATTCCACAGCAGAAGCGGAACCCGGAGAGTACTCTCATACGCAAAAAGGCCGTGAGTCAGCTCACCATGCTCACCAAGGGACTCCCCGTGATCCGAAGTGACAAGGATGAGCGTGCCGGGCTTGCTCTTTTGAGCAAGTCCCACCAGGGGCTTCAGCGCCGCATCGACGTAGGCAACCTCACCCAAGTAGCGCCCGCGGTCATCGGAACCCGCCCCATAGCCCGGTGGAGGATCGTATGGCGCATGGGGGTCGAACAAGTGGACCCAGCAGAACCATTGCCCGTTTTGTGATTCAATCCACTTGCGAGCCGCCGCCACGGTCTCTTCCCCTCGGCGCTCCGGCACCGCCATCCGCCCCTGAGCGGCCTGTTCAGGATATCCCTCATCATAGACATCGAAGCCGCGGCCAAGCCCAAATCTCGCATCAAGCGTGGCGGCGGACACAAACGCGCCGGTGGCCATCCCCCGCTGGGAAAAGATTGTCGCCAGCGTGGGGATCTCGCTGCCAAGGCGAAAGCCACTGTTGTCATGAACGCCGTGACCTTCCGGATAGAGGCCTGTCAAGATGCTCGTATGAGAAGGAAGGGTCATCACGGTCGGGGCATGGGCGAAGGTGTATTTCAAGCCGCTGGCGGCAAGCCCATCAAGAACGGGAGTCGTCGCGCCTCCACCGTAACAACCCAAAGCATCGCCCCGAAGGGTGTCAATGGTGATGAGAAGGACATTCTGTTTTTCGTTCCGAAGCTCGGCAACGCCGGGCAGCCTTGCTTCGCCCTCTTGCGATGCTCGTTTGCTGTCGTCAGAAAGTTTCGTGAATCTGGCGGCCAGCTCCAGATCCCCGAACAAGCGATAAGCATCCGCGATGGCCCCGTAGGTATCGGGCGACGGATGATTTTTGGCAAGGGTGCCCAGAACGTTGTCCCTCTCCTTCGTGCGTCCCTGTGTCATGTAGAGGGCCGCCAGCCGCAGGGCTGCTGACAGGTTTTCCGGAAAATTCTCTAGCTCGAGGCGGAATCGCTTCTCTGCCTGCTTTGCCAATTCCGCCGCGCTGGCACCCGAGGCCTTCGCCGCCGCTCGGCCCAAACAATCGGCAAGATAGAAGTTCAAATCAAGGAGGTAGGGCTTCGATTCCGACTCCAGCATCTTCACGGCCTGCTCAAGAAAGAGTCGCGCATCGTCGAATCTCCGCTGGTGGTGGGCCACCAGTCCTTCGATGAAGGGGAGGATCGCCGGGTTTTCCCGTGCGGCCTTCCCTGCCGCTTCCAGCGCCTTGTAACTCTCACCCCGGAAGGCGTACAGCCGCGCGAGACTTGAAAAGCCTTTCCCCGGGTCCTTCCCGGCGGCGAGCTCCGCGTGTTGGATCGCCTCCTCATGCCGGCCCTGAAGCTCCAAGATGTGGGACATTTGCAGGAGGGAAGCCACCCTCATGGGGGCTAATTCAAGGCTCCGCTTCTGTGCCTTGAAAGCCCCGTCCAGATCGCCCAGCCGCTCCGAAAGCAGACTCATCCGGTCCCAAGCCTCCACCATCGCCGGATTCGCATCCAACACCCCGCGAAGCAGGGGCAAAGCCTCGGAAAAGCGACGCTGGGCAATGAGATTGGCGGCGTGGAGGTATCTTTTGAAATCGTCGATCCGATCCTTTGGATCCGGGAGATCGCCACTTCCCTCCACCAAAGCCGGCGCGCCGACGTAGCCCAGCGCCTCCATGGCCCGGGCTTCCTCCGCCGAGACCTCTTGGGGCGCCGCAATCCTCTCCTCCGCCAAAAACTCCTCCAGCTCGGATTGGAAGCGCTCTCGGCGGCGCCCCTCCCATGCCAGCCGGTTCTCGTGTTCTCCCGGGTCGGCAGCCCGATCATACAGTTCTTCTCGGGGCGCCAAGATATAGGTAAACCTCTCGTCCCGAAGGGAGTACAGCTCCTTCCATCCATAATGGTAACGCGGATAGAGCGTCTCGGAATAGATCCGCCGGCCCGGCGGCACTGTCCCGGCCAGCGTATCCAAGAGTGAGCGGCCCTCTTGGCGCACTTCCGGCAGGCCGGCCCAATCCCGGAAAGTCGCGGCCACGTCCACCAGCCCCACGGGCGCCGGGACCAAACGCCCCGCCTGGCGGTTCCCGGGGAGCTTCAAGATCATCGGCACATCGATGGCCTCCCGGTACAGGAAGATCCCGTGCTCCTCCTCGCCGTGATCGCCAAATCCCTCTCCGTGATCGGAGATCAACAGAATCAGGCTGTCATCGTAAAAGCCCTTCTCCCGGAGCCTCTCCAACAAGCGATCCACCTGGGCGGACACATGGGCGATCTCGCCGTCGTAGCCATTCGCCAAGACTCGATTCCACGGCCAAGGCGGTCGGTGCGGCAAATGAGGATCATAGAGGTGGACAAAAAGGAAAAAACGCTTCTTTTCCTGGCGATCCAGCCACTCCAAAGCCGCATCCACCGTCTGCTTTCCCTCTCGTCGCACCTCCGCCATGGACTGCTGCGGGACACCGGAGCCAAGGTTTGCGTCATAATGCTGAAACCCCTGGTCGATCCCGGTGGATGGCCGAAGAACGAAGGCCGAAACAAAACCCGCCGTCCCATACCCGGCATCCCTTAGCTCCCGCACGACACTCGAATGCTTCGTATCTAGCTGAAACCCCGCATTGTTCCGAACCCCGTGCTCGATGGGCGCCAACCCGGTGAAGATCGAGGCATGGGAAGGCAGGGTCAGCGGCACCTGCGAATGTGCGCCGCTAAACGTAATCCCCTCCCGTGCCAATCGCTCCAAAGCTGGAGTCCAGCCCTCCGGATAGCCGCCCACAGACAGCCGATCCTGCCGAAGCGTGTCCAGGGAGATCAAGATCAGAGGCCCGTCATGAGATGCAGCACGCCTCCGCCACCACCAACCCAGTGTCAACCCTAAAACCACCACCAGGACCAGGATCAGCACCACCCGTCTGCCGCCCGCGCCACTACCGCCCGCCACAACGCCAGCATCCAGGACCTCCTGCGCGGGCGCACCCGGCGGGCTTCCTCCACGAAAAGCCCCACGCCTCGGAGCCGCACCTCGGCCGCCACCTCTCCTCTTCTTCGAACCCCGCTTCCTCGAACGGCTCATGGCACCTTCTTCTTCGCCAAATCCCGACATTCCTCCCGCCCCGAAGCGCTCTTGCAAGCACGCTCCAACACCTTTCTAGCCTGCCGGTTCTTCCCCAAGTGGCCGTAGACCTCAGCCAGCCGGAAAAGTAGCTCAGGCCGGTATTCCTGCTCTCCCGCCAACCGCTCCAAATAAGGCAGTGCCTTCGCCCATTCCCCAAGACGCCAATGGGCATCCATGAGCGCCTCGTACCACAACGACTGACGCAACGTCAGCCGGGCCTGGCTATAGAGCAACGGCGCCACCTTGGCACCTAGAAGCTCTACCACGTGCGCCGGCTGGCCCAACTGGAAGTAGGCCCGAATCAAAAGCTCCAAGGCACTGGGTTGCGACGCCGCGACACCTCTTAAAAGAGTCACGGCATTCCCGGGGTCCCCCCCAGCCAGCGAGCTGCGCGCACGTTCGAGCAAGCTTTGGGCACTGCCGGGACCAGGCCTTGAGCGGGACAACAACCACGGTACCGCACCTGACACGTCGGAACGAATCTCCAACGCCACGCGCCTGGTGACAAGCTCCTCCCCCCCGGGGGCCACCAACGTTGCCACCACATCCACGGAGCCCAGGGGCAAGACTCCAGCTCCCACCCGAAACACCACGTGTGCCCGGCCTTCCCGATCCTGCGCCGATTCCGCCAGATCGACGTCCTTAGAGAAAATCGTCGCGCCACTCCGGTTCACCACCCGGAATCGAACCTGGTGGCGCCGCATCTTTTTGTAGGAAATCCCCTTTCGATAAAGCTGTACGTAAATGATGACCTCATCGCTAGGCCGGAATGCTCCGCTCACCTTGGGATAAACACGGAACGGCCCGAACTGAAAAGCCTTCTCCTTCCCCTCCGTCACCTTCGACTCAGGTTCTACCCGATAACAGGGCAACGGAAGAGACATCCAGGCCTTCACCCCTTCCGGGTCGTCACTCCACACCTTGAGCTCCGCCCTGGAATACTGCTTCGCAGCCTGGCTCTTGAGGAGCAGATTGAGGTCGTATGCCCCGGGCCGCGCCACCGTCCGTGAGTGAAGATTCAGAGGCCGAAACCGAATCGCCTCCACCTGATCGAGCTTCAAATGCACCTCAGCATCCTCGTCGATCTTCGAAATCTGCCGCTCCTTGGAGTCCTGGAGCTCACCAAATAAGCTCAACGTCGTGTAGACCTCCTCTTCATATCGAACCAGCGTCAAGTCCTTGGGCTGGATCTCCAGGGCAACGTCCAGAACGAGGCCAGCCCCCGGATGGAAAAACTCCCGCGCCACGACCGACATCTTCGTGTAGTCGAAAGTGTATTCCAAGTCGATGGCTCCCTCTCCGAAATGAAGCCGATCCACGTACCCCGTGTCCACAAAACGGGTGGGCGAAGTCTCGATCCGACCCATGACCATGGTATCAAAGCTCGACCGCGCCGAGCCGGGCAACCTGGAGCTTCCTTGGCCCGGCTCCATGGAGAGGGACGCCGCAGCCAACTCAGGATCTGTTTCTCTCAGGTAAGAATAGGCATCCGCCTCCGTGCTCATCTTGAAATTGCCCGCCAGCAGATCCGTGGGCTTGTGAGTCCCGGGCGTATAAAGCTCGAAGGGCCGGCCCAGATTGGGCTTGAAGAAAAGAATGTAAAGAAAGGGAGGCACACCGCGAATCGTCACATTGTCGTAGTACCAAAGCTCCGATTCCACAAGCCCCAACTGCCCGGAAATCCGGGAAATGCTCCGAGGC
The DNA here is from genome assembly GCA_024278345.1 of bacterium. Lineage (GTDB taxonomy): Bacteria > CSSED10-310 > JAJRTK01 > JAJRTK01 > JAJRTK01 > JAJRTK01. The sequence continues at coordinate 12,627 of JAJRTK010000026.1, read as the reverse complement.
TTGCCCAACAAAATGTAGACCCGCCCCCGATCAGTCTTCCACCCCTCTCGAGTCGTGTCCCGCCCAAGAAACTCGTTGGCGTGCTTCAAGCGCTCGTAATGCGCCTCCCGATACTCATTCTTCACGCTACCTGGCGTGGGATCCCGGGCCTTCCAGAAGATCTTGATGAAGAGGTCCCGGTCCTTGGAATTCGTCAACGCCACAAACGCCTCACGCTCCCGCTTCGAAATGATGTAGCTCACCTCCTCGAGCCACTGGAGATGCTCAGGCTTGAACGCGTAGTCCTCGATATCCCCACCGGATGCCACCGAAACCGACATCAATAGAATCGCGCAAATCCCCCCAATTCCCGGCACCAGGCTGCGCCTCGAAAAACGTTTCTTCCCCATGACCTTCTTTCTTGTTGTGTTCCGCTCAGGCCTCTCGCGGCCGCTCGTGTCCCTCGCCCCACCACACCCTATGCTCCGTTGACGACCCAAAACCCAGGCCTCCCAGTCCTCCTTCATCCCAAGCCCCTTCACCGCCCAGAATCCAAGCAGTTCCCAAATACCGCTACCGGCCCCCGGCACGTGCCTTCTCCTCGTAATGGATCGCCTTTTCCGGAAGACGAAACATCCGGTAAGCCTTGGCCAGAGCCCGGTAAGTCCCCGGAGATGGCCTCTGCTTAGCCATCGCTTCCAACACCCTGTCCCGATCCGAGTCCCGGCCCAGCGTCATGTAGAGCGCGGCCAGGCGCAAAGCGGCCGGCAAATTCATCGGGTAATCCTCAAGCTCTTGCCGAAACCGCCTTTCCGCCTCCTCCAACAGCCGTCCCCGTTCGGCCCCGGAAGCGCCAGACGCCGCACGGGCCAGGCAATCGGCCAAATAGAAGCTCAGATCGGAAAATGACTGTCCCCCTCGCGCTTCCACCTGAGACACCGCCCTATCAAACTCTCTCCGGGCCTCAGCGAACCGCCTCCCCTGGTACGCCAACAAGCCCCTGACAAAGGGCAACACCGCGGGACGCCGTTGGGTTGCCTTTTTCGCGGACTCCAGGGCCTTCTCTTCCTCACCCCGACCGGCCCAAAGGCGCGCCAACCTCAAATAGGCTGCCCCGGGCATTTTCTTCGCCGCAAGCTCCGCATGGCGCATCGCCTCATCGGTCCGCCCAAGTAGGGTCAACAAACTCGCCATCCTCAAAAGCGCCGGTGCACGCCCCGGCGCCAGCTCGACACTCTTCCGCTGCGCCTCCATGGCCAACTTGAGCTGCCCCAGCCGCTGCCGGACATGGCTCAACCTCTCCCAGCCATCCACCATCCGTTTGTTGCGGGACAACACCTTTTCCAAGAGGGGCAGCGCATCTCGATACCGACCGCCAGCCACCAAACTCAAGGCCCGGAGATAGCTCTTGAGGTCCCCCACGCGCTCCTTGGGGTCGGGAAGCTCTCCATCTCCAGCCACCAGGGTGGGCGCCCCCACATAGCCCAGCGCCTCCAGGGCCCGAGTCTCTTCCGCCGAAGGCTCGCCTGGCGCGGCGATACCGCCCTCTTGCACCCGCGCTTCCAGCTCCGAGCGCATCCCTTCCCGCCTCCGCGCCTCCCAACCAAGGCGGTTCACCTGCTCCCCGGGGTCGGTGGAAAGGTCGTACAGCTCTTCCCCGGGCGCCAACACGTAAGAGTAACCCCCGTCATACAAAGAGTAAAGCTCTTTCCATCCGTAATGGTAGCGCGGGTAAAGAGTCTCGGAGTAGATACTGCGCCTTGACACGGGCTGCCCCGTCGCTTCGGCGGCCACAGCCCTCAAGAGGGACCGGCCACTCTGGTGATCCACCGGCAACGACGCCCAGTCCCGGAATGTCGCCGCCACATCCACGAGCCCCACCGGTTGGGTCACGAGCCGGCCCGCATACCGGCTCCGGGGCAGCTTCATGACCAAGGGAACATCCAGTGCTTCCCTGTAAAGGAAGATTCCGTGCTCCTCCTCTCCGTGGTCACCCAGCCCCTCCCCGTGATCCGAAACGACCAGGATCAGGCTCTCGTCGTACAGACCCTGAGCCCGCAATTGCCCCAACAAACGGCCCACCTCTGCGTCTGAAGAGGAAACCTCCCCGCCGTAGGAGCGCTTTCCATAGAGTCGGTCGTAAGGGGGAACCGGCCGATAGGGCGTATGAGGATCATACAGATGGACGAACAGAAAAAAACGAGATTCCGGCTGCTTTGTCAACCATTCGATGGAAGCATCAACCGTCTCCGCCCCAGCACGCTGCAGTTCGCCGAGCGTCCGTTTCGAGGCGCCTCCGCCAAACTGGGCATCGTAGTGCTCGAAACCGCTGCCGATCCCTGTCTGAGCGGTGAGCACAAAGGCGGAAACGAAGGCCGCCGTCCCATAACCTCGGTCGCGGAGCTCGCGGACAACGTGAGGCTTCGACCCCTCCAACGCGAATCCGCTGTTGTTCCGCACACCATTCTCATAGGGCAACAGACCCGTGAACATCGTCGCGTGAGACGGCAACGTCAGAGGAACGTGAGACCGAGCCGCCAGAAAGGTCACTCCATCCCGCGCCAACCGCTCCAGGGAGGGCGTCCCGATCTCCGGCTCTCCGTAGGCCGAAAGATGATCCGCCCGAAGGGTGTCAACGGAAATAAGAACCAACGGGCCACCCCGCGGCAGCGTCCGCCAATCGGCCGCTTCCCGGGATTCGCGGCGAACAAGAGAGATCCATGAAAAAAGGACCAGGGCCAACGCAATCGCGGACACCGCAAAAACCCACCGCCGCCCAGTTCTCTGTGAAAGAGACCTCATTCCCTTCTCCTACCCGTGAAACCCGTCAAGCAGCATGGCAAACGCCGGAGACTGCTCCGCTTTCCCCGTCATGGCTCAGCAAGCTCTTGCTCCAATGTCGCCGCGCGCGCGTCCTGACCGATCTCCCTAAGCAGCCTGACCAGGGCGCGCAACAGGGGGTTGCGGCCTTTGACAAGAGCAATGGCCTGTTCCGCCGCATCCCGGGCATCTTCTTCCCGCCCCAGGGCATGGTAAACTCTTGCCAGCCCCCGGAGAGGCCGGATTCGAGCTGGCCCCAGGTCGTGGCATCGCCGGAATGCCCTGAGCGCCTCCTCGAATCGGCCCTTCTCCAAGGCTAATTCACCCCGCTCCACGAGCATTTGGAGCTCGGGCTGCAGATCGTGCTTCTCCTCCGCGGCAGCCTGCAACCGCCGGTGGGCCTCCAACAGAGGCCGGGCCTCTTCTTCGCGGCCTCTCCGCAGAAATAAACGGCCAAGGCGATAGTGCGCCTCGATATGATCCGGGTCAAGGAGGAGCACCCGCTCCAGTGCCTTTTCCGCCTCACCCCATCTTTCGAGTCCCAGGAGGGCAACCGCCAGCTCGTAGGCCCATACCGGACTTGGCGCATCCCCGGGCTTCACTTCCCGAGAAAGAAGCTCTACGGCCTCCTCATGGCGTTGGAGCAGGTTGAGGGCTTCCGCGAACAGTGGTTTGAGACCCGGGGCTTCGGGCCACCGCTCCGTCGCTCCCTGGAGCACGGCGGCGGCGCCATCCGGGTGGGCGCCCGCCAAGAGAGCGCCGGCGTGGTTTCGAACGACCTCAATCCCATTGAGGCCCAGTTTCCGGGTCATCTCATAACTGGCCGCAGCCGCGTCGAACTTCTTCGCGGAATGCTGTGCCAACCCCAGCCAATACCAGGCTTCAGCCTTCTTGGGATCGATCCGTGTCAGACGCTTTGCACCCAGCTCCGCGGACGCCCAATCCCCCAGCTTCAGCTCTACCCCCACGGAGGTCGATAAAATCTTGCTCATTCGTGCCCTGACCTTGGGGTCGGCGGAATCCGGGATCAATGTCAGAGCTTCCTTCAGAAAGGTGTCCGCCTTCCGCAGATCGCCTTTCTTGGCCGCGGCCTCCCCGAGCAATGCCAGGGTCCCGGAGAGATCCGTGCGCGCGGGATCGAAATCGGGCCACCTTTCCAGGACACCCCGCAACCCGGCCACGGCTTTCAGAGGTTGCCCCCGCGTCCCGGAGAGCCGAGCCAACTGGTAAGAGAACTCCGGGCGATCCGGCCAACGCCGGGCCAGGTCGGAAAATTTCCGTTCCGCCCGGTCATACAGCCTCGCTCCCAAGAGCGCCAGGGCATGGTACATCCCGAGCTCCGGCTCGTCGGTTGTTCTTTCGCCGATGATGTCGAAGAACTCCACCGCCCGCCCGGGCTTTCCGGCCCGCAAAGCCGCGAGGCCGGCCTGGATCGCCGCGGGGAGGTCTGCCGGATCCCGCCGAACAATCCATGCAAATTCAGCTAGAGCCTCCTCAAACCGGCCCTGATGCAAAAGAAGCAGTCCTAAATTGTATCGAACGGAATTTTTTTTCGGGTCAAGCCTCATCGCCCGCCGGAACGCGGCTTCGGCCTCACCGAGCCGGCCCTCACGCCACAAAATCCCTCCCAAGCGATTGTGTGCCTCCGCCATCTTGGGAGCCTCGGAAACGACCTGCCGCACAAGCTCTTCCGCCTCTTCAAGCTTCCCGGAGTCGGCCAAAGCGGCGGCTTCCTCCAACCGCGGGAAAAACGAGTCTTCCTCGACCCCGGCCCAGGCAAGGGCCGCGCACGCAACGACCCCACCGAAGAGACCGATCCGGGCTCCGGTCAAAAGGGCCCGAGTGAATTTTCTCCGGGGCTGCCTCGGGGGGGTGAGGCCTGGATGGCAATGGATCATGGCTGAGAACCTCCTGCCGTGGGAGAAGCTCCTGTTCCTGTCAAGGGGCGACGTTCCGTGATGCCACGGCCTTCGGTAACAACGATGAGCTGGCCCGCCGAAACGGAACCCAGCTTCTCCTCGCCGCCCCCTGGCCAACGGATAGTCACCCGGCAGCTCTTTTTCCGGCCTAACCCACAATGTACCACCGGCGGCCCGTTGGACTGATAGCTTCCGGATCTCCCCACTACCCGCCTGTAGCGCAAGTCCTCCGCTTCGATGAGAATCTGCGCACCAATCCCTTCCCGATTCGAGCTTGTTCCCATGAGCCGAATCTCCAAGGAGAACCCCAATCCCTTTCCCTCGTTCCGTAGGAGCCGAAACCAACCATTGTTGACACTCACCGCCAAATCCAGATCGCCATCTCGATCATAGTCGGCCACTTCGAGGCCGCGCGCCACGACCGGCCGGAGAAGGGCGGCTCCCCATTCCTTCGTCACGTCGGTGAAACGTCCTCGCCCATCATTCTGGAAGAGCGACATCGGCTGGGCATAAAAAAATCCCGGCGCCACCTTCTCCACGTTGTCCAAGATATGCCCGTTGACCACCACGAGATCCAGATCACCGTCATTGTCCAAATCCGCTAGGCGCGTCCCGAAGCCCACAAATGGTACGGAGCTAGGAGCCAGCCCACGCTGCCGAGTCTCGTCCGCGAACAAACCACTCCCCAAATTTCGGTAAAGGGTGTTGGTTTCGTTGGACAGATTCGTCACGAAGAGGTCCAAAAGCATGTCGCCATCCACATCCCCCGCGGTGAGGCCCATCCCCGCCTCGGCACGGCCCGCGCCATTGTAACCGGTTCCGGAAAGGAGCGTTTGGTCGGTGAAACGCCCGCGGCCATCGTTCTCGAACAACTGGTTCGCCGTGGAATCGTTCGATACATAGATGTCGAGATCCATATCCCCATCCAGGTCGGCTAGCACGACCCCAAGCCCCTTGGCCGCCCCGTCCTGGACGATGCCAACCGCCGAGGCCATCTCCCTGAAGCGGCCCTTCCCATCATTCACGTAAAGCCGATCTGGCAAGCCGGCATAGGTACTGGGATGACAGTAAATCCCCACCCGCTCGAAACCGCCGGCCACCTGTTGCCGGCTTGAACAAGAGACGCTGTTTGAAACCGGCGCATCGAGATAGCGCACGACATAGAGATCGAGGTCCCCGTCGCCATCCAGATCTCCAAACGCCGCACTACTCGACCATCCGCCATCACCTAATCCAGCCATGGAGGTCACATCGCGAAATCTACCGTTCCCCTGGTTCCGGTAGAGCCGATCCGGCCCGTAGTTCGCCACATAGAGGTCTGGATCACCGTCTCCGTCGATATCGCCCACCGCCACTCCTTGTCCGTATCCTCCATCCCCGACACCCGCCTCCTCCGTCCGATTCTCGAAGCTGCCATCCCCCATATTTCGGTAAAGGCGGTTGACCAGGATCTTTGGAGAAACAGAGCATCCCGGCAACAATCCCCCCTGAGCCAAGTACAGATCGAGCCACCCGTCACCATCGTAATCCAGCCAGGCCAACCCCGAACCCATCGTTTCCACAAGATACCGTTTGCCGGAACCACAGTGGCGATGGAGCATGGTGATCCCCGAATCCCGGGCTACGTCCACGAACATCGGCACGCCCCTTACCGTTCCCCCCAAGGAGATCCCGCTCACAAGGAAAACAAGGCAACCTGTCTGCACAACCACAACCCAGCCCCATAATCCCCATCGCCCTCTTCGTTTGGACTCACCATCCACTGCCCTTAGCCTGGAGCAGCACCAGGATTTCTGGGAGACCACGGGTCAGTCGAGATCCAGGTTGCCAGCGACATAACTCCGGGCCGTCGTTCTAACCAAGGCGTCTTCGTCATCCCGGCTCAAACGCTCTACCGCCGCCAGGACCCGGGGATCTTCGCGATAGGGCAAGAGCCCCTGGATCGCGGCATACCGGATGCGCGGAGATTCATGCTCCAGCATCTCCAAGAGCGGCGTTATAGCTTGTGGCGCCTCGATGAAGCGGAGGAGCTTGATTCCCCGTTCCACCAGGGTCAAATCGGTTCCCGTCAGCAACTGGCGAACCTCCCCAACGATGGCGGAAGCCAGGGCCTCCTCCCGATGCGCCAGACGGTTCAAGGCTCCGAAGGCTTGATAAACGAGCTGGTTCTGGCGGACAAAACCGATGAGAGGCAGAATGATCTTCCGGTCTCCCAATTCTCCCAAATAGACGATTGCCGACTCACGGACAAAGGGGCTTTCGTCGTTGAGAGCCCGGACAAGCCCGTCCAATGCACGTTGATCCTTCGTACCCTTGGCCAGCGCTCCCAACGAGACCAACGCGGAACCCCGAACCTGCGGTTCCGGGTCGCCCAGGAGAGGCAACAGCAAAGGAATCGCTGGCGTCCCCATGAATCTCAGCACCTGAGCCGTCGATTGCCGCTCTTGGGGAACGCTGCTACGAAGTTGCCGCGCAAACTGGTCCATCGCCCTGAGCTCGATGAGGGCCTGCCGCGCAGCCGTGCGGATCGTGGCGGAGCGCACGGTCAACAAATCGCTCACCGGCCCGATGGCACGCCTGTCTTGCAGGGCCGCCAGCTCGTTGAGTGCCGCAACCACCTGCTCCTCAGAGTGATCCATGTAGTTTCGTAGGATCACCAAGTTCCCCCGGAAATCCGCTCCACTGGCCACAAGCTCCCCAAAACCGGAGACAAAAACAAGAAGGAGTGCAAGCTTTCTCATGGAATCCCTTCCTCTACCGATGGAGCCATGGGCCCCAGAACCTTTGTTACAGACTTAGCAGGGCGCTGATTCACCGTCCCCACCGGCGGCCACGTCAGCAAGATGTTCTTGATGATTCGTGGGGACGGCTTTCCACCACCCCTACCAGCTAGCGCCCCATCATTTTCGAAAAGAAGCCTTTCTTCTCATCTTTCCCATGACCCACCGCATCGTGATCGGCATCCAGCAGATGGCGGGCGATATCCATGAAAACTCTCGAGGCCGGCGAATCCGGAGCGACTTCCACGATGGGCAGGCCCCGGTCTCCGGCACTCCGGATCTCGATGTCCAAGGGGACTCCGCCCAGGAAGGGAACGTTCCGCTTTTCGGCTTCCCGACGGCCGCCACCCTTACCGAAAGGATACATCAATGCGTGCTCCTCCAACACCGCATCCAGTTTGTCGAGCTTCAAAGCGGCCTCGGAATCCAAGCTTCCTCGCAGCTCACGCAAAACTTCCTTCGCCGGCTCAAGCCCCGGCCAGACGAAACTGCTCATGTTTTCAATGATGCCCACGATCGGCGTTTCCACACGGCGGAACATCTGGAAAGCCTTCTTCGCATCCAAAAGAGCGATATCCTGTGGCGTCGTCACGATCACCGCACCCGTCACCGGCACCGTCTGGACCAGCGTGAGCTGCACATCGCCTGTCCCAGGCGGCAGATCGATCACCAGAAAATCGAGGTTCCGCCAGGCCACATTCCGCAAGAACTGCGTGATCAGCTTCATCACCATGGGGCCGCGCCAGATGACCGGAGTGTCGTCCCCCTCCATCAGGAAGCCGATGGACATGACATCCACGCCATAAGAACTCTTCAAAGGCAGGATGCGCTGCTCGGCGTCCACGCCCGGCTGCCCGTCCAGGTTGAGCATCATGGGAATACTTGGACCGTACACGTCGGCATCCATCAACCCCACTCGCGCCCCCATCTTCGTCAACGCCAAGGCTAGATTCACGGCCACGGTGGACTTGCCAACTCCACCCTTGCCGCTGGCCACCGCAAGGATCTTCTTCACTCCGGCAATGGGCTGCGCCGGTGGGACGCCCCGGTGAGGCGCGGGCCGCCCGGGCGCGGGCCCCGCCTGGCCGGCACCAGAATCGATGACCGTGAGCTGAGGCGCGGGAGCCGCGACTCCCTGGGCATAGTCCACCACGACTTCCGTGACGCCTTCCTGAGTGGCCACGGCATGTTGCACCGACCGCCGCAACTGCTCCTGCATCCCCTCTGATACTGGCGGTCGAAGAAGCGTGACACGCGCCTGACCACCGCAAAAAGCGACGTTCTTCAAAAGCCCTTTCTCCCCGATGGTCTCCCGAGTTTGCGGGTCTGCCAAGTTGCTGACGAACTGCTCCAGTTGATCTCGATCCATCGCTTTACTCCTTCAGTGCGGCGGGTGCAAGCGGCAACGCAAAGCGGGTCCACCACTCTCACGTCGCCAAAAGCCGAACCGTTCTCAACAACTCAACTGGCCAAAAGGTTCAGAGAAGACCCGAATCAACTCTCAAAACCCAGGGTTCACCTCTCCCAACCGCTCCACGGGCACGAGCCAGCGTTCCAGGGCCATGGAGCGAAGGGCGGGCGGCTGGTCCTCTCCCCGGCGAAACTTCTTCCAGCTATAATAGGTCTTTGGACCTTTGGGCATATTCTCCAGCGTCAGCTCCAGATCAAAGGTTCCACGCTGGATCTTGGAAATGCTGTACTGAGTGGCAAATCTCTTCTTGTCGTGGGGAAAGAAAAACCTGACTTCTTTGTCGTTCGCCCGAAAGAGAAACATCTCCCATTGCCCTTTGTACGCCGTCGCCCGGAGCTTCACGCCCACGCCCTTGGGCTCGAAGATCAAGGCGCGGTACGATTCGTAGGGGTCCGTGGGCAAGTGATCGAGCCAGGGGCGGCGCAAGAGCAGTCTCTTGGCCCCCGTGGCCTCGTCCGCTACGGGCAAGGCCGAGCTCTGAGGCTCAAGCTCCGCGGGCGGGGCGCCAGCGAAGATCAAAAGCCCCGCAACTGCCAGCCCTGCGCCCCCCAGGACCCAGCCCCTCCTTGGAGGCGCCAGCAACCGATCAAATATAAGAATTTCCAAAGTGTCGTCAAGCAACCGAAAAAACCGGACTAGACCTCGGCCAATTCGTCTCATGGCTTCTCCTTTTTTTTTGGGGGGGACCGCGCACCAGCCAGCGCCGGCGCGACCCGTGATGAGAACTCCGGAGGTACTAGCTTACGCCCCCCAAGCGCCGATGTCGAGATCAGAAACCCCAACGATGGACGAGACCCAAACCACCCAACACCAACGCAAGGAGCGCCACGCCGAAGATCCGCCAAACCCTCCAAACCTCGGAATCGTATCGAACCGGCAGCTCCCGAGGCCAAATCTCGACCCCGGTGCCACCGACTCCCAAAACGAAATCGCCTCCCTGGCGCGCCAGCTCCCCCTTCACTGAGATCCGATCAGGATAGGCCATCCAGACCTTCCTCAGGCGACCCGCCATCCCCTCCTCGTCGATGATCTCCTCCATCTGGGTGCGCGGCTCTCGCAGGCGCGGCCTCTCCATGACCACCAGTACTCGCACGCCGTCGTCGAGCTCCACATAGAAATCCGGCGACGAGGTTTCCAGGACCTCACTCACGGTCCAGGCGCCTTCATTCTCGGGATGCTCGATCCACTTCCGGTAGAAAAGAAGGTTCCGGGCATGGGGATCAAACCCCACGGAAGCCCGGCGAGGAGAACCTATCAAAAGGGCTTTCTTCCCCAGCTTCTTTTCGACGCGGCGGCCATCGGTATATCGAGGAAGCCGAAAGAGGCGCCACAGGCGGAACCCGCTCTGAAGCCAGAAAGGAAAGGCCAGGATAAGAAGAGCCCCTGCTACGAGCCAGCGGACCCAGGAAAGCAGACTGTCCAGGTGCCGAAAAGCGAAGCGGCTGGCCCTTTCGTAAAAGGGGATCGCCTCTTCCCAAAAAAGCCGCCGAACCTGGTACCAGAGCCACGGAAACAGGGGGGCGTCCTTCCGAAGCCGCTTCACTCTGTATCTGGGGACTGGAGCGGGGGTAGGCGTGGGCAGTATCTGGAGGCGGCGCCACTCCATTTCCGTAACCTGATTCCGGGACGGGAGCTCGCTGCTGACATGCACCGTTCCCTCTTTGTCGGTCCACCGGATCTGCCCCGAAGCGGGGAGTGCAACCGCCAGGAAGACCGCCATGAGCAGGCCAGGGAAAAGGTCTCTAGCCGATCTCCGGATCACGTGTGTCAACCAAGGAGGTTGAGCTCCTCTTTTCCAAAGTCGCCCCGTCACCGGACGGCCTCCTTTGTCGCCCTTCCCAATACCGGGAAGCATAATCTTCTTTCACCACTGTTGGCGCTCGCGTCAAGACCAGGGCTTCCGGCGGGACGTCGGAAGTGATGGTGCTGCCCGAGGCGACGATGGCGCCGCGGCCCACGGTCACAGGAGCTACCAACTGTGTATCGGACCCAACGAAAACACCGTCTTCAATGATGGTAACATGCTTGCTCACGCCATCATAATTGCAGGTGATCGTGCCACACCCGATATTGACATCCCGGCCGATGACGGCATCTCCCAGATAGCTCAGGTGGGATGCCTTACTGCCTTCCCCGACAGTCACAGCCTTGGTCTCGACGAAGTTCCCGATCTTGCACCGGGCTCCAAGGCGAGTACCAGGGCGCAAATGAGCCATGGGCCCCACCTTGGACCGAGGCCCCACAACCGAGTTTTCCACAACAGTTCCATCGAGAATCACTGAGTCTTCCCCGATCTGGCTATCGACGATCCGAACCCCCGGATAGATGGTGCATCCCGCGCCGATCCTGGTCCGCCCTTCCAAGATGACATTGGGGTAAAGAAGCGATTCGGGCGCCACTTCCACCGCCCAGTCCAAATAAGTCCGCTCGGGATCGCGCATGGTAACGCCGGAGAGCATGATCTCGCGGTTTTTTCTTTGCCGGAGAAGCGCCTCCACCTGGGCGAGCTGAGCGCGATTGTTGACGCCAGCGGCTTCGTGAACATCTTGGAGCTCCACGACCCGGCAGCGACCGGGACCTGCCATGGGGGCCAAATCGGTCAAGTAGAACTCCCCTTGAAGATTGTCGCTTTGTAACCGGGGCAGGGCATCGCTAAAAAAAGAAGCCCTGCCGCCATAAACTCCGACGTTGATCAAGCAGTGACGGCGCTCCTCAGGAGTAGCATCAACCTGTTCCACGATCCGAACAGCCCCATCCCGCTGGAAGATCCTGCCATACCCATGGGGGTTCAGGACTTGGGCCGCCAAAAGAACCAAGTCCGCCGATTCTTCCAGAAGATCGAGCATCTTCCGCAAAGTCCCGGGCCTCAAGAGAGGAACATCTCCATTGAGCACAAGAAGGCGATCCGGCTTCCCCTGCACCTCGGAAAGCCCAATCCGCGCCGCATCTCCAGTCCCGCGGCGAACCGGCTGAAACGCCACCCGCGCTCCTCGATTGCGAAAAGAGTCGGCCACCGGGCCTTCGAAATCCACGACGCCCACCACCTGCCCAGGATTCAGGCTCCAGGCGGCATCCAGGACGTAATCCAGCATCGGCCGGCCACAAAGGCGATGCAAGACCTTGGGCAACTTAGAAAGCATTCTCTTTCCCTGGCCCGCAGCCAGGATCACCACAGCAAGATCGCTCATTTCGCCTCCATGGGAAGCCCCCCCTGAGAAAGAATTGACCAGCGTTCCGTTTTTTTTCGAATCCGGGTATCCACTCAAGGCGGGACAGTTCGGCGGCCGCTTGCCCCTCGCTCTGCTCGGCGGTTGTCCGGGGACTCCGTCCCCCGTCCCCGGGCAGGGCGTCGCCCCGTACGCACCAGGGAGCAAACTAGGACCTGTTGCAATGAAAAGCAACGAGTTCCCCACCCACATTCTTGTACGGTAGGCCTCGCTTATGCTCGGCGTCTCGCTTCGCTCGGCCCCGCGTTTTCCCTCTTCTTTTCCTGTTTTATCCCGCCTTAACGAGCATGATCCCGGCGACCACACCCCGGAAGATGAAAGTGAATGGCGCCGAGCGCCATAACCACGCCATCGAAGATGGGTTAACCATTTACTTTCATGGTAGGTGGATACCTGCGGGCGGGTATCCACGCAAAGCGGAACAATGGTGG
>JAJRTK010000025.1 GCA_024278345.1 bacterium | reverse complement strand
TCCCCGGTCCCCTGGCAGGGCTTTGCCCTGCACCCACCAGGGAGCGATCACTCCCTGGACCCACATTCATGTACGACGCTCCGCGTCGTTTCTTTGGTGCGTGTCCCGCCTTGCGTTGATACCCAGCCCAGGCACCTGGGATGGCGGCGGAACGGTCTCCTCGCCCTCAATGGCCACGAGAGGCTCCAGGACCACCGTGGAGAGCGACAACGACGACCCAGCGGCCTCCTCCAGGACGACGAAGCGCGTTTCCCGGATATACCCGTCGTGAAAGAAGTCCAGCCTGTAAGTCCCGGCCTCGAACTCCCCGCCGGCGGGAACGAGCCGATAGGCGCCAGCCGAATCAGACGTTCCCTGGAGTGCGGCTCCAAGGGCCACCACTGCGACCACCAGGAGCAGAGCCGCAACCCATCTTCCCTTCCGGCGGCGCAGCGCCACGGCCAGGACCACTGCCGCAACGCACCAGAAGAGCCAATCAAGCGACCATGCCGGCAAAGGGCTTGGCGGCTGGAGCGATTCGAGGGTGATCAACGTACCCAAGTGATCGGTCTGGCCCTGGAGCAAAACGACCCCGTCGAGGGTCTGGACTCCCGCAACGGCCTCCCCCACCCCAAACAGCCCAACACCGAGACTCACGGAAAGAAAAAAGAACGCGGCCAGAACTCCAGCCCCACGCCGGACCACCGGCAATCCCCGGCGCCCCAGCCCGGAGTCCAGACACTCTCTCCCTTCGCCGATCCTACCGCTTCCCTTGCCTTCCCAACGGGCGCCCCCACTATGAATCCTACATCCCGGGACTCCCGGAGAAGACAACTCTCCCCTATCGGCTCGAACGATGGCCGGAACCTCAAACGCTCAGGACGCGAAACTCCCGGAGGCAAAACACCTGGCGGCGCCGGAACGAAAGTGTTGTACCCCCCCCCCCGCGAGCCCCCACTCCAAACAAGAAAGCCGCCCCAGTTCCAGACCCGTCACGCCCTCGCATCATCTTTTCGACTCCCCAAGCCAATCTAGGGAATTTTTTATATTCAACATTCCTTTACCAAATAATAGCCACGAATTTAACAGATCGAAGGTCTCCTTCCTCGGTTGCCACCGATCACCCCGCGGAATCTGGTCGTGCTCTCCGATTAGGGCAGGAACTCCAGAAGCTACTAAACCAACGGGGTATCCACGTGCCATGAAAGTACACGCAAAGCAGACATCTGTCTTGCCGTGAAAGTACACGCCGGCATGGAGGCCGGAAGGCCTCCACGCGAAAAGATTGGGGGGCTAAAACATCGGAGGCCGCGGCGTCCTGCCTTTCATGCTTCCGGGGTGGTCCGTCTCCATGAACGTTACCGTGAAAGTACACGCCATCGAGATTTGTCTTTGTGCCGTAAGCGCGGTTTACGACCTTCGGTTCGGGGAATTTCTGGCCTTCGGGCAACGCCTCGCGTTACTCGGCGGGTAACGCCGTGCGTTACTCGGCGGGTCACGTTTGCGTGACTCGAAGGTCATCCGGGGACTCTGGTTGCGGCCCTTTGGGCCGCGTCTCGCTGCGCTCGGCCCCGCGTCTTTTTTTCATGCTTCCGGGGTGGTCCGATTGGTCTCCATGAACGTTACGTGGATACCCGTGCCGATAGGAGCCCCTCATCGCCCTCGCTCCTTGCTTTTTCCCCGAAGGGCGTGTTACCACCAAATCCCCCGCAACTCCTGAAACAGAAACGACCGTGGATGCTTTTTTTTATCGAGGCTTGGTGCCGGAGCTTGCCGACCTGCTGAAAAATGGCAGTCTCAGCGCGGTACAGCAAGCAGTACTTCCCTGGGAAACGGGGAAGCCAAGGGCTCTTTTGTTTCGTTTCACGGGGGAAAAGGGGGGTCTGTTCATTTCCCTGGACCGAGAGAACCCCGCCCTTTTCTGGACCCGAAAAATTGGGGGCCGGAAGGTCAGAAGAGGACTGGCACACGCCTTCGATCTTCACCTGGCTGGAACGCGGGTTCTTGATTTGAGGCAGCCGAGGCTGGACCGCCTTGTGACGCTGGAGTCCGAGCGGTTCTCCGGGCGAATGAAGCTCCACCTGGAAATGACCGGGCGTTTGACGAATCTAGTGCTGACGCGCATGGATGGAGCGATCCTCTGCGTCGCCCGGCCCGTTTCCGGCAAGATGAGCCGCGTTCGGAAGTTGGAGGTGGGAAGCTCTTATAGGCCTCCGCCGCGGGCCAAGGGCCAAGAGCTTGGCGTTGGTGCGGTGGACCGGTGGGAGCTCCTGGCGGAAAATCCCTGTGACGCCTCGGGGCTGGCACGTTTTTTTTCGCCCATCTCCCCATGGACAGCTCGGACCTGGGGCGAGCTGTTTCAGAGAGGTGGATGGAGCGTGGCCGACGGGCTTCGGGAGGTTCTTCGACGGGGCGAGGAACCGGGTCGGCTCGTTCCGTTTCCCACGGGAAAGAAGGAGTTTTTGACGGCAGTACCCGAGACGCTGCTCTCCCAGAAGGCCGAAAGCGGGCTCCCGCGATCCTTTTCGGAGGCGGCTGAAGAAGTCTATCTTCGGCGGGAAAAAGTGCTGGCTCTCGCACGCCAAAGGGGGGAGATCGAAGGGGCGATCCGGCGGGAAATCAAGAAGATCGCGCGCCTGGAAGAGCGGCTGCGGGAGCAAATGCTGGCGGGTGCCGAGGCCCCTTTCGTCCGGCGTCAGGCAGAGCTTCTGGCCGCAAACCTCCACCGGTCCCGCCGAGGTCAAGACCGGTTGGTTTGCACCGCGTTCGACGGAAGCGGTGACGTGACGATAAAATTGGACCCTGCCTTGAAACCAGCGGGGAACCTGGATCGTTTGTTCGCCCGGGCTCGGCGGCTGGAACAGATCCGTGTGGGATCTCGGCGGCACTTCGAGAAGGTCTCCAGGCGGCGGGCGGAGCTGGAAACGGCGCGGGCCGGGCTTGAGGTGGCGGGGGATCTCGAGGCGATATCGGCTGCAATAGGGAAGGTTCGATCCAAGGAAGCGGGCTGGACGGCAGCCTCCCAGCGAAGGATTCCCGCGGGCGTTGCCGCCTATCGATCCACCGACGGACTGGAGATTCTCGTGGGCCGCCATGCCAAAGGAAACCATCTCCTGACCTTCAAGTTGGCCAAGGCGAAAGATCTGTGGTTCCATGCACGGGACTATCCTGGCTCGCATGTGGTCCTGCGGCGCCAGGGGCGGAAAGAACCGCCGCCTCGGGCGATTCTGGAGGCGGCGGCTTTGGCGGCGGTTCACTCGAAGGCAGCCGCTGACCGCACGGTGCAGGTGGCCTATTGCCACCGCCACCAGGTTCGCGCCATCCGTGGTGGTCCCGCCGGGCGCGTCACCTTCAGCGGGGAGAAAAACATCGCGGTGCGCATGGAGCCCGATTGGATCGAAACCCTTCTGGCACGGCGGATGGCATGAGCCACGAAAATCGAAATCTTCCCTCGGCAGGGGAGCCGCTCTCCGCCGGTGCGGCAGGTTGGGCCGGGTCTCGCCCATCCCTTCCACCGTCCCGATCCCTCCGGTCGCGGCAGCGCCGGTGTTTTCGGCGATCTCCGGTTGCGGGTATGGGCGGGCGCCCGGCGGTGAAGAGAGGGCGACCGACGTCGGCCGGATGGCAGGCGGCGGGAGCGGAAGCCAACCCAAGAGAGAATCGGCGGTTTTCAGAAGATCCTCACCGCGAGGGCAGGGTCAAGGCGTTTTTCCCGATCCTCGGAGCTCTGGTCCTATCCTTATTGGCCTTTCCGATGATGGCTTCCCTGGTGGAGGCCCAGGGACTGGGGAGCCTATCGCCGGATCTCGTGAGCCGGCAGTCCATGGCGGAACGTGAAAACGCTCTCCGGCGCCTGGAAACAGGCAAAGAGGATGTGATCATCAAGTCACGGATCCAGGATTTCGATCAGGAGAGCCAGACCTACATCCTTGAAGGCGCCGTGGAGATCCAAAAGGGACCCGATTTCAAGCTGACGGCCGATCACGTAGTCTACTACAGGGAATCGGGCAGAATCGAGGCCGAAGGCTCGGTCCTTTTGCTTGTGGGCAAGGACGTGCTGTCAGCCAATCGTGCCTGGTTCAACCTCGAAACGAAGCGGGCACGCCTGGAGCAGGCCCGGGGCGTGCTCTTCCCGTCCCTCATCGTCGAGGCCGCCGTCATCGAAAAGCTGTCACGCCACCCCAAGACCGGCCAAGATCGGTACTATATCGAGCGGGGGAGCTTCACCTCCTGCCATCGGCCTGGGCGAGGTTGGAAGCTCCATGCCCGGGAGGCGCTGGTCCACGTGGACAAGGCCATTTACTTCAGGGGAGTTCGTTTCCAGGCCTGGGGAATTCCGCTCTTCTATCTGCCTTACTGGGTGCAGCCCATCAGCGGCGGCGGGCGAAGGACGGGTTTTCTGCCTCCCCGTTTCGGCGCCGACAGGATCTATGGGACGAATCTAGAGATTTCGTTCTTCTGGGCCATCGCCCGCTGGATGGATGCCACCTTCGGTGTGCGGGGTTTAATGGCCGGTCGCGTGGATTTTTCCGGTCAGCTGCGGTTCGTGGTCTCGCCCAAGGACCGGGTCAATGAGATCGAGATCCTCAACCAGCGGGTCTTGGGCTCGGGAAGCCATGGACAACCAGCGGCCAGCATCTGGCGGCTGACAGCCCAGCTCAACCACAAGTTTCCTTACGGTATCGATTCCCGGGCACAGCTCCAGTACCAGAATGAGAAGCTCGTGGACGATGTCAACACGAACATCCAAGCCCGTTCGCTGAGGTTTCTGAAGAATGAGGTCAACGTTCTCAAGCGTTGGGGGAGCCAGAGCCTCCGCCTGCTTCTTTCGGCCCGGCAGGGATTCGGTGGAGACGAGTCGCTCACCCAAAAGCTTCCGAGTTTCGTTTACACCAGTGGCTCGCCTTGGGAGATCCTTGGGCAGGCCCTCAAATTCCGGATCGAAAACTTTTCGGTGGAACGGGTCCGCCGCCGGGACGATTTTACCACCATCGATGGCGAAAAAGAGCTTGTGGATCTCTCGACGTTCCGCGTCCACTTTGTTCCGACGCTCCAGGGGACTCTCACCCTGCCAGGCCTCTCCATCGAACCTTCCCTTTCCTTCCTGGAAACCTGGTACAGCCAGCGAAAAACGGTAGACACCCGATTTTCCTCCGATACTTTCGCCACCCTGGCGGAAGAGCCGATTCTGGCCGAATCTGGACCTGGGACCTTCATCAAACCCGTTGGGTCAGGGCTTTTCCGCCACCTGTACCGCGTCCGGATTGCCATGACGGGGCCAAGTTTTTACCGAATCTACGGCGTGTCCAGCAAGCCAGACGGCAAGCTCAAGCACCTCATCGAGCCCACGGTTCGGTACCAGTATTCCCCCTATATCGACGAAGCCCTGGTGCCGCAAATGGGCGATCCCTCCATCGATCTCCTGGGGAATTCCAGCCATCTGGTGACGTATGGTCTCAGCAACGTGCTCCTCTACAAATGGCGCGGCCAAACCACGGCCAAGGAAATCGCTCGCCTTGATTTTCGCCAGACTTACCGTTTCCTCCGGGCCGAGGAGCGGGAGAAAAGTCCAAGCCTCCAGCCGCTGGGCAACATCGAAACGACGCTCCAGCTTTTTCCCGCCCCTGGATTCTCCAGTACCGTGAGAGCACAATTCGATCCCAAGGAGACCATCTTGCGGAACTTCAGCGGCAACGTTCGCCTCGGCCAAGCCCGGTGGAACTTGGCGGTCGACTATTTTCGCACCGTGAGCATTTCCACCGATGACGTGACCCGGCACACCGCGAGCCTGGACACCACCTTCCGTCTTTCCCAGCGCTGGGCAAGCCGGCTCCGAGGAACCTACAACATTCTCGACGGCCTCATCGCCGACAGCAAACTCGATCTTTTCTACAGCACGCAATGCTGGGGCCTCAGCTTTGGCGGGGGCTTTTTCGAAAGGAAGCTAGGGTTGGCCGCGGATGCGGAAACAACCAAGAGTTACTCTCTAAGCTTTTCCATCAGATTCAACAACCTTGCTGGCTTTGGAAGCTCCAGCAGACTCTGACATCAATCCGTGTGACTCCAAGGGAGACCTGATATGCGGCACGTGCTCGTGGCCGGCGGCGCCGGCTTCATCGGAAGCAATTTCGTTCATTATCTCTTTGGCAAGGAAACTCCGCCTTCGAGAATCACGGTTCTTGACAAGCTCACCTATGCCGGCAACCGCTCGAATCTTGCCAAGTGGGAAAACGATCCAGGGTTTTGCTTCATCCAAGGGGATATCCGAGACCCCAAGGCGTCGGGGGAAGCTCTCCAGGGCGTCGATGCCGTGGTCAATTTCGCTGCCGAGACCCACGTGGATCGCTCCATCTACGGCGCCACGGACTTCATCAATACCGATGTGCTGGGAACCTACATCCTCATGGAAGAGGCCAGAAAGAACGGGATCAAAAGATTCCTCCAGGTCTCCACCGACGAAGTCTACGGCTCCATCGAGCAGGGATCCGCCAACGAGGAAGCGCCCCTCAACCCCAGCTCTCCCTATGCGGCCAGCAAGGCCGGCGGTGATCTCATTGCCCTCGCCTATCACAAAACCCATGGCCTGGACGTCGTCATCACTCGCTGCACGAATAACTACGGGCCTTACCAATACCCGGAAAAACTCATTCCCCTCTTCATCACCAACGCCCTGACCGAACGATCTCTCCCGCTCTACGGCGACGGAGGAAACGTCCGGGACTGGATTTACGTGGAAGACCACTGCCGAGCTATCGATCTCGTTCTGGAAAAAGGGGAGTCGGGAGGAATCTACAACGTCGGCGGAGGCCAGGAACGGAACAACGTGCAAGTCACCCACGGGATCCTCGATCTCCTTGAGAAGCCCAAAAGCCTCATTACCCCCGTGAAAGACCGGCCCGCCCATGATCGGCGCTACGCTGTGGACGACAAGAAGATCCGTGCCATGGGTTTCAAGCCTAGCGTCACCTTCGAGGAAGGCCTGGCCAAAACCTGCCACTGGTATCAGGAACATCGCGACTGGTGGCTCCGCATCAGGGAAAGAGACTCCGAATTCAAGCGCTTTTACGAGCTCCACTACAACAACCGTGAGACAAGCTGACTCCCACGGCCAGTCCTCCCCCCAAAAGCGGTTTTTCGGTTCGCCACCCTGAAAGGCATGGCCCACGGTAAGCCAAGTTTTTCAGCAAAGTTTGATACTTTTGCTTTGAGGCCGCTCCCATCGGCGGTCGGCCGACCGCCGCTGTCCGCACGGTTCGCTCCAATATTTATTGGCCCGAAAGAGGCTTTTGGGGCATGGAGAAGGGGTCAAGGGCGATGGGCTCCATGAGGGAGCGCGACAATTTCTCCACAAGAGTGGCGCCTTCGCTCCTTGAGGCCATGGCAACCTTCCGCGCAAGGGAACCCACCTGCTCCAACCGTTCCGGCTGGCGGAGCCATCTCCTGATGAGATCGGCCAACTCCTCCACGTTCTCCACCATCCGGCCACCTCCGGCCTCCAAAAGATCGGCTGCGGCTTCTTTTTGATTGGCTATACCCTTCCCAAACAGAACCGGCCTCCCGGCAATAGCCGGCTCCAACAGATTGTGGCCACCGATAGAGAGAAGGCTTCCGCCGACAAAAGCGATATCCCCCCACTGGTACAGGGATTCCAGATCGCCCACGGTATCCACAAGCAGAACCTTTCCAGCCTCTGGATCGGGAAATTCGGAGCCCATGGAGGACCAGAGGCGGACAGGCCAGCCATCCTCTTCAAGGCGCGACAGGAGGTGATCCAGGCGGTCCATGTGGCGCGGAACAAGGACGTGGAAAAGCGGCTCACCCTCCAGAATTCGGAGAAGGCGCAGCCATGCTTCCCACTCGCTCTGGTGAAGACTTCCCGCCACCAGCACCCATGGGGGCGCCTTTCGGAGAGGCCGTTTCCTGGGGCTGGAAAGGGAGGCACCTTTCAGATCTCCCATGGCCACAAGAGACTCCGAACGGCACCCGAGCCTTTGCAGCCGGTCCCAGTCTTCGCGGCTCCGCGGGAGCACTCCTCGCAGTCCGGCCAAAAGGGGAGAAAAAAGCGGCCTCCACCGGAGGTAGCGGCCAAAGCTTTCGTGGGAAATACGCCCGTTGACCAGGAGCACGGGAACCCCACCTCGAAACGCTCTTCGCAAGAGCTCCGGCCAGAGCTCGGTTTCCACCAAAAGCAAGACCTTTGGCGCCAGCCGTCGAAAAGCCCTGCCAACAAAGATTGGATGGTCGATGGGCGCAAGGAATGGCCGCGCCTCCGGGACAAGCTTTCGGGCCAAATCCCTGCCGGTAACCGTCGTCGTGGAAAGGCGCACCCTCCAACCACTTTGGCGCAGTGCGGCAATGACGGGCAGAGCCAACCGGACTTCTCCCACCGACGCTGCATGGATCCAAACTCCGCTGGAGCCGTTCTTTTCAGGCCCCTTCGACCTGTTCAAACCTCCCAACCGTTCCGCCAGGCCCACCAACCAACGGCGGCGGCAAAGTGCCACCAGCGGGAAAGCCAGAATGCCCAGAAAAACGACACTGGTGGTCAACAGGCGGTATCCGAAAAAAAGGAGCTCCCTGATCCAGCCTTGGAAAGCAGATGGAGTGTCTGGCATGTGGGGCGGCTCCCGCCTTGGGTTAGTTTTCCAGTTCAATGGTGATGATAGGCGAGTGGCGGCGGACGGATGGCCGGTGACGGGAGCGGACTCAACTCAAAGAAAAAACATCAGCTTGGCCGTTTTCGCGCACCTTTGGACCGGACAGAGGATGCAGCTTTTCATCCCGCCTCCCCGAAGCCTTCATTCTCCCGGAGTCTTAGATCGTGGAAAGGGAAAAAAGTCCGTCTGGATCCTGGGTGACCCGCTGCTCCGCCTTGAGGGCGGCCAAGATATCCTTGAGACGCCACCAGGGTGCAATTCCCGTAGCCTCGGCGATTTCATATCCACTCATCGGCCGGCCGGCTTTTTGAAGAGCTTGCACCACGGCATCCTTGTCTTGCCGGGATACGTTATCTTCAGGGAGGCTGCCCGCCGGGGGTCGGGGGGGTCCCTCGTCCGGGGCCTCCGCGGGCATCGCAACCGGGGAAGATCCCGAAGCCGAGGCTTGGGTCTCGGCGGTGAGGGGCTTTTGGCTAGGCCATCCATTGAGATCAATCTCCCCTGCCATATCCACGTCCGGGGCCTCTTCCTGGAGACTCTCTTCTTGGACGGCACCTCCCCCGGATGCGTCTCCCTGGAGACTCTCTTCTTGGACCGCACCTCCCCCTTGGAGACTCTCTTCTTGGCCGGCACCTCCCCCGGATGCGTCTCCCTGGAGACTCTCTTCTTGGCCGGCACCTCCCCCGGATGCGCCTCCCTGGAGACTCTCTTCTTGGACCGCACCTCCCCCTTGGAGACTCTCTTCTTGGCCGGCACCTTGGTGAACCTCGGGTTCCTGAGGTTTTTGCCCCTCGTCGAAAACC
>JAJRTK010000454.1 GCA_024278345.1 bacterium | reverse complement strand
GGGTATCCACGCAAGGCGGGACATTCCCGGGATTATGGAATCGCACGCGTCCGGGCAACGCCTCGCTCCGCTTGGCGGTCGTCCGGGGATTCCATCCCCTGGCAGGGCTTTGCCCTGCACCCACCAGGGAGCTCGCTCCCTGGACCCACATTCATGTACGACGCGTTGCGTCTTTTTTTGGGGCGCGTGTCCCGGCTTACGTTGATCCCCTCGAATTGTGGCCGGCAAGGTCTACCGATTCCAGAGTGTTAGATCGCGGTTGATGAGATTGGCGAGACGTTGATTATCCACGGAAAAACAATTGATTAGGCGACGTTTGGTTTCGGGGTTCATCGGTGGGGGCGTAAACGGTTTTTCATTGAGCTTCTGAACAAGTCTGCGTGTCGCAAAGACCAGAGAGTTTGGGAGAAACGGGCGAATATACCTGATGATCTCGCTTCGTTCAGCTCTCATTCTGGCGACTAATCTGGCAATCGTTTTTGATCGGGCAGCAGCTCCCCGGTTATGGCGTTTGCTCACTGCTGGCGAAAATCTTGTGTCCACTTTGAGATGCTCAAAGATCTTGCGGCAGATTGCTCCCGGGTCTTGTTGTAAATCTTCCAGCAAGTAGATTTGAAGATTCTCCTTCCCGAAGCACTCCATGATTCGTTGTATATGTCGGAAATAGCGACTATTATGGACGTAGGCACACTGCCGCCACTTTATCCATCCTTCCTCCATCCGCTTTGGTTCGGCATCCAAGGCCTCTTCAAAGGTCTGGAGAGTTTCATGCCCCAGTTGACGAGCGTAACAATATGCGGAATACGCTCGGCGCACCGGGTTGCGCAAAAGAAGAATTATTTCGGCATTTGGATTGTGCTTTGAGAGTCTTTTTATAGCCTTGGGCGAATACATTAGCATTACATGTTTGGCCAGGAGTAGCCCGCCAGTGACCGGGCAATTCTGAAAATAGATGGAGTATGCTTTTTGATAACCGTTTCGATAATCCGAGTCGATCAAGAAATACGTCACTTCGGATCTCTCGTGCGTATGGATTTCAGGGTGTTGCTCCAGGTAACGATGGAGGGAGGTCGTTCCACTCTTCTGGCTTCCCGCGATCACGACTTCGATGGGGCGTGATCGGACTTGGTGTTGTAAAATACGGCTCATGACATGAATTCTCGACTGTGGTAGTAATTTCATAGTTATTGAAGTGTTGTATTCTCCACAACGGGATAATTCTGGCGCATGCCTGGAAGAGGGGGGTATCCACTTATAGCGGGACAAAGCCGATGGTATCAAGCAAGGAGCCTGGTAGGTTGCCTCCTGCCGCGAGGCAATGGAAGCTGGTCGATTTTCGAGAGCAAAGTCTCAAAAAAGGGGTATACACGTACCATGAAAGTACATGGTTAAATCCATCTTCGACGGCGTGGTTATGGTGCTCGGCGCCATTCACTTTCATCTTCCGGCGTGTGGTCGCCGGGATCATGCTCGTTAAGGCGGGACAAAACAGGAAAAGAAGAGGGAAAACGCGAGGCGTACAAGAATGTGGGCTGGGATCCCGTTGCCCTTCGTTGCAACGGGAAGATGAGCTCGCTCCCTGGTGGGTGCAGGGTGAAGCCCTGCCAGGGGACCGGGGACGGAGTCCCCGGACGACCTTCGGGTAACGCGCGGCGGGACCCTTCGAGTCACGCAAACGTGACCCGCCGAGCGGAGCGCGGCGTTGTCCGAGGCCAAGTTTTTTCCCCGGCGACCATTGTCCCGCTTTGCGTGGATACCCGTCACGAGGTGGCCCGAGGCGCGTTTCCACCAAGGAGGAAGGCAGGCCCCCGGAGGCGTAGTCTTGGCTACGTCGAGGAGCTGGCCGCCGAGGACGCCGGTGGAAACGATGGATCGGCTGCCCCAGTAGAGACGTGATGAGAGTTCCGGGGGTTACCCCCTTGAATGGAGATTCGCCTTAAGAAGCGCTTCACGGAATTGAAAAGAAAGGGGGTAGAAAAAAATAGACATTTCCCCTTAATCTGTTGAAAGGATTTGCCGGCAATGGCCGTCTCGTAAGTTGGTTGTCTTCCGTGCGGGCGGTGTTCCGGGTGTTGCGACCCTTCGGAAGAGAGGAGGGTCGTGGTGAATGGCGCAAGGAGCTAGCATTATGCAGAACTACAGGTATATACTGACTGACGAGCAGCTTGAATTCGTTGGGGAAGTTGCCCGGTTCGGGGCGAAGGAGGTGGCGCCGCGGGCCAAGGAGATCGATGTGAGCAATGAGTTCCCATGTGATCTCTTCCGGAAGATGGGGGAGATGGGGCTTTTTGGGGCCTATTTTGATGGGGAATGGGGCGGTTCGGAGCTGGACTATCCAACCTATGTGGCGCTTGTGACGGAGATTTCACGCCACAGCGCGGCAGTGGGGGTGATTTTGTCGGTGCAGGTGTCGTTGGCGGCAAATCCCGTGTCGGCTTTTGGTACGCCAGAGCAGAAAGAGAAATACCTGCGACCGATGCTGTCGGGGGAAAAGGTGGGCTGTTACGGGATGACCGAGCCCGATGCCGGTTCTGATTTCGCCAATATGAGCACCCGTGCCGTGCGGGCTGGGGATGTTTTCCGGATTACCGGGAACAAGATCTTCATCACCAACGGGTCCGCGGCGGATTTTTGTGTGCTCTTTGCGCGGATTGGGGTGAAGGAAGAGCAGTCCAAACGCCATGGCGGTATCACGGCATTCATCGTGGAGATGGATTCGCCGGGATTTACGGTGAACAAGATCGAGGACGAGCTTGGGATGCGGGGGAGCGGGCTTGCGGAGCTCGTTCTTGAGGATGTGGTCGTGCCGGCGGAGAACATGCTGGGCCGGGAAGGGCGAGGGTTCCAGCTTGCCATGAACACCTTGGATGGCGGCCGGGCAGGGATCGCCGGGCAGGCCAACGGTATTTCCCTTGCCGCGTACGACCAAGGGGTGGACTATGTCAAGGGCCGGAAGATCTTCGGGAAACCGCTTTCAAGCTTTCAGAATACCCAATTCAAGATCGCCGAGATGCGGGCCAAGATCGACGCCTCCCTCCTGCTGACGCACCACGCGGCGGCAATCCGCAATCTTTCCGGTGCGGAGAGCATGTACTCCAGGAAGGTATCGGAAGCGAAATGGTTTGCGGCGCAGGTGGTGAAACAGGTAGCGGCGGACGCTCTTCAGTTGCACGGTGGTTATGGTTACATCGGGGACTATCCCGCGGAGCGATTTCTTCGGGATAGTGTGCTCATCGACATTTACGAGGGAACAGGAGAGGTCCAGAGGACGGTGATTGCGCGGCACATTTTCGGATGAACCTTGGAGTTTTG
>JAJRTK010000453.1 GCA_024278345.1 bacterium | reverse complement strand
TGGTCCGGGGACGCTGTCCCCCGTCCCCTGGCAGGACTTCGCCCTGCACCCACCAGGGAGCTCGCTCCCTGGACCCACATTTTTGTGCGCTGCGCGTTTTCCTTTTGTTTCCAAACTTTGTCCCGCCTTGCGTGGATACCCCACAGAACCAATGGCCCCGAAAGCGAACCGTCCGGAATCTAGTTCCCGAATTGTTTGAAATGGGCGGGCCATGATCCCGCTGGGAGGGCGTGGAGATTTGGCGAGCTACATCCTCAGGCGGCTGCTGCTTCTTGTACCCACGGTGTTGGGGCTGGCGACGATTGTTTTCTTTTTAATGGCTATCGTGCCAGGCGATCCCGTGGACGCAATCCTTGGCGAAGGAGCCATGCCAGTGGACCGGGAAACGCTGCGCCAGTCGCTAAACCTGGACAGGCCCCTCCCGGTGCGCTACGGGATTTTTCTTTCAGGGCTGTTGCACGGAGATCTTGGAGAGAGCTTCAACTTCAGCCGGGGGACGCCGGTATCCGCGCTCCTTTGGGAGCGTTTGCCGAACACGGCGATTCTGGCCATGGCGAGTATTCTTCTGGCGCTGTTGATCTCAATTCCGTTGGGGATATTAGCAGCGGTGCGCCAGGGTTCATGGGTTGATTTGGGGTCGATGATTGGGGCGCTCATAGGGATTTCCCTCCCTAACTTCTGGCTGGGCGCGATGCTGATTATCTTCTTTTGCTATCGATTGAGTCTCTTTCCCATGCCCAGTGAAGGCGGTGCCCTGAGTATCGTCCTGCCCGCCGTGACTTTGGGGACATCGCTGGCTGGGATCTTGACCCGAATGACCCGTTCATCGATGCTGGAAGTACTGCGTTCGGACTACATCCGCACGGCACGAGCCAAGGGACTCGGCAGGAGCCGGGTTCTCTTCGTCCATGCTCTAAAAAACGCCCTCATACCGGTGGCGACGATTGCGGGGCTCCAATTCGGAGCGCTCATGACTGGAGCAATCATCACCGAAACAATCTTTACTTGGAAGGGACTCGGCCTGCTGACTTTGGAGGCGATCCAGAATCGGGATTATCCTTTGGTGCAGGGCTGTATCCTTGTGATTGCTCTGGTTTACGTGCTGGTGAACCTGGTGGTCGATCTTCTTTACTCGTGGCTCGATCCCAGGGTTCAGTTGGGGTGACTCCCGCGGTCTCGGCGAGTTTTCGTTGGGGTGGCAAACCATGCCTGGCCAAGAAACAATCATCGGTTCTTACCGGCTTCTGACGCCCTTGGGGCAGGGCGGCGGAGGAATTGTGTACGCCGCCGTGGAGAAGGACTCGGGCCGTGAGGTCGCTCTCAAAACGGTGGAAGCCCCTTCTCGTGGCATGCTGGCAGGAATCCGGCGGGAGATCCATGCACTTGCCCGCCTGGAACATCCCCTCATCGTGAAGATCGTAGATCACGGCGTACACGAGGGGATTCCCTGGTATGCCATGGACAAGCTCAGCGGCGTCAATCTGGTGGACCACTTCGCTCTGGTGAGCCCTGACTTCACCAAACTCCAAAGAGATCGGGGAAGGCGAGCCCCCAGATCCGGGACTCCACCGGGAAACGGCAAAAACCAGCCTGAAGTCTGGTGGACTGAAACACTGACGCTGCCCGCACGGAACGGAAATCAGTGCGGTGGGCCATGGTACCGAGGCCCGACGCCATCAGAAGCTCCGGCACGCTTGCCAAGAACCGCGACGCAGGGGCAAGAAATAGCAGCCGGGCATGAAGAAAAGGGATGGGAAAGCGTGACGGCGCCCCTTGGCAGCAGCCCATTGTCCACGGGTGGGAAACCACCGATGGTTTGCGCCGGAGAAGCACCAGAAAACAGGGAAATCGGAAGCCCGAACCCATCGAGCCGGAGGCGGGCGGCAGGGGGAGCGATTGAACTGGCTTTGACCCTCGTGGCAAGAATCTGCGACGCGCTGGACTATCTACACGGCCAGGGCCTTGTCCATCGGGACCTGAAGCCTGGCAACATCCTTGTACAACCGGATGGCCGCCCGGTCTTGGTAGATTTTGGACTGGCATTTCCCACGGGTAACGCCCCTGGCCGCGAAAGCTTTGAAGCAAGCGGGACACTGGCAGGCACGGCCTGGTACATGGCACCAGAGCAGATCCGCGGCGAGCTTGTGGACGCCCGAGCCGACCTCTACGCTGTGGGTTGTATCCTTTATGAGCTGTTGACCGGTTCTCCGCCTTTTCTAGGCAGTCCGGAACGGCAAGTTTTGGAATGCCATTTAGGACAGGCATTGACGCCTGCATCCCGAGTGGTTTCGGGGATCGATTTCGACCTGGACCGGCTGCTAGCGCATCTTTTGGCCAAGAGCCCGGAAGAAAGGATCGGCTACGCTCGAATCGTGGCGGAGAGATTGGTGAGACTCGGCGCGGAGCGGCCCAGCCAGAGACGTCCAGCAGCACGGCCTCTCCTGTACAGACCGCGACTGGCGGGACGAGAGACCGCCTTGAAGGAGTTGACGGCCAGTCTGGAGGCAACCCGGGAAGGGTCGAGGGAGATCATGTTTATCGTCGGGGAGAGCGGTTCGGGTAAGACCCGCCTGGCAATGGAAGCCGCCACGACGGCAAGACGATGGAGAATGCAGGTTCTGGCAGGAGAATGCCGCTCTTCTACAGGAACGACGTCATCGTCGGATTCCGGTGGCCATCCCCTGTTGGCGGGCCTTCGTAAGCCCCTGGAAGCCGTGGCGGACCGCTGCCGGGAACTAGGGGGGGCATCTGCCCAAGAGGTCCTGGGGGAGCACGGGCGTCTCTTGGGAATGTTTCAACCATCACTCTTCCAAAACCCCGGGGCCAAAGAGTGGCCACCGGTGCCACCCTTCGCTCCTGATCGCTTCCGGGCCGTGCTCTACGAAGCACTCCTCGAAACTCTCTCCTCCCTTGCGGCAATCCGCCCTTTACTCCTGGTCATCGATGATCTCCAATGGGCTGATGAGCTGACTCTTGGGTTCCTTGAGGCCGCGCTGTTCGCCGACACTCTCAACCCGGCGCCTTGGATGATCTTGGGGACGTACCGGCTGGAGGAAGCCCCTGAGGCCTTGCGGAAACTTAGCGAAACAGGGAGAGCGAGCAAGATCGAGCTCGGCAAGCTTTTCCAGGCCGCCGTCGGCAGGATGGTGGCGGATATGCTGGCCTTTCCTGATGTCCCTCAGGAGTTCATCCAGTGGCTGAGCCAACGGTCGGCGGGCAACCCATTCTTCATCGCCGAATACCTCAGAGCCGGGATCGCGGAGGGAGTGCTCCATCTGGACCAGGCAGGCCGTTGGCGGCTTCCGCCGCCCAGCGAAACAGAGCCTACGGCTGGTTTTGAGACCCTGGATCTTCCAGCAACCCTCCGGAATTTGTTCCAGCGGCGGCTCACGGGGCTCGACACAAGGGTGGAGGAGATCTTGGGGGCGGCGGCCGTTCTGGGAGAGGCCCCCAGCCTTGAGTTGCTTTCGAGTTTGGTTGCCCTGGACAGTGAAACCATTCTGGACGGAATTCTCGATCTGCTGCGCCGCCAGATTTTGAAAGAATCGGAGCCGGGGCACCTCCGCTTCCTTCACGACGGCCTCCGAAGAGTTGCCTATGACAATCTGAGGCCGGACAAGGCAAAGCAGCTTCATCGCCTGGCGGCGGAAGCCTTGGAGTCCAGGGCACCGGAGCCGGAGCCGCTGGCCTTATCAGAGCTTGGATCCCATTGGGCAGCCGTGGGTAACCGGTCAAAAGCGCAAGACTACTACCTCATGGCGGCAAGGGCGGCGACTTCCCGCTACGCGCACACGGAGGCCGAGCGGCTCTACCGCAACGTCATCGGCCTCTCCCCCACGCCAACTCCTCGGTCGATCCAGGCGCGAAACGAGCTCGCCAGGGAAGTGCTCCACCTCCAGGGCCGGGATCTGGAAGGGTTGGACGAAGAGATCCTGGCCCTGAATGAAGCGCAACAGATCGGCGACTCTCCGGGAGAGGCACGAAGTCTCCAGGGGCTGTCCACGATCCAGAGGGCCCTGGGCCGGCTCCAAGAAGCTCAAGACTCCTGCCACCGGGCCCTGGACCTCTTCCGAGAGCTTGGCGACCGAAAAATGGAGGGCACAACCTGGACCGTGCTGGGAGCGGCCCAGCTCGAGGGCGGAGCGCTTGCCAAGGCCCGGAGGAGCTTTGAAACGGCCATCCAAATCCACAGAGAAACCCTGAACCCCAGCTTGGAAGGGATCAGCCTCAGCAATCTTGGCGTCGTGCAGGCCACAAGGGGAGACTTCCTACGTGCAAAGGAGCTTCAGCTCCAAGCCCTGGCCCTCCACAGAAAGCTGCAAAACCGCAGATCCGAAGGGATTACGTTGGCGAACCTGGGCTCCATCGAGTTCCATGGCCGGCAAATCCACCGGGCGCGTGAACTCTTCGGGCAGGCCCTGGAACTCTTGCGCTTGGTGGGCGACCCGCGATACGAAACCGAGACGCTCACGGAGCTTACCGCACTGTACACGGAGTTGGAGGATCTTCCGCAAGCGCTGCGGCTCGTCCATGAGACCCAAGATCTCCTTGTCTCCATTCGGGACCGAGGCGTGGAAGCACGGGCTCTTCTACAGGCGGCCATCGTGCACAGGAGGCTGACCGGCGACCTCCATCGAGCAGGTTCACTGATCGCGTCGGCCATGCCCCTGTTCGACAGTCTGGGAACACCCATGGGACGAGCGGCCTGCCTCATGGAGATGGTCCATCTGAAGCTGGCCCGGGGCGGTGGCCGCACGAGCTATTTGGAGGTGATCGACCGCCTGTTGGCGGAAAACGATCTGCTGCCTGCATGCCCTCTCCTTCGGCAACGTAGGCGGCTGGAAGAAGCTGTGCGGGAGACTCTTGGCAACTCCGGGAAGTCCCCTGCCAACCGATGGAAGAAGAGCAACCAGGCGCAAAAACCTGGAGGCCCCGGGCGGTCTCGCCATCCCGAGGAAGCATCGTGAGCCCCGTGACCCAAAAGGCCTTCCGGAATCCGCTGTTGATCTCTGGGATTTTCTTGGTCGTTTCTTTTGCCGCCGTGGCTCTGTTGGCGCCTTGGATCGCCCCCTACCCTATCGATCGGGTTGCTGACGAGGCTCGGGAGGATTTAAGCCACGCCTTCCAAGGGCCAAGTTGGTCTCATCCGTTCGGCCGGGACTCGGAGGGCCGAGACATCTTGTCAAGGGTGATCTACGGGAGCCGCGTCTCCTTGAGAGTGGGGTGCATCGTCGTCTTCATCTCGTCCATCATCGGCATCTCCCTGGGGGCAGCGGCCGGGTATTGGGGCGGCTGGCTGGACGAGATCACCATGCGGGTCGTCGATATCCTCCTGGCCTTCCCGGGATTGCTTCTGGCCATTGCGGTGATAGCCTTTCTTGGAACAGGCCTTGATCGGGTCGTGCTGGCGCTTTGTCTGACGGGTTGGGTGAGCTATGCCCGGTTGGCCCGAGCGCAGGTGCTGGTGCAAAGGGAAATGGAATACGTCCAGGCGGCCCGAAGCTTGGGGGCAGGTCCCTTGCGAATTATCGGGGTCCACATCTTGCCCAACGCCCTAGCCCCGCTCATCGTCCAGGCGACGTTCGGCATGGCTGGCGCAATCCTGGCGGAGGCATCGCTGAGTTTTCTGGGCTTGGGAATCCAGCCACCCAACACCAGTTTTGGGAGTATGCTCAACGAGGGAACGAAGTTCATGATTCTTCCCACAGCCACGCACTTGACGCTTTTCCCCGGTTTAGCGATCCTGCTGGTCATCCTGGGTTTCAACCTCCTGGGTGACGGCTTGCGGGACGTCCTGGATCCACGGGATGTCCGGCGATAGAGGCTCCATTTTCGCCAATCCATTCTTTCCAGCTATCTTACCCTTTGGGCCGACTTCCGCTCACATCGGTTCGACCGGCGCCTGTGGCGCGAGTTCCCCGCGGCGCCCGCTGCTCGCCCTTCCGGGGCGGCAGCCGCCGGGAGAATCTCCCGGGCTCACAACTGGCTCTTCTCCTGGAGACTCCTTTCATGGCCACTTCCAAGGATCCTGGAACCAAACTCATCGCATCCAACAGGAATGCCTACCGGCTGTTCGACATCGTGGAGAAGTACGAGGCGGGGATCGTGCTCCGGGGAACAGAGGTGAAATCGCTGCGGGATGGCCGGGTGAACCTCAAGGATGCCCATGCCAAAGTTGAAAAAGGAGAGATTCTCCTGGTCAACCTCCACATCGCCCCGTACTCCCATGGCACCCACGAGAACCACGATCCGCTCCGGCCCAGGAAGCTCCTCTTACACCGGCGGGAAATCCGAAAGATCAGCATCAAGATCCTGGAGCGGGGCTTTTCTCTGGTTCCGCTGAGCCTTTATTTTCGAAAGGGAATAGCGAAGCTGAACCTGGGTTTGGGAAAAGGCAAGAAGCAGACCGATCGGCGACGGGAGATCAAGGATCGCGATTTGAAGCGCGAAGTCAGCCAGGCATTGGCTCGCAGAAGGTAGGATTGCCTCGCGAGATACAGGTTCAGCTGGTGTGCTTGAGTGGCGCGTGTTTGTGAAAAGGCGGCAAATTCGGATATAATGACTTCAAACTCCGCTTCCACGGGATTCACCCGGCAGCTCCTGGTCTGTCGGCGACCTCGCTCCTCTCACGAATTCTTGCGGCCAAAGACCCAATGACGACGGCAAATCACTCCGTTCCCGACCAGATCGGGCCTTACAAGATCCTCGAACCGTTGGGCCAAGGCGGCATGGGAATCGTTTACCTTGCCCGGCACGCGGAAAATGACAGTCTAGCCGCTCTGAAAACGGTTTTGTTGCCCCGAAAAACCTTTCTTGCCAGTATGCGGCGGGAGATCCACGCACTCTTTCGCCTTCGGCACCCCAATATCGTCAAGATTCTGGACCATGGGATTCTGAATGGGCTTCCCTGGTATGCCATGGAGGTCTTGAAAGGGTGGACGTTGGGGCAGTGGAGGAATGAGCTGGCGGGAGAGATGGCAAAAAGCCAGGCCTCTTCCACTTCCTCTCTGAACGAAACAGCGACTTTGGCCCCCGCTCCCAAGCCAAAGAAAACCCGAGTCGAGCCAGCTTCCGGTCCTCCCGATAACACTCTTTTCGTCCAAATCCGTAAAATGGATGATGACAGGACGGTGGTTGGGGCTGCCGCGGAGAAAGATCCCTCCAGCGCGGAGCCAAGCGCCGCGCCACGACGAAAGCTAGCGGAAGATGCCGGCCGGCTGGCAGGTTCAGGCTCCGCGGAATGGTGGACGGAATCCCTGACTTCCGTGGAGGGTTTGCGGGGCGCGAAAAGCGCCCAGACGCTGGCCCAGCCGCTTGGGAGCACTCCCCTGGACCGGGCTCCGGATATGGAGAGGCTGCCCCCATCCGGAATGCTGGACGGAACGGCGCTGGAGGCGATCCTTGGGATGATCCACCACCTTTGCGCTCCGTTGGCCTATTTGCACGGCGAAGGCCTGGTCCACCGGGACCTGAAGCCCGGAAATGTTCTGGTACTCGACAACGACATGCCCGTGCTGGTGGATTTTGGGCTCCTTTCGCGGTTCACGGATGCCTTGAGCCGCGAGACCCTTGACGCGGGGACGCCTTCGGTCGGCACCCTGAACTACATGGCTCCGGAGCAGATCCTTGGCCAGAGGGTGGATGCCCGGGCGGACCTCTACTCCGTGGGCTGCATCTTCTACGAGCTTCTCACGGGTTCTCCCCCCTTTTCCGGCGGCTCGCGCAACAAAGTGATCCAGGATCACTTGAGCAAGATTCCAAGACCTCCCTCCACCGTGGTTGTGGGGATTCCCGGAGAAGTGGACGAATTGGTCCTGAGGCTGCTCAGCAAGGATCCGCGGCATCGGTTCGGCTATGCCACGGACCTGGCCAAGATGCTGGAGAATCAGGGAGTGCCTCCCATGGCCCCCCCTGCCCCGAAGGCTCGCTCATACTTGTATTTGCCGGGTCTTGCCGGACGAGACGCGGAACTTGGACGGCTCATCAAACATCTGGAGCATCTCAAGCAGGGGAATGGTGGGCTTCTGCTCCTTGGGGGAGAAAGCGGAGTGGGCAAGACGCGCCTCCTCAACGAGCTGAGGCGGGTGGCGATCCGCCAGCGGGTGGAAGTCTTGATTGGGGAGTGCCTGGACAGCGAGGAGGGGCCGCTCCGGGCCTTTCACAAGATTCTGGAAGAGATCGGCGACCTCTGCCGCCAGGGAGGCTTTGCCAGGACGAAGAAGATCCTCGGGCGTCGAGGCAACCTCCTGTCCCTTTACGAAAAATCTCTGGAGACTCTTCCTGGGCAAGAGGAGATTCCCCCGCCAGCGGATCTGCCTCCGGACGAGGCGCGCATCCGCCTTTTCCGGGCGCTCCTGGAAACCATGAGTGCGGTGGCCGAGCTACGGCAGGGACTCTTATTGCTGTTCGATGATCTCCAGTGGGCAGACGAGCTGACTCTGGGCTTCTTGGAATTCGCCCACCGCTCCGGCGAGCTGGGGAAGCGGAGGCTGCTCATCATCGGCGACTACCGCAGCGAAGAGAAAACCGCCGGGCTGGATCGGCTGCTGGAGTTCACCGACGTGGAGGCGATGGAGCTTGCGCGACTCCGGGAACCCGCCATCGTTGCAATGGTGGGAGAAATGCTGGCAATGTTCCCCCCGCCAGAGAATTTTGGCAAAGCCCTGGCCCGCCACAGCGAGGGGAACCCATTCTTCGTGGCGGAGTATCTGCGAACGGCGGTGGAGGAGCGGCTGCTCTGGCGTGATGAGCGTGGCTCCTGGCAAGTTGCCGAAAGCACTCCCGAAATCCATGGAACACAATACGAGGGACTCGCCTTGCCCTCCTCTCTTCGGGAGCTGATCCTCCGCAGATTCGAGGGATTGTCCCCGCCCGCCACCGAACTCTGCCAGGCAGCGGCGGTCATCGGCCGGGAGGTCTCGTTGCCGCTGGTGGAACGGATGGTCGAGCTCGAAGAAAGGCTCTTCCTGGAGGCAAGCGAAGAGCTCCGGCGGCGCAAGGTTTTGGAGGAGGACTCCGAAGGAGAGCTCCGATTCAATCACGACAAGCTCCGGGAAACCGCCTATACCTGGATCGATAACCGCCAGCGCCCCCTGCTTCACAGGGCCGCAGCCACAGCCATGGAAGCCGTGCTTCAAGCGAATCGGAAAGAGCATCTGGCGGAAATGGGCCAACACTGGGAGAAAGGCGGGGAAAAGGAACAAGCCGCCAACTGCTACCTGGAAGCGGCCAGAGAAGCGAAGAAACGGGCCGCCTACCGGGAAGCCGAAGAGCTGTACCGAGCCACGTTGCGCCTGGCGCCACCTTCCAGTGCCGATACCGTGATGATCCGCAACGAGCTTGGACACGATGTTCTTCGGGATTCCGGAAAGCTCGAGGAAGCGCTGACGGAACACAAGGAAGCAATCCGCCTGGCCACGGAGCTGGGGGATGACAAGGGGCGTGCAAGGAGCTGTCTGTACCTGGGGCACATCCATTCGGACATCGGCGACATGGACAGAGCCGAGACTCTATTCAAAACGACCCTCGCCATCGCCCACGATCTGGGAGAACCCAGGCTGGAGGCAAACGCATTGCTCCAGTTGGGAATGCTCCGGAGAGATCAAGGCCGGATGGAGCAGGCGCGATCCATTTATGAAAACTCACTGCGGGCGGCAAAAAAGGCGGCAGATCCAGGTTTTCAGGCGCGAATCCTGAACGGCCTGGGGATCCTCCACTCGGAGCAGGGAAGAATGGAGGAGTCCCGCAACCTCCACAAAGCCGCGGCAGGGCTGGCCAAGCGCCATGGAAGACAACATACCGAGGGATACGCCCTCTTGAATCTGGCCAACGTGGAGGGCGAGTTGGGGCGAGTGGAATCGAGCCTGACCCTCCATGAGGCAGCGCTCCGAATTTCCCGAGTGACCGCGGATCCCCGCCTCGAGGGAATAGAGCTGATCAATCTTGCCGGTTGCCATCTACCCCGGGGCAACATCAAGAAGGCCCTGAAGTTTTCCAAGGCATCCCTCAAGATTGCTCGAGACCTCCAAGACCACGATACCGAATGCCACGCACTGGGAACCCTGGCCCACTGCCATCGAGAGCTGGGATCATTGGAGGCGGCCCGGCAACACTATGAGGCCGCCATGAAGATCGCCCTCCGGCTGGAGCGGCCGCGGCTGGAGGGAAGTATGCTGAGAGAAACCGGTGAACTGGCCCTCGTCCGGGGGACCCTGGACGAAAGCGAAACACGCCTCCTGAGAGCACTGGCCATCGCCAGGAGAATCCAAGAGCCGCACCACGAGAGCTACGCCCTGGCCAGCGTGGTAGAGCTTCGATTGGAGCAGGGACGCCTGGAAGCGGCAAAGCTCGCGTGTGAAGCAGCCATGGAGATCACCAAGAAGATCGGGGAACCCGAACTCCAAGCCGATCTACTCAAGCTTCTTGCCCGGCAGGCGCGGCTGGCGGGTGGAGACCTGAAACAGGCCCGGAGCTGGCTCCAAAAAGCGGAGGCAACGTTTGTTGAATCTGGAAGCAAGCTATTTTTGGCCAAGCTCTACGCGGAGCTGGGTCACCTGGAGTTGGCCATGGGAATCCTGCCCCGCAGCTCTCTTCACCGCATCCGGAAGTTTCTTGTTTCTTTCGACTGTGGCCCGAAAAGCGACCTGGGACAACGGCTCGACGGCCTGGAACGGGCGGCAGCCGCCTTTGACAAGGGAGAACACCAGCTCTTATACCGAGGAGAGCTTCTGGAGGACCTCTCCCCCGCACTGCGCCAACGGCTGACCCGTGAAATCCGTGGCGCCCATGCAAATCAAGGTTGACGCCCATGAAAGATCGAATGAAAGAGGCGACACAAGCGCGGCGGATCGTTCGCGACGCCGGAATTATTCTATTGGAGCGCCACCGAGCCCGAGATCTGGGAACCATCGAGCATAAGGACTCGGTGACCGACCTGGTCACCAGCGTTGATCGGGAGATCGAGGCCCTGATTCTTACGAAGTTGCGCCAGGCGTTCCCCGGGGACGCCATACTCAGTGAAGAACGGGGGCAGATCGGTGACAACGGAGCCCGCCTCTGGATTCTCGATCCCCTTGACGGCACCAAGAACTTCGTCCACGCCTTGGACTGTTTCGCCATCTCCCTAGCTCTCGTGGTGGACGGAATCCGGGAGCTGGGCATCGTCTTCGCCCCAGCCCTGGGCAAAGAGTTTTGGGCCGTCCGGGGAGAGGGCGCCTGGCTGGGAGAGCAGCCCATCCGAGTGAGCCAAACCGATTCCATGGAAGAGGCCCTCTTCTCCACCGGTTTCGCCTGTCTCCGCTCGGGACGAAGCCCCAACAATCTCTCGGTGCTCCCGCGGGTTTTGAGGATCGCGGCGGACATTCGACGCCATGGCTCCGCTGCCTTGGATCTCTGCTATGTTGCCTATGGCCGGACGGATGGGTTCTGGGAGCTGGGTTTGTCCCCCTGGGACGTGGCTGCGGGAAGCCTCATCGCGGAAGAGGCTGGCGGACAAGTGACTGATTTCCATGGGAAAGACGATTTCCTGTATGGAAGGAACCTGGTGACCACCAACGGAAGGCTCCACGAACCGCTCCTTGGCGAAATCACGCGAGGTCTGGCGAAGTCATGAAGCTCCAAGAACTCCGATAAACCGATATTTGACAGGTTTCAGGTTCCTGGAAAAGCTCCATTTTGGAAGAGTGAGAACACTTTTTTCCCCGCGAACCTGACCGAGGCTCGACTTCATGCGCCAATCGATCACCGTGGCGGAACAACTGGCCTTGCCGTACGGGGAAGCTGAACCGGAGTGGGATCTTCTGGAGCAAGTCCGGCGGTTCCGGGAGTTTGGAACAGCGACGCGGGAAGAGATTCTGGAGATTGGCCTGGACGATGGCGGCTCACTGCGGGTTCCGATGTTGGTCAACGAGTTCTGGACCTCCAGGCAGCGGGCGGCCCATTCTCTCCACGAAATCTCGTATCGCGCCTGTTTCAAGGGGCAACTTCCCGCCTTCTTCATCACGCGGCTTACGGGGCGGGAGGACCGGGTCTACGACCCCTTCATGGGTCGCGGAACAACGCTCCTTGAGGCCGCACTTCTGGGTCGCCGCGTGGCGGGATGCGATATCAACCCGCTGTCGGAGGGTCTTCTCCGCCCACGCCTGGATCCGCCAACCCTGGAGGAGATTCGGGACCGCCTGGACGCCATCGACCTGGGGCAGGCGAAGGCCCTACCCGAAGATCTCCTGGTCTTCTACCATCCTGCCACGCTGCGCTCCCTCTGCTCCCTGAGGAACGTATTTCTGGAACAGGACGGTAGAGGCAAACTGGACCGGGTGGACCGGTGGATCAGGATGGTGGCTATCAACCGGCTGACGGGGCATTCCGCAGGTTTCTTCTCCGTCTATACCATGCCGCCGAATCAAGCAGTTTCGGTGGAGGCCCAGAAAAAGATCAACGCCCGGCGAAAACAGGCGCCCACGGCCCGGGACGTCCGGGCCCTCATCCTTCGGAAGTCGAAGAGTCTTCTTCGGAGGCTCACCTGTCAGGAGAAGGAAACTCTCCGGCGTTTGGAGGGCGACGCCATCCTGTTGACGGGTGATTCTCGGGCGACGCCGGAGATTTCGGAGGACTCCGTAGACCTTGTGGTGACCTCGCCCCCGTTTTTGGACGTCGTCAATTACGCGGCGGACAACTGGCTTCGCTGTTGGTTCATGGGGATTGAGGCTCAAGAGGTGCCCATCTCGATTCTGAGGAAGCTGGAAGACTGGCAAGCCCACATGACGGAGCTTTTCCTGGAGCTGCGCCGAATTCTCAGTCCTGGCGCCACGGTTGCCTTCGAAGTGGGAGAAATCCGGCAGGGTAAGATACGGCTGGAAGAGGCGGTTTTGCAGTGCATGGTGAGAGCCGGCCTCGAGCCGGATTTCGTCTTGATCAACGGCCAAGAATTCACCAAGACCTCCAACTGCTGGGGAGTGAGCAACAACTGCAAGGGAACAAACACGAACCGGATTGTGGTGGCCCGGCGGGTCTCTTGATCCCGCGGAGATGAAGGCGAAGCCAGAGAGGCATTTTCCGGAATTGGCGGCTTTTGGTTTCGGATCCGGGAGGGTAGGGGCGCCTGGCGCGCAGCGGCCGCGAGCGACAGGAGCGGAACGCAACGGAAAGAAGGACGGATCGGTCGAGCTCTCGACAGATCCCTTCTTGTTTCTGTACATTGGAGGGGTCCGGTTCCCACTGTTCCGGTGGCCGGCTGAAACGGCAATTTGAGGACCCGGGGATTCAGGTGTGTCATGGAATCCTTTTCTATCGAGTACCATGAGGCGGTGGACCAGCTTCGAGTGGTGAACGAGATTTTCGTGCGCTCGCGGCTGTACCGCAATTTGCCGGGGGCCTCGGGGATTACGGCGGGGCTGCTTGCGCTTTTTGGGGGAACGCTTTTCGGTTGGACTTATGGCTCGGCGGCGGACTTTCCCCTTGCGTTCATCGCGACGTGGACACTGGTTTGGGTGCTGGCGCTCATGAGTCACCTGTTTTTTTCCATCCGGAACGCAAACCGGAGGATGGAGCCGGTGTTGTCGGAGGTGGCGTTGCTTCTTGCCCAGACGATTCTTCCGGCCCTGGCCGTGGCAGCGATTTTGGCGGTGGCTATGGTCCGGCTGGGGCAGGTGGAGCTTTTGGCGGGACTCTGGATCCTGGTTTACGGGATGGGAGTTCTGAGCTGCCGTCCTTACGTGGATCCCTGGATTGGTTGGTTCGGCTGGTCGTTCCTGATCATTGGGTCGATCCACCTCGTGTGGCTCCCGGGGCATTCCAACGGGTTCATGACGTTGAGCTTTGGTCTCCTGCACCTTGGTTACGGTCTTCGGACATCTTGGATCGACGCGGCGAACGACAAGGCGCGAAAGGAGCGTCGGAAATGAGCCAGAAAGACTCTTGGGGCGACCGGCGAAATGGGGCACAAGAGACAACGCCTCCGCTGCTGGCAAGCTCGAGGAGCGGACTGAGCAAGATCATCCACGAACGAAGCCGCCTTGCGCTCCTGGCCTATTTGGCGGTGCGCGGCTCGGCCAGCTTCGCTCAAATCAAGGGAATGCTCTCGCTCTCTGACGGCAATCTGGCGACCCATCTTCGAGTCCTGGAAAATGCCGGATTCGTTCAAGTACGGAAGGAGACAGGAAACCGGCGCCGCAAAACTACGGTGGCCATGACCCTGGAGGGGAAAAGCCGCTTTGGGGCCTACCTTGATGAATTGGAGACTGTCATCCTCCGGGCGCGGTCAGGATTGAGCGCGACCCGGGATGCGCCCGGGTCCTCCGATGAAGCCCCCTCCGCCGCCACAGAACTTCCTGTTCCCACCACCACGCCAACCCAGCCCGGACGAAATGCTCCATAAAGGTCTTGGGGACCGGTTATCGGTGGCCGCTTTGGCGGCTCTCGCCCGCCGACCACCGATGGACCGATGCCAAGTAAGGCCTCGGTCATGGTACCGGCCACGGTTCAGATTTCAGACGCCGCCCCGGGGCTTCCAGCCCTGGAACCCGGCGGAGGCTCCGCCTCCGGACCTCCGCTGGGAGCGCCGCTCCCAGACCCACGCCAGGGAGCCAGCTCC
>JAJRTK010000452.1 GCA_024278345.1 bacterium | reverse complement strand
AGGACATGCAGGTGGCGACTCGGGCCACGGGCCGTTGGTCATGAATCGGGGTGTCGAAGAGAGAGGGAACCGGGGCGACGGCGCGACGGGGAACAGGGATGGTGGGAAGGATCGGAACAGGGCGCCGCTTTTCGGGGACCTTTTTTACGCTCTTCGGAACGCGGGAATCGAGGTGGGCATCCAGGAGTGGCTGGGCCTGATGCGCGCCTTGGCGGAGGGGGCCATCGAGCCGGACCTGACGGACTTCTACACCGTGGCCCGAGCGCTATTGGTGAAGTCGGAGACCCTTTTCGACACCTGGGACCAGGTGTTCGCGGGGATCTTCGGGGACGGGGAGTTGCCGACGAAGGCGGCGGAAGAGCTTCTGGAGTGGCTGTCCAATCCCCTGGGCCTGCCGGAGCTGACGCCGGAAGAGTTGGCGGCCATGGAAGCGCTCTCTTTGGAGGACTTGAGGAAACAGTTCGAGGAGCGGCTCCGGGAACAGGCGGAGCGCCACGACGGCGGCAGCAAGTGGATCGGCACGGGAGGGCGCTCGCCCTTTGGCCACGGCGGCGTGAACCCGGCCGGTGTGCGGGTCGGGGGTACCGGGGGTGGGCGGTCGGCCATCCAGATCGCCACGAAGCGGCGGTTCCGGGATCTGCGGAAGGACCGGGTGCTGGACACCCGTGGCATCTCCGTGGCCCTGAAGAAGCTCCGGCGGCTTTCCCGGACGGAGGGCGAACCCGAGCTGGCCGTGGAGGAAACCATCGACCGGACCTGCCGGGAGGCGGGGGAGCTCAGCCTGGTCTTCCGGCCACCTCGGCGCAACCAAGCCCGAGTTCTCCTGCTCATGGACGTGGGCGGCTCCATGGATCCGCATACCTGGCAGGTGGAAAGGCTCTTCTCGGCGGCGAGCCATCTGAACCACTGGCGGCGCTTCGAGGCGTACACTTTCCACAATTGCGTCTACGAGCGGATCTATTCTAGCGTGGAGCGAGGCGAGTCGATCCTTACCCACGAGCTTCTCCGGGAGCGACCCAAAGAGACCTTCCTGATCCTGGTGGGCGACGCCTCCATGGCGCCGACGGAGCTGGTGGCCCGGTGGGGTGCCATCGACTACTGGCACCGGAACGAGACTCCCGGCCTGGTGTGGCTCCAGCGCCTCCGGGATCGCTTTCGCCGGAGCATCTGGCTAAACCCGGTGCCCAGCCGCTGGTGGATGGGCTGGACAACGCAGATCATTGGGCAGCTCTTCCCCATGTTCCCTCTGACGATCCAGGGATTGGAAGAGGCCGTGGACAAGCTCCGGAAGAGGCCGGTGCCTCCTCCTGATCTAAAGCTTCGACTGTTTTAAGGA
This sequence comes from bacterium, assembly GCA_024278345.1. Taxonomy (GTDB): domain Bacteria; phylum CSSED10-310; class JAJRTK01; order JAJRTK01; family JAJRTK01; genus JAJRTK01. Next base: position 4,954 of record JAJRTK010000452.1, on the reverse strand, counting down.
CTTTCCAGCACTTTGGGAGCATTGATGGCCTCGTCCATCGGTGGTGCCTTCGGCAGCTCTCGCTGTCGCTCGGACCCGGCCACCTAGTGAGTTTCGGGTCCAGCGCCAGGGATTCCGGCCCTGGAACCCGGCGGAGGCGGCCTCCGGACCTCCGCCAGGGAGCTAACACCCTGGACCTAGATTTTTTTCGCTACGCGCTTTTTGGAAGGGTGGCCGCAACTATGGACGAGGCCGCATTGATGAATCTCCTGGCTGTCGTTGGGTTGAAGTAACCGCGGAATCTTGAAGGTATCGAACCAAGGAGATCGCCATGAATCATGTTGCTTTCAGTCTTTCTGGCTCGTGGAAGGGGACGATTCTTTTCGGCATCCTTCTGGCGTGGGTGGGCTGGAGTTCGGCCAGGGCGGAGTCCATCGTCACTTATCGCCTTCCCGGCGGCTCCATCTATCGGCTTTCATTGGGGAGCGGTGGGGGGCCGGAGGATGTCGGGGCCGCGCTGGAGGCCAAGTGGCCGGGCGGCGGGGACGAGTGGCTGAACCTGTCTCCCGATGGAGCGTGGCTGCTCTTCTCCACGGAACGGTTCGATCCCGATTGCACGGGCTGGCCTTGCCTGGCCGTGGCGGCGTCGGATCTGAGCAGCGGCGCCGCGATTCGTTCCCCGTCGGGCGTCCTGCACGCCGAAGGTTTCAGCGCGATTGCCAACAGCGGGGCGATGGTGGTCTATTCGGCTCCCGGGACGTCTCATGCCCAGGATCTCTGGGTCGTTGGAAAAACCGCGGACTCCTGGGGCGATCCGGTCTTGCTCACGGGTGGTACACCGTACAACTACAACGAGGTTCCGGCCCTTTCCGACGATGGGACCCGGGTGCTCTTCGACTGCGGGCAACAACCCTATGGTGTCACCGGAACCGCCATCTGCGAGATTGGGACCGACGGCACGGGGTTCCGGGTGGTATTCAAGCCTGAACAGGGACCGGGAGGAACCACGGCTAACGCCATCCATTCAGCGGACTATGCGCCGGACGGCAGCATCGTGTTCGAGGCCGATTGGGCCGGGGAGCAGATCTGGCGGTTGCCGGCGGGGTCCACGACGCCGTCTTTGGTGGCTTCGCAGTTCGGGAACGACAACTCTCCCTGCGTGCTTCCCGACGGCCGGATCGCTTCCTTGTGGCTGGACCGGCCAGGCGCCGCGGGGGCTCATGAGCTCAAGATCATGGCGCCCGACGGGAGCGGCTACAGCTTGCCGCTGGCGCCGGACCTGGACCTTTTCGACGTGGGCATGGGCTGCGGTGGAACAGCGGCTCCCACTCCCACCCCGACCGCAACCCCGGGCTTTCCGACTCCGTCCCCCACGGCGTCACCGACTCCGGCGCCCACGAGCGGGCCGTCGCCGACGCCCACGGTTTTTCTCCCCAGCGCGCCGCCGGCGGGTTGGGATCCGAGGGGGATCTCTGGTGGCGGCAGCATCTTTTCCCCGGGATTCCGGCCTGGCGCTCCAGGCGAAATCTGGGTTGCCAGCGACATGGGGGAATGGTTGCGATCCAGGGACGGCGGGGCAAGCTGGATGACCGTGAGCTACCGGAAAATCGTGGGGGGCCGCTCCTTCAGTCCGGTGCAGTTCGGCTCGGATCCCGACGTTTTGTATGCCCTGGATCGGCGGGAGATCGACCACGCCGAAGCCTCGACTCCGGCGCGAAGCGCAGATGGCGGGACGACCTGGTCGCCGGTGGCGAATCCGTGCGAAGACGCCCTCTGTTACACTCTTTTCGCGGATCCAGGGCGCACGGACCGCCTGGTGGTTTCCGACTGGTCGCGTCTCTATTTTTCGGGGGACAGCGGGGCTTCGTTCCAGGAGAAGTTCTTCACGGCGTCAGGAAACGGGCTCCTGGTTGCCGGCGCCTTCTTCGACGGGGAGACGATTTACGTGGGAACCAGCGTGGGTCTCCTACGTTCCACCGACGGGGGCGGGAGCTTCTCTCTCTGGAGCGTCGCGGGAATCCCGGCGGGGAAGGCCATGATCAGTTTCGCCGGCGGGCGGCAGAACGAAACGGTGCGCCTGGCCTGCGGCACGTTCGACTCGGGGAACGTCTATCCCAATCCCGCCACTGAGTCCGACTACTGGGGTCAGAACGGCATCTACGTGCTGGAGGCGACAGCCACCGCTCCTGTGTGGCAGGCCGCGGCCGGGATCGCGGCCACGGATTTCCCGTTCCTTGTGGCCATGTCTCCCTCGGACGCCACGACGATCTACGCGGCGGGCGGGAGCGAGGGCTCGGTCCCGGTAGTCTACCGGTCCACGGACAGCGGGGCCTCGTGGCAGAAAGTCCTGGAGACGGCGGGCAATCAGAATGTCCAGACCGGCTACTGCGGAGAGGGCGGAGACTACAATTGGTATTTCGCGGAGGTCCCCTTCGGCCTGGCCGTTGCCCCGGACGATGCTAGCCGAGTCATCTTCACCGACTTCGGGTTTGCCCACCAGACGACGGACGGCGGCCTCACCTGGCAGGCCCTCTACGTGCCGCCGTCCGAACGGAACCTCGCCAGCGCCCAGACGCCTCAGGGCAAGAGCTACACCAGCAACGGCTTGAACGTCACCACGGTCTGGGACCTGACCTGGATCGACTCGACGATGCTCGTGGCGGCGTACACCGACATCCACGGGGTTCGGAGTACCGACGAGGGCCTGTCCTGGAGCTTCGATGGCACCGATCCGGGGCAGGATCTCTACGACAACGTGTACCGGGTCGTCCGGGCTCCCTCCACCGGACGGCTCTACGCCGCAATCTCCGACATCCACGACATCTACCAGACCACGAGGCTCGAAGACGCCGACCTGGACGTCGGAGGCGGGGCCATCGCGTGGTCCGACGACAACGGCGCCACCTGGAGCATTCTCCACGACTTCGGACACCCCGCGGTTTGGGTGGAGACCGATCCCGCGAATCCGAACCGCCTCTACGCCAGCGTGGTCCACAGCACCGAGGGCGGTATCTGGGTCACCGACGACCTCCAGCAGGGAACAGCGGCATCCTGGAGAAAGCTGGCAGATCCACCGCGGACCACGGGACACGGCCACCCCGATATCCTGCGGGCCCTCCAGGATGGCACCCTGGTGGCCACCTGGTCGGCACACCGGGACGATGGTCTCACCAATATCTTCCACGACAGCTCCGGCCTCTTCGTCAGCACCGATGGAGGCGCCACCTGGGAGGACCGGAGCCACCCCGACATGCGCTACTACACCAAGGATGTCATCCTCGATCCCCACGACGCGAGCCAAAAGAGCTGGTACGTGGCGGTCTGGAGCGGCTGGGGCCCCGTGGCCTCGGGCAAGGGCGGGCTCTTCCGGACCACGGACCGCGGCGCCACCTGGAGCCGTATCAGCGATATCTTCCGCGTGGAATCCGCGACCATTAGCCCCTGGAGCCCGGAGGAGATGTACGTGACGACGGAGACCGACGGGCTCTGGCGGACGACGAACCTGCAAACTTCCGCGCCCAGTTTCGTTCCGGTGGATTCCTACCCGTTCTTCCACCCCTTGCGGGTTTTCTTCGACCCTTACGAACCGGCTCGAGTCTGGGTCACCAGTTTCGGTAACGGCCTAGCCACGGGGCTATCAGGAACGGCGGTCGGTGCCTTCTTCCTCCCACCGTGGGCGCTTCTCCTTCTGCCGCCCGCAATGATCCTCTGGCGCCGCCGGCGGGCCAGCGACGGACTCGGAAGCCGGAAAAGGCCATCGTCACCATGATCCCCAGTTAGTAAAACGCTTTCGGGGCGGACAACACGGGTGAAGAGCGATGAAGGGCAGATGGCGGCGGCCCCGGGGAGTCTTCCGACTATCCGTCACGAGAACCCTCTGGCGCACGGGCGATGCACGGCTCCCGTGGCCGGAGCGACGAAGGTATCCGAAACACTACGACCTCTGCCCGGATTCCAGGATCTCGATGTCGTAGCCATTCGGATCATTGAGGAAGATGTAGCGGCTCTTCATCTCCGGGCGAGATCCGCGGTACCACCAGCTCTTGCCCTCCACGTCGGCGATGACCTTGTCCAGGTCGTCGGTGACGAAGGCCAGGTGCCCGAACTGGTTGCCCAAGGTGTAGTCGCGGTCGTCGTGATTATAGGTCAGCTCGATGTGGTAGTCACCTGCCTCGTCAGCCAAGAAGACAAGCGTGCAATCACCGGGAACCTCGTGGCGCCGGACCTCCCGCAACCCCAGAAAACCGGTGTAGAATTCCAGGGTCTCTTCCAGGTTCCTGACGCGGATCATCGTATGGACCATCCTCATGGCAGCTCCTTCATAGGCGATCAAAGAAATGCGGGGAACGGCCCGCCAGCCGCCGTGAAAGAATCGACCGGACAGGCCGGAATCATGAGGAGAGTGTAGGCGCGGGGCGAGAAGCGGTCAAGATGGCGCGGGAAGCCGAGGCGCGGACATCGATCACGCCATTTCCGTTCAAGTCCGGACTCCTGGTCCACATCAGCCCGGTGACGTTGTCGGTGACCTTGCGGGTAGTCCTGATTAGGCAGTGATGACACGGCTTTTGGCTCGGATGGTGGCATTGCTTCTAGGCCGGCATTGGCTATCGCCTGCGGCAGGTTTATCTCCATCAATAAACTCGGAGGCGACCGATAATACCTCAATAACAAACAACTCTGTTGGTCATCAAAAATGCGTCCTGTAAGCACGTACGCGCCCGGACGGGATGCGCAAAACCAATGCGCTTTCCCTACCCCTATCTCCGTCAGGAGCGCTGCTCCCATACCCTCGCCAGGGAGCACGCTTCCTGGAGACCCACACATTTATGGGCGGTAGGCCTCGCTCATGCTCGGTGGCTACGCTCGGAACCGCGCCTCTCCTTTGTGGCGGAAACGATGGACGAGGCGTCACACCGGCTTTCGTTACGCCCTAACTGAGTACACACCCGGGAGGATGTCAATAACTCGAATATTT
>JAJRTK010000451.1 GCA_024278345.1 bacterium | reverse complement strand
CTCTTCTTGGTGGCCCCCACCGTGAACTGACGCCCGCACCCGCGGCACATCCGCTTGGGCTTTTTGTGCCTGGTTGTGCCGTTCTTCACCGTGTTGTCCGACCCGCACTGGGGACACTGCATCGCTCCGCCTCCTCTCTGGTTACGTATCCTTCCTCTATATCATCACTACCTGAACAGCACCACCGAATATCGGATCGGTGAGCACAGGCTGGAGGGAAACGGTTTCCTCCCCGATCTGACCGAGGTTGGCCTGTTCCCGGGCCAGTAGGGCACAGCGGACGGCGTCGATAATGTGGTCGTTGCCTTTGGAATAGATAACCCGGCCATCACGCAGCGTGTAGGTGTGGGTGGTGAATTGATCCTCCAATTCCAGATCCGCCGCCGGAAAGACGCTCTGCCGACGCTGGAGCGCTCCGTTGATAAGGCTGGTCATGAACTCCTTGGTGCGCTTTCTCACCTCTTTCCCATCGCGCACGGCAAGGGTCGTCATCCCTCGGAAATCGTAACCGCGCAATCGGCCTTCCAACAGGAGGTCTTTGTATTTGTCCAGGGTGTGAAAGCTCCTGCACCACGGCCAGACCGTTGCCGCCGTTATCCACTCCGATGCCGGTGGCGGCGTAGTATCGGTCCAATAGCGCGATGGACTGGGCGATGTGCGGGTAGGCCACGTGTTTCATATGAACGCGCAGGACGAGTTTGATGATTCGGCGCTCGCCCAATTCCAGCTCCTGTCCTCAAGCCTCACGCCTCACGCCTTTTTTGTCATCTCCAACTCTCACCCTCGCCTGGGTCTATCGCCTCCTGAACTTGTAAACCAGATTTGATAGGTTCCCATTTTGCCACATGTCACGGTCGATGATGACCTTCACGAGACCCCGCGTGTCCCAGTGTATTCCACCATCGGCGTTGCGGCTAAGCCGAAACGGGGCAACCTCGCAGAGGCGTTCCTCCCAGTAATCATCGATACGGGAAGAAAGCTCTCGTTCCACGAAGGGGATCAGGCCTGCCCGGAGCTGCTGCAGCCCACAGTTTACACGTTCGCGGTTGGTCATGGCCATGTTGTTCTCTCCGTGGGCATTGAATTCGAGGGTCAATTCGCTTTCGATTTTGGTTGCGTTCCGTGCCTGTCGCTCACCATCCGGTTCGCGCCAGCCACCCAAGGGCGAACCGATCCCGGTCGATGCCCCATTTGCGTGGATTGTTCTCGATGTATTCGCGAATGCGGTGAAGATCCCGACCATCCCGGACAATATGGTCGTAGAACCCACGTTGCCAAACCGGTGTGGCTGGTGTGCGCCGCAGGGCATTGATTCGCCGGGAAGAAGACGTTTTGAATCCCCGAATGATCTCCGGAACGGCGTGGCGTTTGAGATACGGGACGGATGGCGTTGCCGCAGCGGATGAGGGACCGGCAGAGGGGGCCCGGTCCGTGGTGTCAGGTTGAGTAGGGGCGGGTTCCGAACCCGCCCCAACGGGATTTTCGTAATCACCGAGCCCCGAGGCATGCCCCCGCGCCCGGTCCGTGGTGTCAGGTTGAGTAGGGGCGGGTTCCGAACCCGCCCTGAACGATTCATCAAACCCCACCAAACGGATGATCCCATGGACGTGATCCGGCATGACCACAAACGTATCGAGAACCACGTGGTGGTGATGGTTCGGCAAATCGAACCACGCATCTCGAACCACCTGCCCCAACGCATTCAAACACATTTCTCCGTCAATGATCGCACCAAACCGGCATTTCCGGTCTCGAACGCAAAGAGTCAAAAAATAGGCACCAGGCCGGGAATAATCCCACCCAGCCAGTCGCAGGCTGTTTCGGCGGCGATGTGATGGGCTGGTCATAGATCTCCTCAAGTATCAGTGTGTGTCCAGCAAGGGGCACCTATCAAACTAGGCCATTTCTACTTTACAGGCCGTGCTGCCAAGGCCAGCGACCCGGTCACCCAGCCTGTGTTGGAGAAGACGAGCCTGCCTGGACAGGCGAGACGACTGTCCCCCCCACCAAACTGATACCAAACTGTAAAGCGGACCTGATAGATCCCCTCCCCACCCATTCCCATGTTTTGGTAGCACGTTCAAAATACCCTGCGCCGATAGCGCTTTGGAAGGCATTGCACAGCAGTATTCATTTATCGTCATTCTCGCCTTTTTTGCAACAAATACCTTGCATACTCATCTCTATCCTTGACACGCATCACTGATACCGCGAGGGGCAACTTCACCAACGCGAAAAGGAGGAAGAAGCATAGCTCAGAGATGACTAAGAAGGCCATCCACGTAAGGCGGGACAATGGGTCGGCGGGAAGAAACTCGGCCTCGGACAACGCCGAGCTCCGCTCGGCGGGTCACGTTTGCGTGACTCGAAGGTGGACCGGGGAGCGTGCAAGGACCCGTTGCAATGAAAAGCAACGAGTTCCCCACCCACGTTTTTGTACGCTACGCGTTTTCCTTTTTTTCTGTTCTGTCCCGCCTTAACGAGCATGATCCCGGGGGACCACACCCCCGGAAGATGAAAGTGAATGGCGCAGAGCGCCATAACTACGCCGTCGAAGATGGATTTAACCATGTACTTTCATGGTAACGAGCATGATCCCGGCGACCACCCCCCCGGAAGATGAAAGTGAATGGCGCCGAGCACCATAACCACGCCGTCGAAGATGGATTTAACCATGTACTTTCATGGTACGTGGATACCCGTCGAACGGGAGTGACGAACCTGCGTAGACAGCCTCAAGGCCTTGGGAGAAGCCCACGGCCTACCCGAGAACCGGAAAACCCTGAAAAAGGTGAGAAAACAGATCGAAGGCTTGGCTTCCTTGGTGGATCTTTGGTGGGACAGAGTTCGCCTCTATCTTGGAGCGTTGCCCTTGCCTCCGCACCAGAAAAATTGGCTCGAAGAGGTTCTGCTTCCCCTGGTTTACTGGCAATGGGAAGCCAGTCGGACCCGATGTCCTGAACGGAAAGCTTGCACTCGTTTCCTGACTTTTTTGAGACTTTGCTCTCGAAAATCGACCAGCTACCATTGCCTCGCTGCAGGAGGCAACCTACCAGGCTTCTTGCTTGATACTATCGGCTTTGTCCCGCTTTCAGTGGATACCCTGAAAAGGCGAGTGGCGGCGGACGGATTGCCGCCGCCGCGAGCGGACTCAACCCAAAGAAAGAAAAGCGTTTTTGTTGATTCATGACCTGCTGAAGGCAGACTACCGGAGAACGTAACCTTCCTGTTTTGCGCTCTTATTCTTCGTCTGCTTGCTGGAATTCCGTAGGCTCATTTTGCATTGCCATGGCTGGCCATCGGCGGACCCAATCGTTGCTGGATTCCCAAAGTTCTCCTATACTCAAGGGAGTTTCGAGGGCGAAGTAGAGAAGACGATGGTAACTTGCCGCCCTTGACGGCTTTAGGAGCCTCCCTTCCCTCAACCAGGAGAAACCAGTCATGTTGGTGCCCCCAAGAGCATTCACTGCCGCAGCCTGTTTTCTGGCTATGCTTTTTTCTAGCCTGCCGGTAAGCGAGGCAGGGGAGTGGATGGTGCGTCGCCCGACGGGGCGGGCGTTGAGGGCAGCAGATTTCGATGCCCTGGGGATAAGAGTAGTTCGGGAGTTCCGCCACATTCCCTGGGCCGTTGTGGAGGGTGCTGAAGAGTCAGTCGAGGCCCGGCTTCAGAAGATGCTGGATCAGGGGGAAATATCGGCTTTCGAACCCGTGATGAAGCGGTACTTGGCGAGCGGTGCCACTGCCCAGGCAGCTTTTCCCTGGGTGGCGTTGGTTCCACTTTTGGGGCTTATGGCTTGCGGCGGTGATGACGACGATCCCGGCACGCCTCAGGGCCCGGCCCAACGGGTGGCCTGGGGAGTGGAGAAGATCCGGGCGGTGGAGGCGCACCAGGCGAGCACGGGCAAAGGTATCAAAGTTGTGGTCATCGACACGGGGATCGACACGGAGCATCCGGATCTGAAGGTTTCGGGTGGAGTGAACTTGGCGTTCGACGCGGGGCCTCAGGCGGAATGGGATGATTGCGTGGGCCACGGGACCCACGTAGCGGGGATCATCGCCGCGAAGAACAACAAAATCGGTGTCGTGGGGGTTGCTCCGGATGTGGATCTTTACGCAGCCCGGGTTTTTGCCTGTTCCCAGGAATTCACCACCACGGCTTGGATTGTGGGAGCCATGGATTGGAGCATCGAGAACGGGATGCAAGTGGCGAATTTGAGCTTGGGTGCGGCCGCTGGTTCTTTTGCCGAGCAAGAGGCGATGGCCAGGGCCGAAGAGGCTGGAATTGTCATCGTGGCTGCCAGCGGAAACGAGTCGGCGATTTCCGTGAACTATCCCGCGGCGTATGAGACGGTGGTGGCGGTGGGTGCGACCGACGAAAAAGACGGGGTGGCGGGTTTTTCCAACCAGGGCGTGAACCTGGAAGTGGTGGCGCCTGGAGTTGGCATTTTTTCCTCGGTCATCGTGGGAAGCGCCCTCGTGGGGACTTTGGCTCGGGGAAGCGACCGGTTTGAGGTGTCTCCCATGGAGTTTAGCGGGCAGGGGCGCATGGAGGCCAAGCTGTATTCCTGTGGGCTGGCGTTTGCGCCTTCGGATTGCCCGGACGCGGTGAAGGGGAACATCGCTCTTATTGCCAGGGGGCAGAACTTCTTTTCGGAAAAAGTCAGCAATGCCACGGTCGCCGGTGCCATTGGAGCGGTGATCTACAATCATACGGAGGACGGTGGCGGCCTTTTCAACGGAACGTTGGGGCAGGAGGGAAGCTGGATTCCCACGGTTTCCACCAGTAATGCCGATGGGCTCAAGCTCGTGGCCTTGGGTGATGGCGCTTCCGTGGTTCTTGATGTGACGAGTTCGGATTACACGAGTTTCAGCGGGACTTCCATGGCGTCTCCGCATGTGGCGGGTCTTGCGGCCCTTGTGCTGGCCGTCGATTCGGGACTGACTCCCTCTCAGGTTCGCCAACGGATCGTGGGAGGTGTTGTGGATCTGGGTAGTTCTGGCCGCGACGCGGTTTATGGCTTTGGGCGTATCGATGCGGCGGCCTCGCTAGGGTTGGGTCAGGGGGCGAAAACTGGCGAGGGGCGAATCTCGAGCGGAGTGGCAGTCCAGCGAGCCATGGAAGAGAAGTCACCGTTGTAATTGAGGTTTGCCAAAGGTTTGCCTCTACCGCTAAACTATCACCCCGGAAGTGGCTCGGTTCTCTTACGTCATTCAGGGCATTCTTGGAGTTCCCAAACAGACAGAAGGAGGCAGGATGCGTTTCGTCAATCGCCCGCGTCGCGGAAATCTTCGCCGGTTACAGCGCCAAATGGATCAGCTTCTTTCAGAGTTCATGGAACATAACCAGCCGGTCATGCAGTTATCGGAGACAAGATGGTATCCGGCCGTCGATGTTTACGAAACGGCGGAAGAAATCGTCATTCTTGCGGAAGTGCCCGGTGTCGAGCGTGACAAAATCGACGTCGTACTCCATGGGGAGCTCCTTCACATCACGGGAGAACGCCAGTTGCCGGCGGTTGGGTGCGCCCGTCGTCATCAGCTCGAGCTAAAAACCGGGATTTTCGAGCGGACGGTGAAGTTACCCTGCCCGGTGGATGGAGAAAGGGTTGAGGCCAAAGTGAAGGATGGGATCCTGACCGTAGTTTGTCCTAACGTCCGTGGCTCCGTCATTGAAGTTGAGTTTGAAGAGTCTCCCGTGATTGAGCAGATTGGCGAACCTTGCTGATGGGCATGAGGCTGACTTTGCCAACTCTATTTTGTGAGGCGTTGGTGAGTGTTGGAAAGGAGCGTCCCACTTGACTGAAAATGAAGAGAAGCCGCAATCCGAATCAGAGAAAAGGCAACTGGAAGTGGGGGATGCTGAAATGGCTGAACGCGACGGGCAAGCCGACGCTGGGGAAACTCCGGACAAAGAGATTGACGGCGATGGGCGTGTTCTTCCGATCCTTGCCGTCAAAGAGCTTGTCCTCTACCCTGACATGATTGTGCCCCTCATGATCGGTCGGCCCAAGAGCCTCCGAGTCATCGAGCACGTACTTGTGGAGGACCGCGTTCTTGGGATCGTGATGCAGAAGGATGGCTCGGTGGAGGAGCCTTCGGCGGAGGATCTCCATGGCGTTGGCTGTGTCGCCATTCTGGAGAAGATGGTCCGAATGCCCGATGATACGTTGCGGATCCTGGTTCGTGGGGTCCAGCGGTTCCTGGTGGAGGAGTGGATTGTCGAGACTCCCTTTTTTTCCGCTCGCATTGTGGAGCTGGTGAGCCAGGAATCCGATAGCGTCGAGTCAGAAGCGCTCATTGCCATGATCCGCCAGCTCTTTGGGCAGATCGTCGAACTCAGCTCCTACCTTCCCGGGGAGTTGGCGACGGTGGCCCTGAATATCGACGAGGGTGGAAAACTGGCGGATTTTGTTGCGTCCAACTTGAACTTTCCCCCGTCGGAGCGGGTTCGGCTCCTGAAAACCGCGGACGTGGTCGAGCGATTGAAACAGGTGCAAATCCTGCTCACGAAGGAACTCGAGGTTCTCAAGCTGGGGAGCAAGATCCAGGCGGAAGTGAAGGAAGTCGTCAACAAGTCTCAGCGGGAGTTCATCCTGCGGGAGCAGCTCAAAGCGATTCAGAAAGAGCTGGGAGAGGCCGACGAGCACAGCGCTGAGATCGAGGATCTCAAGGCGCGCATATCCGAGGCTCCGTTGAGTGACGATGCCAAGGAGGTGGCCGAAAAGCAGATCAAGCGCCTCAAGAGCATGAATCCAGCCGCTGCGGAGTACTCTGTTACCCGAACCTATCTCGATTGGTTGCTCGATCTTCCTTGGAACAAGCTGACTCCCGACAAGCTTGACATCAATGAGGCCAGCAAGATCCTTGACGAAGACCACTACGGCCTTGAAAAGATCAAAACCCGAATCCTTGAATACCTGGCCGTCCGGAAGCTCAAAGAAGACATGAAGGGGCCGATACTTTGCTTTGTCGGGCCTCCAGGTGTGGGAAAGACTTCACTTGGACGCTCGATTGCCAGGAGCATGGACAGGAAATTCTTTCGGATGAGCCTTGGGGGAATGCGGGATGAGGCCGAGATACGCGGTCATCGCAGGACCTACATCGGAGCGCTGCCGGGAAGGATTCTCCAGGGACTCAAGAAGTGTGGATCATCCAATCCAGTCTTCATGCTGGACGAAATCGACAAGGTTGGCAGTGACTATCGTGGGGACCCGTCATCGGCGTTATTGGAGGTCCTCGATCCAGAGCAGAATTACGATTTTACCGACCATTATCTGGAGATCCCATACGACCTTTCCAGAATTCTGTGGCTCACCACGGCGAACCTCCTGGACACCGTTCCTCGACCACTTCGTGATCGGATGGAGATCATCGAGTTGCCAGGTTATACCGAGGAAGAAAAACTAGAGATCGCCCTCCGGTACTTGATCCCGAAGCAGCTCGAAGCACACGGGATTACCGAGGAGCACCTGGAGATCGGAGATTCGGCGCTCCGCCTTGTCATCGAGGAATACACTCGGGAGGCCGGTGTTCGGAACCTGGAGCGAAACCTTGGCGCCCTTTGCCGCCGCGTCGCCAAGGAAATTGTGGGAGGATGCCAAGAGAAGACCACTGCCGGCGAACCGTTCGTGAGGGACGTGTTGGGACCCCAGAAGTTCTTCTTCGAGGTGAAGGAGCGGACCAGCAGGAGTGGTGTTGCCACGGGGTTGGCCTGGACTGCCGTTGGCGGTGACATTCTTTTCGTCGAGGCCACGATGATGAGGGGCAGTGGCAAGCTCGTGCTCACCGGTAAGCTGGGGGATGTCATGAAGGAGTCGGCGCAGGCGGCCCTCTCTTACGTTCGAACGAATGCTCTCGACTTCGACATCGATCCAGCCACCTTCGCCGAACAAGATTTGCACATTCACGTCCCCGCCGGAGCGATTCCCAAGGATGGGCCTTCTGCTGGCGTCACGATGTTTACGGCCCTTGTCTCCCTTCTGACGGGGAACCTCGTACGTCACGATATTGCCATGACCGGCGAAATCACTCTCCGGGGCGCCATTCTGCCTGTGGGCGGAATCAAGGAGAAAGTGCTGGCGGCAAAGCGGGCCGGGATCACTCGGATTCTCTTGCCCAAGCGGAACGAGAACGACCTGGTGGAGATATCGGAAAGCTTCAAGGAAGGCATGCAGTTTGAGTTTGTCAGGGAGATGTCGGAGATCCTGCCGCTGGTTCTCGTCAACGGCAAGATTCCGATTTCGTCACCTCCTGATCCAGAACCTCAGCCAGCCGGGGAATAGTTGCGGACGCTCTCTTCTCTTTGGGTTGAGTCCGCTCGCGTCGGCGGCAATCCGTCCGCCGCCACTCGCCTGTCATCGCCCAGGACAGAATCTTCCGCCCTGAAAGCGTACGACACCGCGGAATAGTTCGCGGCCCTATCTGGCTCTCCTCAGTCGTCCAGCGATGCCGGGAGTGCCAATTGACCGCCGTTCTCTTTCTTCCGCGGCTCCTCGATTCTACTTGGCAGGGCGGGAAGGGGCGTTTGGCCGGGTCGGGTTGCCGGGCGTGGTCGCTGTCCAGCGGGTTTCTGGTGGGAAGCGGGAAGCGCGGGCCGGTTCCAGTCGGTGTTGCTGGGCCGCGGCCCACCGCCCGCCCGGCTTGGCAGGGCGGGAAGGGGCGTTTGGCCGGGTCGGGTTGCCGGGCGTGGTCGCTGTCCAGCGGGTTTCTGGTGGGAAGCGGGAAGCGCGGGCCGGTTTCCTTTGGTGTTGGGTTGTGTTCTTCTGCCCACCTGGCTTGGTAGAGCCGGAAAAGGTTGTCTTTCGTCGTCCCTTGGGGGCGGTGACTGCTGGGAGGCTCCGCTGGGTAAAGCCGGGCGCGCCCAAGTCTTGCTTGGATCGGGAAGTGCGGGAGTCGCGGGCTTGGAGCTTTTGGGCGGGGGGGTAGGCAAGGCTGGCCGTGCCCACGTATTCACGGGATTCGGGAGCGCCGGGGTGCGCGATCCGCCAGGGAGAGCCGGGCGCTCACCGCCTGTGCCGGAGGGTAGTGCTCGGCCAGCCGCCGTCGGTTGAACGTCTTTCCAGAAACCTTTGCGGGCTTTGGCATCGCTACCCTGTTGGGCACGAAGCGCTGGGCGAAGGCGGAGCACTAGACTTGTGGCAAGCCGGTTGTCTTCGGTGAAACGGAGCCCCAGACCCCAACCGGAATGTCCTCTCTTCGCTTTACCGGGCGGATCGACACGCATGATTTGGGCCGGCAGCGAGACGGGCTCGATATTTCCGTCGTCCAGGGGAATCGTGAGCTGGAGTCGGACGGTTTGTGCAAAAAACCATTTTCCTCCTTGGGTCGCCAGGTAGAGGCCGGTTTCGCTAATATCCACAAGAGTCCCGGTGATCTCCTGTCTTCCCCTGAGAATAGAGACCGGAAGGTTCGTGGGGATTCGCATGGATTGGCGTTGCTCTTGGACCTCCTGAGGAACGGCTCGGAGGTCTCCTTCTTCGGTATCCAGGAAAGCAATCAACGCGTTTTTGCCTCGGCTGATGTCGTCGAGGCGCAACCCGAAGCCTTGGAATTTGATGCATTCCACAGTGATCACTGTGCCGTCGATCTCCACGAAGCCCTGGTTGCGTATGGTGAAGCGGATGTTTGCCTTTGCGCCCAGCGAGGGGAGTTTCGCCGTGTGGATGAAGGCAAAGTGACGGCTTAGCAGGGTCATGAGCGCCAGAAAACGGGAACCCTCGGTTCGGCATTCCACCCTGAATGCAACGGCGATCGCCTTTTCTTCCGTGAAGCCTTGGAGACTCATGCCTCATCCTTACCAATACAGCCTGGGGGCCCCCCCAATTCTTGGGGGGCCGGATCAATCACATCCATCCGATCCGTGGTCTGGATCAAACCGTGCCAAAAGGCCTGGCCAGCTATTGCCCTGACGGCTGTTAGACCCCACTTCATCGCAACGCAGGGCCTTTGAACCTGGCAGATCGATAGATCCTATTCCATGCAAGATCATGGCTTGAATCTATGGAAATGTCAATCTTTCAGGGGAAATGGATCATTGTGGCGCTGGTGGACCCGCTGGGTATCCACCTAAGCCGGGACACGCAACAAAACCCAAAAAAGACGCGGAGCGTACAAAAACGTGGGTCCAGGGAGGTAACTCCCTGGTGGGTGCAGGGCGATGCCCTGCCAGGGGACGGGGGATGGAATCCCCGGACGACCGCCAAGCGACAGCGAGGCGTTGCCCGAACGCTTTCGATTCCACAGTCCCGGGAATGTCCCGCCTTGCGTGGATACCCGACCCGCTTGGCTTTCTTTATTCCTTTTTGTCCATCAAAACTCGACCCGCCACCAAGAGAGCGGCAAGGAGATAGAGACGGAGCACTTCGCCGGTCAGCAACGTGGCCGCCAGAGAACCGGCAGCTGCGCCAAGCCCGACTTCTCGGGCCATGACTTGAGGCTCGATGCCATTTTCTCCTTCGCCCGACCCACGGGAGTACCATCGAAACCGGTGGGTGAGTGCCGTGAGTCCCAGGCAGCCCGCGAAACCCGAACCGATCCAAAGGGAATGATTCTCGATACCCACCAGGAGACCTGCCAGAATACCCGCTTCGAACCCGAAAATCCCCGTGATGGAACCCCAAAATCGATCCGGGTAGCTCAAAGCCAAGAAGAGGAGGGCACCCAAGGCCGACCAACACGATACGGCCGCCGACGGACGGGAGATCTGAAGCCAAAAGAGGAACCCTGCAAAGAGAGCCAAGCCCGCCTGGAGACGGAGCGACTTTCCAGGGGGAAGCCAGTTCAACACGATGGACCAGATAGTCGGTCTAGCCGGCGGGGTGTCGTTCATCATCGGTTCCTCGTCCTTCTGTCTTGAGCGGCGCTTCGCTCAACAGTCTATCTCATGGACCGGAAGAGGGAAAAGTGCATGCACCCCGTCCGCCGCCGCGTGCCTTTCCATGGCTCCTGGAGCCTTATTCGTTTCCCAGAGCCGTGATCTGCTCGAAAACCTGGCTGCGGCACGACTGTTCAATGCCTGCAAAAATATGACTTCCAGCCTTAATCTGCCCAGGTGCCCTGATCACCGGCGGCCTCGACTATTCAGGACAGGAGTTCATGTTTTTGCGGGCTCTAAGTACCCTTACGGGCTCGGAGAAGGCCGCCGAGGTCCCATCTTATCTTCACGCTTCGCGAGCCACGTTTGCCGCGGCCGGGGATCCGGAGACTTCCTTCGGATTGTCCCTCGCGGAAAAGACGCCAGGTGAGCTCGACATCTTTCTTACAGTATTCAATGACCTTTTCCAGTTGGCCTTGGCGGAACCACTCCAGGGACTGAAGGCCGTCCGCGGACTTGGGGACGCCAAGGTTTTCCCGGCACATCGCCCCAAGCCCGATGCGGTGGCCACATCGCTTTTTGAGCTCCACCAGCAGATCGAGCGTGGGGAGCTTGCAAAGATCGTCTGGGGTGTAGGCACGCAGTACCTTGTAGTCGAAGGCCAAGAGGTTGAATCCAATAATGAGCTCTCCGTTGCGGAGAAGGTCTAAGAGATCTTCCACCTGGTCTTCCTCGAAAACGCGGTATTCTTCCCTGACAACGTCGTAGATCACACCGACGGCCAGCCGCATCAAGTGGGCGTTGTGCCAGCCGCCCACTTCCTGGGCGGAACGGCGCGTTTCGAGGTCGAAGACTAGGATGCGGGGGGATTCCTGTGGGGGAGGTTCTTCCATGGCGGGTTTTTCTCCTGTTTCCAGTAGACCGGGATGAGAAATGGGGTTTTCAAGAGCAAGTGGCCGCCGGTCGAGCATCAGCTCCAGGAGCAGGACGGCCCCGGATTTGTCAAGGGGCTTGTTTCCCGAGCCACAGCGCGGAGCTTGGATGCAGGAAGGGCAGCCATCGGCACAGGGGCATCCAGAAATCACTCGGAGGACGTGGAGGAGGAGCTGTTCGCCCAGTTCCCAGCCCCGTTTCGCGAGGCCCATGCCTGCTGAATGCCCGTCGTAAATGAAGATGCTGGCGCGGTGGGTTTGGCCATGCTCGGGGAAACAAATGCCGCCTAGATCCAGTCGATCACACAAGACAAAAAGGGGCATGAGGCCGATGGTGCAGTGCTCTACGGCGTGGAGAGAGCCCATGAGATGCTTGCCCGCTCTGACGAGACTCGTCCCAAGCTCGTCGTCGATTTCCCACCAGAGGCCTTGGGTGTGAAGAACCAAAGGAGGCAGTTCGAGGGCGTGGGTGCTCAAGAGTTCTTGTCCCCGAACGCGGCGCTTTTGGTAGGCATGGATCTCTGTCGTGACCCGGAGCTTCCCATACCG
The DNA here is from genome assembly GCA_024278345.1 of bacterium. GTDB lineage: Bacteria > CSSED10-310 > JAJRTK01 > JAJRTK01 > JAJRTK01 > JAJRTK01. Next base: position 12,074 of record JAJRTK010000451.1, on the reverse strand, counting down.
GGCCAGAACATTTCCCAAAGGCCGGCTCCGTTGGATCTCGAGGATCTCCGTCTCCTTGTTGGAGAGGGTTTGAGTGTAGTAGGGAAGGGTCTCTTGATGCACCCGAATGGTCCGGCTTTCTTCGTCGAGCTCGTCCACCAGGTAGGATTGGCCGTGGTGGAGATAGACGGCGCCAGCGTGACCCTCGGTGAAGACCTTCCCCCCGGAGAGGTGCCCCACCACCCGGTCCCGTCGGCTGTCGAAGATTGTGAAGGTGTCGCCCGTGGCCCGCATGTCAACCTCCTTGTGGGGATAGCGCTCCTTGGAAAAGAGGAGACTCTCGTTCCGGCGGTAGGCCGGATCGAGCCGGCCTTCCCTCAGAAGCTCTTGGAGGATGGGCATGACGGGCAGGCCATCGTATTCCTGTTCCGCACTCTCTAAACCCAGAAGGTCCTTCACGGGACTGTTAAGCCCTTCGGCGGTGTGGGAAGTCCGCCGGTGAGAGCGTGGCGATCTTCCTTCTTGCGACGTCAGAGCCAACGGCTGCTCCGCTGCCGCGGAGAGCAGGTGTCCTCGCATGACCTCTTCTTGAGCTGGATCGAGGACGGCATGCTCGAAGCCGCGGCGGAGTAGCTCTTCGGGGTTGCGTGCAAAATACTGATCGAGGGCGTCCTTGCCAGAGATCAGGAAGACGAGCCCCTCTTCTGTTCCGCGACCCACTCGGCCAGCACGCTGGAACGTGGCTGTAATGCTGCCGGGGTAGCCCACCAGGATACACGCATCCAGGCCGCCGATATCGATGCCCACTTCCAGTGCCGAAGTCGAGATCACGGCATCGAGCTCGCCAGAAAAAAGACGCTTTTCAATCAGGCGCCTCTCCTCGGGGAGAAAACCCGACCGGTAGGAGCTGATCCGGCTGGCGAGCTCCGGAGCACTTTGGCTGATCCAGGTGTAGAGAAGCTCCGTTGTTTTCCGGGCCTTGGTGAAGACGATGGTCTTGTAGCCTGCCCGGATGCAGGCGATGGTCAGAGTCGAAGCAACCGTCGCGGGACTGAGATCCGGGTTGAGAACGAAGAGTCGAGTGCCTGGGGAGGGCGAACCGATGTGATCGATGATCCGCGCTTCGCGACCCGTCAACTTCAGGGCCAGATCTTGGGGGTTGCCGATGGTCGCCGAGGAGAGCACGAAGAGAGGATTGGCTCCGTGGCGCCGAGCAACCCGCAAAAGGCGCCGAATCAGATGAGCCATGTGGGCTCCGAAGATGCCTCGGTAGGTATGGACTTCGTCGAGGATCACATATCGCAATTGAGAAAAAAAGCTGGCCCAACTGGCGGCGTGGTGGGGAAGTAGCCCGAAGTGGAGCATGTCGGGATTCGTGAGGAGGATCTGGGGCGGCTTGGAGCGCAGGCGCTTTCGTTCAGCTTGTGGGGTGTCTCCGTCGTAGACCGCTGCATGAATGGGGGGAAAGAGTACGTCGCCAAGCTCACGAAGGCTCCGGAGTTGATCTCGGGCAAGAGCCTTGAGGGGAAAGAGGTAGAGAGCCCGCGTGTCTCGGTTTTCCATGATGGAATGGAGCACCGGGAGGTTGTAGCAGAGCGTCTTCCCACTCGCGGTAGGGCTGGAAACTAGCGTGTCCAAGCCGCCCAGGATGCAACTGATGGCCTCTGTTTGATGAATATAGAGTTCTTCAATTCCTTGACTGGCAAGTGCGTCAAGGAGCATGGGGTGCAGTTTTTTTCCGAGCTTGCCATGAATCGCTGGACGCTTCTGGAAGCGAAGCTGCCCCGACACCTGCCCGCAAAGGTGCGAGATCGGTTCGGCACCGTCGAAGAGGGCGATGAGGCTTGATAATGCAGCATCGGCAGCAAGGGTGAGTTTATCCATAACCCGCGGTTATTGGAGGGCGAAGGTGATCGTCAAGACCACTGTTGCAACAGATGCTTTCCCCTCTCGGATCCCAGGCTGGAAGCCCCACTTCCTCAGAGCCTCGATGGCCGCTCTGTTACAACCATGTCCAATTCCATCGAGCACAAACACCTCATTGACCTTCCCCTTTTCGCTGACGTCGGCCTTGAGAGTTACTCGCCCTTCAATCCGGTTACGCCGGGCGCCGAGCGGGTAGATCGGGGCCGTTTGCTTGGCGATCCGCGGCGTGCGCTCTAGCGGCGGAAGCTCTTCCGCCACCGGCGAAGTCTCATCGTCCCCAACGTCCGTTACCTTCGATTTCTGGATCCAGCCGATAATTTCCACGTGATCGCGACCGTCCTCCGGATCGACCCACCCTTCAACCTGATCGGCACTTTCATCCAACTTAGGCTTGAGCCCGACTAGAAGCCACTTGTCCGCCGTTTCGTGGATGTATAGAAATCGCCCCTTGATCACAATCCCCTTGACATCGGCTCTCTTGGACGCTTCAAGATGGAGCCAGGCCGTCTTTGACTTAACGCGGACCCGGTTCCCAGCAAGCGCCGGCGTGGCCACCATGAGCGTTGTTCCCAGCAGGGCGCACAGAAGTGCCAGAATCGAGTGACCGAACCTCCGGTTCTTGCCACAGGTTCCCTCAGTTGAGGACTGCTTCATGGTTTACGCCTCACTTCGTTCGAGTCCGATCGTGGTAGAGAGCTATATTCCCGATGTCGATCCACGACCGAGCTTCCTAACCGCTCATTTCGCCTTGGGCTGGATATCCCTTCAGAACCCAAAAGGACTACTTTTCTCAAACCCAATTTGCAACCGTCTGTTCCAGGGGACGGTACCAGAATTATGCGGCTTTTGCAAGGTTTTTCCCTGTTGGATCTACCTCGTTCTGGTGGTATTCCGTAGAGAAATCGACTGACGGGAGACGCAGGGAAATGATCGATAGAAGACTCGGAGAAGGATGGTTCCTCGCCGGAGATATCGGCGGTACCAACACTAGATTGGGCCTTTTCACAAAGCACGATGACCGACCAAAGCTCATGCGATTCTCCTCTTTCTTGAACCGCGAATATGAAAATTTTCCAGAATTGTTGAAAAAGTTCTTGAAAAAAAAATCACCGAAGATAGAATCCGCCTGTATCGGAGCCGCTGGCCCGGTCCTCGGCGGGCGTGCGGAAGTGACTCAACTCCCGTGGATTTTGGATTCAGAACAGATTTCTCGGTCTGCCCGGATCCCCGCGGTGGAGCTTGTCAATGATCTTGTGGCCACGGGAGAGGGCCTCGCTTGGTTGTTGCCGGAGCAGCTCGAAACAATCCAGAGGGGGGCGAGCTCGCCGCCAAAGGGCAATGCCGTTCTTGTGGCGCCGGGCACTGGCCTCGGTGTGGCCCTCATGATCCGCTGCGGCACAGAGCTCCGGCCATTTCCTTCAGAGGCCGGTCACGTCGATTTCGCCCCGAGGACTCACCGGGAGGTGGCCCTCCTAAACTTTTTGCGCCGCAGGTTTGGCCGTGTCAGCGTAGAACGCGTCGTCTCAGGACCTGGACTTGTGGCCATCTACGAGTTTCTCCGGCAAACCGGTTCGCCATCGGAGCTTCAGGAAGATCTGCCTTGTCTGAAGGCAGCCGATCCCGCGGCGGCCATTAGTGAGGCCGCGCTTGCTGGTCGATGCGCTCTTTGCCGCAGCGCCTTGCACCTCTTCGTGGAGCTTTTGGGCGCGGTCGTGGGGAACCTCGCCCTGACGAACTTGGCCTTGGGTGGCGTCTTTTTGGGCGGAGGCATCCCCCCCAAGATTCTGCCAGCCCTCCGCCATAGAAGGTTTCTGGCCGGGTTCTTGGAGAAGGGTCGGTTTCGCCAACTGCTCACGACGATTCCCGTGAAAGTCATCCTGGAAGAGAATACGGCGATCCTGGGGGCTGCGGTCCGGGCCATGCGCGTCGATTAGCCGGAACGCGTCGGAAACGCCTCGGTTCCACATCTTTCGCGGAATGTTTCTCCGCGAAGTGTGTTCTTATGGCCAGGTGCCGGCCTCGTTGTCAGTTGATCTCCATAGACTCTTGTCCGACCCTGCTGCCGGCGCTGATTTGAGGAGGAACCGTGACGATTCCAAACATAAAAAACGCTCTGGACTCCGTCTTACGTTCCAGCTCGGGAAGCACCAGTCGCCCCGTGGTGGACAAGCATTTCCAGAGCAATGTTCCGGGACTCTACATCATAGGGGATCTGGCCGGTGCTCCCGTCATTAAGCTGGCCATGGAGCAGGGATACGAAGTCGTGGAGCATATCGCGGCGCTCTCCGACGCCAGGAGCACCAAGGCGGGGGCTTACGACCTCTTGATCGTGGGAGCCGGTGCCGCCGGCCTCAACGCCGCGCTCCAGGCCAGGGAGCGCGGACTCCGGTCTCTTCTCATGGAAAAGAACAAAATTGCCAGCACCATCGAAAGTTTCCCGGAAGGAAAATGGGTCTACGCCGAACCTGAGGGCAAGCCCGTCAAGGGGAAGCTCTGGCTGGAGGGCTCCACCAAAGAAGATCTTATCGCCCGGTGGCGCCGGATTATCCAGGAAAACCACCTCGACGTCCGGGAAGAGACGCCCGTAGAGACCATCCGCCCCGACGGAGGCCACTTTGAGATCCAGGCCGGCGGCGAGACCTTCCAGGCCAAACGCGTTATCCTGGCCATCGGCCAGCGAGGCAACCCACGAAAGCTCGGAGTCCCCGGAGAAGAGAACGAAAACGTCTACCACCGGCTCTATACCCCCGGTCACTACAAAGAGAAAGAGATCCTTGTGGTGGGCGGCGGCAATAGCGCCGTTGAGGCCGCTCTCGTCCTCTGCGAGCAAAACCGCGTCATCCTCTCGTACCGCAAACACGAGTTTTCCAGGCTTTTCAAAGAGAACCGGCGCAAGCTCCGCGGCGCCCTGGAAAAAGGGCGCATCCAGGTCCTTTACGGTTCCAACGTTTTGTCGTTCCAAAGCCGCGAAGCCCATATTCGCATGGAGGACGGGACCGAGAAAACCATTCCCTGCCACCATGCCTTCATCCTCATCGGCGCCGAAATGCCCGTGGGCTTCCTGCGATCCGTGGGCGTCCGCCTGGAGAACGACTGGCCGGGAAGCCTCCTTCTGGCACTTGCCCTGGTCGTCGGTACCCTCGGCGCCGCGGGATGGCTCCACGCCGCTCTCTCCAGCGCATCCACCGGTGCCACCGATCTCTTCGCAGCCCTCCAGGGCCGCGCCGATCTCCTGGCACTCCTTACCATCGCCGGCGGGATGACCCTCCTCATGATCCTTGGCTTCAAGAAGGGCGACCGATATGCCTGGCTCGCCTTCGCCTTCCTCATCTGTTACACCGTCTACGGAGCCAAAGTAGGCAAGGGAGAAGAGTTCTGGCCCTTCACCGGCTGGGGCTACCATGCCCTCTCTTTCGGCGGTCGGCCCTGGTCCTTCTGGTACACCGTCCTCTACACCGGCCTTATGACCATCTTCGGCCTCCAGGCCATGAAGCGATGGGGCTTCCACCGCAACGACCGCTTCCAGATCTGGCGCTACGTCTCCCTCCTGGCGTTCCAGTGGATCTTCTTCTTCATCATTCCGGAGTTCCTCTTCCAGTGGGCTGTCCATTACCAGTGGGTCGGGGAAAAACTCGCCACGGACCCCAACTTCGCGGGCGCCGCCTGGCGCTCCTACGGCCTCGTCTACGCCTGGCCCCTCTTCTTCTACACCTTCTTCTACAATCCCCACACCATCTGGGTCGTCTGGGGCGCGGTCTTGAGCTTCGTCCTGATCCCCACCCTGGCCATCTGGCACGGAAAACGCTATTGTTCCTGGATCTGCGGTTGCGGGGGGCTTGCCGAAACCCTGGGCGACCGTTGGCGCCACCTGGCCCCCAAGGGCGATCGCTCCGTCCGCGTGGAATGGATGGGAAGCCTCGTCCTGGTCCTGGCCGTGACGATTACCGGGGCCGTCCTGGCGCGGGACACCTACGTTTGGCTTCAGAGCCCATCTGAAAAGGCCCTCCACCTCTACCGCATCGTCGCGGATGTCTGGCTCGTGGGCATCATCCCCGTCACCCTCTACCCCTTCCTGGGCGGAAAAATCTGGTGCCGCTATTGGTGCCCCCTGGCCAAGATGATGCACTTCTGGAGCGGGCTTTGGTCCAAGCTGGGCGTCGGCCAGTTCAAGATCGAGGCCAACGACAAGTGCATCGCCTGTGGCGAGTGCTCTCGCTACTGCCAGGTGGGGATTGACGTCATGAACTTCGCCCTCAAGCAGGAGACCCTGGACAACAGCAATAGCTCCTGCATCGGCTGCGGGATCTGCGTCACTGTCTGTCCCATGGACACCCTGAGCTTCGGAAAAGAAAAAGAAAGCGCCACCGCGGCTTAAACGACCCCCACCGGAAGGAGACCACCGGCCAGCTCGCCGCGAATCTCCAAAGCTTCAGCCCTCCTTTTCCACGGAATCGAAAAGATCTTCTCTCCATGAAAACCGTGAAGCTTGCCCTTGTGGATAACGACGATTCGTTCACCTACAATTTGGTGGACCTGTTGCGAAGATTCGATGGGGTTCGTGTGAAGGTCCTCAGGAGCGAAACTCTGAACCTCGCCAGGCTAGCCGATTTCGGGAAGATCATCATCTCTCCCGGGCCGGGACTGCCCAGAGACTATCCCATTCTTTTTGACCTTCTTGACCGGTTCCATGCCTCGCGACCGATCCTGGGCGTCTGTTTGGGCCACCAGGCCATGGGTTGCCATTTTGGCGCCAGCCTCGTTCACCTTCGGCCCGTGGTGCATGGAGAGGCGCAGGGGATCAACAGGCTAGGGGAGTGCCCGATCTTCAGGAATTTGCCCTGGTCGTTCGACGCGGGCCTGTACCATTCCTGGGCCATCGCGGCGGATGGGTTTCCCACGGAGCTCGAAATTACGGCGGTTTCCAGGAAGAACGTCGTCATGTCCATCTCCCACCGGGCCCTCCCGGTCTTCGGCGTACAGTTTCATCCCGAATCACACATGACTCCGCTTGGATCGCGGATCGTGCGGAACTTCATCGAGCTCACGTGAAAAGAGAAGAGTTCATCCATCGGGCCAACGATTGGGGGGAAACGGGGCGGCCTTTCCTCTTCCTGGTCGATTTCGAGATGGAAAACCTGTTTTTATCTCCTTTGGAGGATCTTCCCGATCCCCGGCGCCGCGAGGTGCTCTACTTCCTCTGCGGATCCAGAAACTACCCCCTTCCGGCTGCGGTCGCAGGGAAGACCCGCCTCCGCCTTTCACCCATGCCTTACGAGCGATACGCTCAAGCCTTCCACCTCGTCATGGAGCAGATTCTGGCGGGGAACAGCTATCTTTTGAACCTGACCTTTCCCACGGAAATCGACCTCGACTCTTCTCTTCTCCAGCTTTTTCACGTTGCCCAGGCACCTTACAAGCTCTATTTCCGAGACCAATTCGTGGTCTTTTCTCCGGAATGCTTCGTGAGGACTTCCGCGGACACCATCTACTCCTATCCCATGAAGGGCACCATCGACGCCGATCTCCCCGGCGCCCGGCAGTTGCTCATGGAGAACCAAAAGGAAGAGTGGGAGCATAACACCATCGTCGATCTCATCCGGAACGATCTAGCCGTCGTTTCCAGGAACATCGAGGTCACCCGGTTTCGGTTCGTTACCAAAATCCGGACGAATCGCAAAAGTCTGCTCCAGGTGAGCTCGGAAATCCGAGGAGATCTCCCGCCAGATTGGCGCACGCGGGTGGGCCATCTCTTGATCGACTTGCTCCCAGCCGGCTCCATCAGCGGCGCGCCAAAAAAAAAGACCCTGGAGATCATTCGGAAGGCAGAAAAACTCCACAGAGGCTATTTCACCGGCGTCTTCGGCATCTTCGACGGTCGCGATCTCAACAGCGCGGTCAACATACGGTTCATTGAGAAAAACAACGGAAAATGGTGGTTCCGAAGCGGCGGAGGCATCACATCAAGGAGCCGGGCCGCAGACGAATACCAGGAAATGCTGGACAAGGTCTATGTTCCCACTCGTTGAAACCACCTTCCCACTCGTTGAAACCATCGCCATTCAGGAGGGGCGACCAAGGCACCTGAAGTTCCACCAGAGCCGACTCGACCACTCTTTTTCCAGGGTTTTCGGGACGGACGTGGCCTACCCGTTAACAGAGATCATCACTGTTCCCCCGGAGCACGCCAAGGGGCTCACCATGCTCCGTTTTCTTTACGGAAAGAAGGGCTATCACCTGGAGTTCCACCCATACGCCCCACGAAAGATCGAGACGCTGAAACTCGTCGATGGCCATGACATCGAGTATCCACTCAAATACACGAATCGCTCAGAAATTCGCGAGCTCTTCGAAAAACGGGGCGATTGCGACGACGTCCTCATTGTCAAAAACGGACGGATTACCGATAGTTCGGTCGCCAATATCCTCTGTTTCGACGGCGTTCAATGGATCACGCCAGACAATCCCCTGCTTCCCGGACCCCACCGAGCCAGGCTTCTGGATCAAGGGGCCATCCAGGAAGCTCCAATCGACGCCAAGGATCTGCATCGCTTCAAAAAGTTTCGTCTGATCAACGCCATGGGATCCTGGGATTCGGAGGTCCTTCCCCGCTAAGGCCTGGCTCCCCACACCACTCTTTTCTCTTGTTGCCTTCCGCTCCCGTCGGCGGCAATCCGTCCGCCGCCGTCCGCCATTTTCACCCCTGTTGCCATCGGTCGCCCCGAAGACCGGGTGCCAACGGATTCCTCACGATGCGCAAAAGGCCATTCCATCGCAGTCGAGGGCGATTGCGCCACCCCTGTCTGGCTCCTGGCCGGTACGATGACCAACGCCCGCAGGGTCAACGGGGCACAGTCACCAGCTTACCGTGGTGGAGGAGCTTGCGGATCACCGGCGCAAGGAGCCGGGCCAGCTTCTCGTGGCCCATAGCCACAGGGTGGCAGTAATCGTAGAAATCTGCTGCCTCAAGACCAGCATCCCAGGCGTCCACCAGAGGGATCTCCAGCTCCTTCGCCACTTGGCGCATGGCTTCTCGGTAACGGGAATGGATATCGAACCAGTCCTCGCGGCCCAGGATCCGGCCGTCCAGGTGACCCACCACGCGGATGCGGCCCGGGGGCAGGTCCAGCTCCCGAAAATAGGGAAAGACGTGGGCGAAGCGCCGCGCTTTCTCGGCGGCCGCGGCCGCAAGCTTTTCACGATCAAGCCGGGCCGCCGCCAGAGCCAGAAAATGGAAGGGCCGGGGCTGGTAGACGCCGGGGATCTTCGACAGCCTCTGGAGGAGCCGGAAGGCCTCCGCCGCGTCGCCCTCCAGATAGGCTGCGGCTCCCAGCTTCGTCAGAGCCGCCATGGCAGGGTTTTCCACCAGGTCAAGAAAGGCGATTTTCGAACCGGATCTCTCGCTTTCCCAGGCAAGGGCCGCAAGGTTCTCCCGGTACTGGTGAAGTGGCACGCGGTACCGAACCTCCATCCGGCCGAAGCGGCTCCGAAAGCTGGCCTGGAACGGCGCCAGCATGGCCTGGAGAAGCTCGAAGAGAGAGCTCCGCCGCAAGAACCTGGAGAGCCCCACGCTTCCCCGGTAAAGAAGAGTCCCGGCCCGCCGCGCCTTCTCCCGGTCGCTGATGACCGAGCGCCACTTGTCGTTGTGACCAAAGCTGGCAATCACAAGGTCCGGCTCAAACTTCAGGGCGGCCTGTCGAAGCCGTGCCAGCCCGTCCTGGCTGCTTTGGCCGGAGAGGCCGAGGTTGATCACCTCGTACGCACGGTAGCCCCGGTTCCGGTTCAGGAGCTCTTCCAGGCGGGCTGGCCAGGCCTCGCGGGCCTTCACGCCCAGGCCGTAGGTGCAGGAATCGCCGATGCAGACGATCCTCTGGCGGAACCTGGGTTTTTCGCGCTCGTGGTGCTCGTCCCGCGAGATCAGGACTGACCGAGGGGCCCGAGGCCGTTTGGGGATGAGATCGGGCCAGATCGCCAAGATGGCGAAGGAGCCGATTTCCGCCACCAGAAGGAAGACGACCGTGGCCAGAAGCGCCGACGACAGACGGAGCGCGGTTTTTCGGGTAAGGGCGCGGGTCATGGGGATCTTGTTGATGCCTCAATCGAAGAGGGGAAAACCCGGGTAGTCCGGGGGCGAGAGCTTGGAAAGGCGCTCGTCGAGTGCCGTCGCCTCCTTGGGATCCAGCTCCAAGAGCTCATCTTGCAAGCGGGATGCAAGATCGGTCCATCCCGCCTTTTGGATCTCGAAGGCAAGATTCGCCAGCACTCTGGGGTCATAGGGGTTTTCCCTGTAGCGTGTCAAGATGGCGTCGAGACCGAAAGCGGTTCCCGGCCAGCTCCAGGACCAGGATTCGGGCGCCAGTTTCCCGCCAAGTTCCCGGCACGGAGCCGCGATGGTGTTCAGCCGAGGAGCTTTCCAGCGTAGAGCCAGGCAGGTTTCCCAGGCCTCTCGTTCGTGGCCACCTTTCGCCAGAGCTTCGATTTGCCGCCGGGCCACTGCCAGGCTGGCGGCCTGGAGCTCCATGGAGAAGTAGGTTATGGGAAAGGATAGGGCGCTTTCCAGGAAGGCCTTGCGCCGGACGGAAAGGGGGCGCGGGATGGCCGGTGTCGTCCCGGATTTGGACGAGGTAGCGGCTCCCCGCCGGCTCTTCGGCGGAAGGCACTCTTCAGCGTCGAACCCTGGAGATCCCCGACCGCGGATCGTGGAACTGTCGGGCGGGCCGGCGGGATCCGCCCCTTCAGCCGCAAGCCACCCCGCTTCCAAGGCTTCCCGTCGATTCGCCGAGCCGTCCGGGGAGTCACCGGCCCCTTGATCTGCTCGACGCCGGGCCTCCGGGAACCTGGAGAGGGTCTCCAGATCGAAGATCCGCCCCCGCGCCGCCGCCATGGAGCCCGGCCACTGCGTCCAAACCCCTTCAAGGCGCCGCCGGGTCTCTTCCACCGTCGCACCCGGTTCCCCGGCAAGAAAGGCGGCGCGGGTTCTCAAGAAACACCGTGTGGCCTCTTCGTTTGCCGGAAGAGGCTTGTTATCGGGAAGGGGCTGGAGTGGCACGCCTCGAGGCTCCGGTGCCTGCGGGCGCCCGGCGCGGAGTGCCAGAAAGGTGACGGCCAGGAAAACCAGGGCGCCCGTGATCCCGAAAAAGAGAAGCCTCCTGGAGGTCATTTGCCGGCCTCCCGTGGGGGAGCGGTCCATCGGAAGGCGGCTCATGGCCGGGACTCCTGGGTTGCCCTGGTCAGAACCGTCACCACGCGGCCCAGGGGATCCCGATGTCTGGTGCTTTCCCAGCCATCGAGAGTCGCGGGCCCCAGGACCCAGAAGCCTACGGTCCCGGCCTCCGCCGGGGCGTTGGGAGGCAAGGGGAACAGCTTCTCCGCCGGCGGCCACAGCTTCAACCCTACAAGCTCTAGCTCATCGGTTCGCTCCGGTTGGACCCGAAACCGCTCCCGGTTGGCCCGCCAAGTGGCCAGAACATCTCCCCGGACAAAGAGGTTCGACTTGTCCGCCGCCCACTGGGAGAGGGATTTTCGCATTTCGTCGAAGCCCCCCTTCCAGTCCGGCGTGGAGGGATGCCAGAGCCAGACCTCGGTCAACCCGCCCACGGTGGCCAGCCGTCCGAAAACTTCGTGCCAGTCTTCGACGTACCGGGTATAAAGTTCGTAGGTCACCAGAGCGTTGCAACAGGGATCCGGCTGTGGTGACGCCAAGGAGGCCACGTCCAGCGCCAAGCGGGAAGGAAGCCGGAAATCATCTACGTGGGTCGTGACGCTCCCCTCGAAGAGGGGGACAAAGATCCTTCGCCTCGCGTCGGCCTGGAACCAGGCCCTGGGCGCCGTTCCCCAGTCGCCTGGGATCAAGAGATCGGCGCTGTGATCGAGGACGAGCCCGACGCCGGCATGGTGAAGCCCTTGCCAGGCCTTTCCGGTACTCTCGTCGGACGCCCAGCCTTCGGTCCGCATGGATGCAAGCCAGGGCCGGCCTGCGGGGTAGTTGGGCTGCTCCAGGAGTCGTTCGGCACCGCGAACGTCTTGTGTTACCGCGGCGGCACCGGAGATACCGCCGGGCCGGTAGTGCCGTCCATCGCTGGAGTGGGCGGAGATCTCCAGGTTTCCAAACTTCCGGAGCTCCCCGTAGACCGCCGGGGAGCTCCGGGCAACTTGCCCCACCAGGTAAAACG
>JAJRTK010000450.1 GCA_024278345.1 bacterium | reverse complement strand
GGATGTCAAGGGGCGATTCGTGGGGACCTATCAGATCCGGTTGACAGCATCACCGCTGGGGCGGGCCTCCTTCCCGGCTCCGTGCAGCCCGGAGGGCGCTACACCGGCAAGATGCCGGTGCCACCGTTTCGGCGAAGAAAATTGTAAAGCAAAAACACGACAATTTGATAGGTCCCGATTCGTGATCTGCCCGCTCGGGCATTCGTCCTCGCCGCACTCAATTGCTATGTTCGCTTCCAACAAAGTGTCAACCTGGAAGCTGTATCGTAGCAGCAGCGGAGACCAGGATCATCATGACGGACCGATCCCCCAGTGAATTTTGGGCACAGCGCCAGGGCCTCCGGTCCCGGCCCCTGGCGGAAGCTCCGGCTCCGGACCTCCGCCAGGAGCGCTGCTCCTGGACCTCGCCAGGAAGCGCGCAAGAACCCGTTGCAATGAAAAGCAACGAGTTCCCCACCCGCACTTTGTATGCTTCGCGGTATTGTTCGGATGATCGGCGCCGAACGGATGTTTTCGAGCTTCTGGCAAATTCTTCGGGCGCCCGGCGCGGGCGGCTCCATACGGGTCATGGAATTGTGGAGACCCCGGCGTTCATGCCGGTGGGTACCGCGGCGAGCGTCAAGGCGATGGATCCCGGGATCGTCGAGGAATTGGGGGCGCGACAAATTGTCTGCAACACTTATCATCTCTACCTAAGGCCCGGTCATCGGCTGATTAGGGAGTTGGGGGGTCTCCACCGGTTCATGGGCTGGAGTGGCTCGATCCTCACGGATAGCGGCGGGTATCAGGTTTTTTCCCACCGAAGCCTGCTCCAGCTAAGCGACGAAGGGGCGCTTTTCCGCTCTCACATCGATGGCTCTCGCCACCTTTTGACGCCCGAGCTCTCCGTGGAGATCCAGCGTGATCTGGGTTCGGATATCGCCATGGTGCTCGACGAATGCCCTCCCTATCCCTGCTCGGAAGAGCAGGCGCAGTCAGCGGTGGCAAGGACGACGGACTGGGCTTGGCGCTCGAAGGCGGCCTTCGAGGCTCTGGCGGAATCGGGGAACGAGTCCCAATTCCTGTTCGCCATCGTGCAGGGGAGCGTGTACCGCAACGAGCGGCTCAGAAGCCTTGAGGATCTCTTGAAACTTGATCTTCCCGGCTATGCCATTGGGGGGCTGTCGGTGGGAGAGCCTCCGGAATTGATGTTGCGTACCCTTGAATGGCTCGTTCCTGAAATGGCTGTTTCGAAGCCCCGGTATCTGATGGGTGTGGGCCGGCCCATCGACATCCTGGAATCCGTTGCCAGAGGCGTGGATCTGTTTGACTGCGTCTTGCCCACAAGATTGGGCCGGAACGGGGCTGCCTACACACTGGAGGGTCGTCTCAATATCAAGAATAGCCGCTTCAAGCGGGATGAGGCGCCTCTGGAACCCTTTTGCGATTGTTCTACGTGCCAGAGATTCAGCCGGGCCTACCTCCGCCATCTCTTCATGAGCAAGGAGATTTTGGCGGCCATCCTCCTCACAACGCACAATCTTTTCTTCTATCTCCGCTTGATGAAAAGGGTGCGAGCGGCTATAGAGGAAGGTTGTTTTTCACGGTTTTACGAAGATCTGGTTCCCAGGCTCGCGGAGCCCCATGGAAACTGATCCTGAGAGCGCTGGCGTTTGACAACTAGATCGAGTCTTCCACTCCGCCTGGCCCTCAAACACCCCTTGGAGCGGTGAGATCTTCAAACTCGTGAAGATTCTCCCCAAAAGGCGACCGCGGCATCCGCCATCATCGCAAATCATCCGCAGCGGGAGTTTATCCCTTTTTCTTGAGGAACCGACAATGCCCAACCTTTCACCGCTCTACTTCGCCATGGCCCAATCGGGAAGCGGAGGCGGCAGCGTTATCGAACAACTGTTGCCAATCTTCGTGGTTTTCGGCATTTTCTACTTTTTGCTCATCCGCCCCCAGGTCAAGGAGCGCAAACAGCACGACCAAATGCTCGAGGCACTCAAGAAAGGGGATAAGGTGGTGACCAATGGCGGGCTTCACGGCGCGATTCAGGGGCTGAACGACAAGATCATCAAGCTTAGAATCGCGGACAAGACCACGGTCCAAATTAACCGATCCGCCGTGGCGACGAAGCTCGACAAGCCCAATAACTGACTGTACTTCCTCCGGAGTCCCATCCCTCATGAAGCAAGACCTGAAGATCTACCTTGCCTTGATCCTTGCGCTTCTGGTGGCTTGCCTTTACGTCCTGAAGCCAACCGTTGATCGCTTTCGTACAGCCGCCAAGAATTTGAAAAACTCCAGGAAACCGATCCCGACCTGTACCAGCAGCTCCAGGAAAACTCTTTGCGCCTCGGACTCGATCTCCAGGGAGGAATGTATCTGCTCCTCAAGGTGCGGACCGATGAAGTCCTCGACAAAGAGCTAGAAGGCCTTGTCAACGACATCAAGGCTCGCCTGAGCAGCGACAACGTTCCCTACCAGAGCGTTCGGAAGGTCGAAAATACCATTCAGATCAAGTTCTTGAGATCCGAAGAACGGACAAATGCCAACACTCCTCTCTCAGCCTATCTTGGCAGGAGCTTCACCATATCGAGCTTCTCCAGAGATCGCGCCTATTACTTAACCGTGAGAGCGGAACCGAGCTATGTGTCCAAGATCGAGGAAGATGCCTTCTCCCAAGTCATGGAAACGCTTCGCAACCGGATCGACCAACTGGGGGTCGCGGAGCCGAATATCCAAAGGCAAGGACTCACAGGCCATCGCATCCTGATCCAACTGCCCGGATTGAAAGACCCCGACCAGGCAAAGCGCGTCATTGGGAAAGTTGCCGAGTTGGAGTTCCGAATCGTCATCGAGGAAGCTCCCACGAAGGAAACCCTCATGGCAAAGTTTCCCGCGGGTTGTCCCGATTCGGACCCGGCGGATCAGAAAGAGAAATATGTTTGTCCCGACGGCTCCGTGATCCTCCCGGGGGCTCTCCCCGCCTTGGGAGATCGTTCGAGCCCTGGCTATTATCGCCTTGAGGGCAATGTTCCGGCATCGGGTCGCGATCTCGAGAGTGCCCACGTTGGAGCGGACCAGTACGGCAAGCCGGATATCGAATTCACCATCAAGCCGGCCTCATCGACAGCATTCGGGCGCCTGACCAAGGAGAATCTCGGAAAGCAGATGGCCATTATCCTCGATGGCCGCGTCAAGTCAGCACCGACCCTCCAGGGGCGCATTACGCGAAATGGCCAGATTACCGGTTATTTCACTCAGCAAGAGGCCTATGAGCTGGCGTTGACCTTGCGCTCCGGGGCATTGCCGGCCAGCGTGGAGTATTTGGAGGAGCGCTCGGTGGGGGCGACCTTGGGAGACGACTCCATCCGGCAAGGCCGCAATGCCCTTCTCTTCGGATTTTTTCTGGTTCTTATCTTCATCGTCATCTACTACCGTGCAAGCGGAATCAACGCACTTATCGGCCTCTTCTTTACGATGCTGATCCTGATGGCGGTTCTGGCTTTGTTCGGAGCTGCCCTCACTTTGCCTGGCATAGCGGGGCTCGTCTTGACTGTCGGTATGGCGGTGGACGCGAATGTCCTGATCTTTGAGCGGATCAGGGAGGAGATGGCCAACACCAAAAGCGTACGCGTCGCTATCCGCTATGGCTTCGACAAGGCAACCTCGGCCATTGCGGACGCCAACGTGACCACACTCATTGCGGCGTTCGTGTTGATGCAATTCGGAAGCGGCCCGGTTCGTGGGTTCGCCATCACCTTGACCATCGGCGTCCTCGCGTCGATGTTCTCGGCTCTTGTGATCTCGAAGCTCATCTACAGGGTGGTCCTCACCTACTGGCCGAAGTTTCAGATTCGCTTCAGGGCCCTGGTTGGTCAGACGAGCTACAATTTTCTGAGCTTCAGGCGTCAAGCGCTTGGCGCCTCGCTGGTTTTCATTGTTCTAGGCCTCGTTTCAATGGGCTTCAATCGGGTCACTGAGGGGAACATCTTGAACTGGGGGATCGACTTCTCCGGAGGCGCTCTTCTCCAAGTTCAATTCGCAAAGCCGGTGGCCATTGACGAAATCCGTAAAGTTCTTAGGAAAACTGGTTTTACACCCAGTATCCAGACCTTCGGAGAAGAAAACGAAATCCTTATCCGCACACAGGCTTCGGAAGCGTCGGTTGCGAAGACGAAAATGGAGCTTGAGGCGAAGATTAAGGAAGGCCTCAATCTACCCTTTGAGTTCGATGATCGCGCATCCCACGCGGAAATCCTGTTGCTTCCCGAAGAAAACACGAAGGTCGAGGATTTGGAAAACGCCCTGGCCGCAGTGGGGCTCGGTGAAAACGCCAAGATCTCCATCCAGGAAGAGAAGGTCCAGATCCGGATCAGCGAGATCACGGCTCGAATCCTTAGAATCCTCAAGCAACATTATGAATCTGAGGAGGGTGACAGGAACGAGGTGACGGAACGCCGAGCGGAGCTCGTGGGGCCCCAAGTAGGAGACGAGCTCAAGGAGGCGGCAACATTGGCCGTCATCGCGGCTCTCATCGGCATTCTTCTCTACGTCAGCGTACGCTTTGAATTTTGCTACGCCCTGGGAGCCGTCGTAGCCCTTTTCCACGACGTTCTCATCACGTTGGCAGTCTTCTCCTGGCTCGGGCTTGAGGTCGATCTTCCCACCATTGCCGCTATCTTGACCGTCGTCGGTTACTCTTTGAATGATACCATCGTCGTCTTTGATCGCGTTCGCGAAAACGAACGAAGATTCCGAAAGAAGGGAGTCATCGAACTCTTGAATGCCAGTATCAACGAGACCTTGAGCCGTACGGTCTTGACGAGTTTGACGACTCTCTTCGTCGTTCTCATGCTTCTCATGTTTGGCGGGGAAGTGATCAAGGACTTCGCCGTGGCTTTGACCATCGGTGTCGTTGCCGGTACCTACTCAAGCATTTTCATTGCCAGCCCCGTCGTCTATTATTGGGGGGAATGGCAAAAAGGCCGCAAGCAGACCGTGCGTTCCAAACGAAAACGCCGCTAGCCCGCGAAGAAGCAATGTCTTTATACCGTCGAAAAAAAACGGAACCCTCCCCAAAAGGAGGGTTCCGTCGGTAGAATCATGCCCATCAGCCTCGCAGAGCTGCTCCACAAGATCGAGCAGTACAATTCGGATTCCGATCTTCAACAGGTCTCCCGTGCCTACCGCTATGCTTTGGACCTTCATTCCGGGCAACAAGGTAAAACGGGCGCTCCGTTTGTCGAGCATATTGTGGAGGTCGCCACGCTACTCACAGACCTCAAGCTCGACAATACAACGGTCAGCGCGGCGCTCCTCCACCACGCGTTGGACAAAGGTAAGATCCAATACGAGACGCTGGAAAGCCAATTCGGGAAAGATCTGGCTGACATCGTCGATGGAGTGACAAAGCTCGGGCAGCTCGCTTTCCAAGGGCAAGAAGGAGAAGAGACGGAGAATCTGCGCAAGATGATTCTGGCCATGGCCAAGGATCTGCGGGTGATCTTGATCAAGATCTGCGACCGCCTCCAAGACATGCGCACCCTCAAGCACCACAACAAGGCAGAGCAGCGGCGCGTAGCCCAGGAGACCATGGACATTTATGCGCCGCTAGCGAATCGGCTGGGGATCGCCAAGGTGAAGTGGGAGCTCGAAGACCTCTCCCTGTTTCACCTCGAGCCCGAGGTCTTTCACGAGATTCGCCTAAAGGTGGTGCGGAAGAGGCGAGAACGGGAATCCTACGTCGAGGAAGCCAAGGCGACCCTGAAGAAGCTCCTAGAGGAACATGGCATTCAGGGAACGATTAGCGGTCGCCCCAAGCATTTTTACTCCATTTACCGAAAGATGCTGGCTCAGGGAATCGATGTCAGTCAGGTCTTTGACCTGGCTGGAGTCCGGATCCTGACTCAAACCGTCGCCGAATGTTACGCGGTCCTGGGGATTATTCACACGCGATATATGCCGATTGCTGGCCGGTTCAGGGACTACGTGGCCATGCCGAAGCCCAACATGTACCAGTCGCTCCACACGACCGTCAACGGACCCCGGGGCCGGCCGTTGGAAGTCCAGATTCGCACCGAGGAGATGCACCGTATCGCGGAAGAAGGGATCGCCGCCCACTGGAAATACAAGGAATCGGACCGCCGAAGCCGCCGTGAAGACGAAAAAACGTTCCTGTGGCTCCGGCAGATCATGGATCTGCGACGGGAGCTGAAGAATCCCCAAGAATTCGCCAGCTCGCTCAAGATTGAGCTCTTCCCTAAGGAAGTCTACGTCTTCACGCCAAAAGGCGATGTCAAGGCGCTCAAACGAGGATCGACGCCAGTTGACTTCGCCTTTGCCATCCACACCGAGGTGGGAAGAACTTGTCGCGGAGCCAAGGTCAGCGGCAAAATGGTGCCGTTGAGGACCGAGCTACGGAATGGGGATATCGTTGAGATTCTCACATCCAAGAACCAGACCCCATCTCCCGATTGGCTTGATTTCGTCAAGACCTCCAAGGCAAAGACAAAAATCCGTCAAACCCTGAAAGCCAAGGAGCGAGACCACTCCATCGCGGCGGCAAAAGAGACGCTGGCCCGGGAGCTGAAACGGGACAGGATCGACTTTGCGGAGGTCCTCCGGTCCGATGCCTTCAAATCCCTGACTCAACGATTGAGCTTCACTTCTATTGACGACATGCTCGCCGCCCTTGGTTTCGGCAAACTTCGTCTCGGCAGCTTGATCAATCCTCTCTTGGATATTTTCAAGCCGACTCCGCAAAAAACAGCGGAATCAGAACGATCAAAGACAACGATCCAGCAGGTTCGATCCCACAAGCGACCGGACGCTGTCCGGGTCCGGGGAATCGACGGAATCCTGACTCGCTTCGCCAAGTGCTGCGCACCGGTGCCTGGCGATCCAATCGTCGGTGTCATCACGCGTGCCAGAGGAGTCAGCATCCACCACGCTGATTGCAAGAATGTCGAACGTGACCCGGCACTCACTGGCACCAGGCTCATCGAGGTCGATTGGGACCGAGAACCCTCGGGCGGATACATGGTCAAACTCGAGATCATCGCGTATGATCGGCCAGGACTTTTCGCGGACGTCACCGGCACGATTTCCAAACACAATGCCAATATCGTCGATGGCCGAATGGAGACCAACGAATTCCGGGAGGCCTCTGGGCTGTTTGTTCTTGAGATCAACGATCTGGGTCACGTACGCCGGATTGCGAAGGCGCTCAGAAAAATCAAAGGCGTGACCGAGGTCAGGCGGCTTATGCAGGGTGTTCGGCCTCAGCACAGGCGGACCTGAGGGCTCTTCTCATAAGCCGCGATTAGCGGTAAACTCGGGCTAGAACTCACTGATCCACCACTGGGTGACCCTTTGGAAGAAGGAGTAGGGATCGATGTTGGAGGACTTGAAGTTGGCGATGCGGCGGTGGACAGAGGCGATGTTCTTGGTGGTCCAGAGAAAGATATAGGGGCTGTCATCCCGGAGCTGGCGCTGGAGCATGCGGACGAGGTCGTATCGTTTCTCGCGGGACTGGGTGGACTCAAGTTTCTGAAAAAGGTCGCGAACCTCGGGATTGGCGTAGCCGGAAAAGTTCAGGGTGCCCCGTGGATGGAAGAGGGGGCGCACATTGTAGGAGTGGTCGAAGTTCCATTCGACAAAAGCCAGGTCGAAGCGGCCCTTGCGGAGGGCCTCGTCGAAGCTGGTCCGCTCCATGGTAACGATCTCCGTGGGGATCCCCAGCTTTTTCAGTGTTGAGGCCAGTGCGTGGCAGACGTTCTGATCCTCGGGCTTCCGGTCGTTGGAGACGATGAGCCGGAGGGGTGGCTTTCCTTGGCGGGCCGCGAGGTAGGGGGTCATAAGCTGGCGGGCCTTTTGAGGAGCGAAGGGGTAGGGCTCCAGCTCGAAGTCGTAGCCCCAACTATGGGGAGAGAAGGGGCCAGCGAGGACTGTGCCCTGGTTCTGGTAATAGGTTTTTAGGATCTCGGCTCGGTTGAGGGCCATGGTGAGAGCTTGCCGCACCTCTTTGTGGGCCAGGAAGGGGATCTTGAGGTTGAAGGCGAAGCCGGCGAACTTCAGGGAGGGGTATTCCACGGTGCGGCAGATGCCGGAGTTCCGAATCCGGGCGATGTCCTCGAAGGGGGTCTCGGGAATGAGGTCGATGACCTCCTGAACTAGGCGGTTGATCATGGTGTTCTTGTCGGAACTCCGCCGCCGCCGGATGCGATCGATGTTGGGCCGGCCCTGGTGGTAACCCTTCCAGGCGTCCAAGACGACGTTGCCGTTGAGATCGACGCTTTCGAAACGGTAGGGGCCGGTGCCGATGGGGTGGAGGAAGAAATCAATGTTGTCTTCGGTAAGGAATGGCCAGTTCTGCTGCGTCCAGCCTTCGAGGCCCTTCTGGCCGCCGCCCACCACCCGGACCTGGAGCCAGCCGGGGCGATTCGACAGGAGCTCCACCTCAGTCCTGGGCTGGAGTTTTCCCTTGACCGTTGAGCCTTCATCGGGTTCGACGTAAAGATCCACATCTTTGAAGCGGCATTCCAGAAAGATCTCCCGCCACGTGACCCGGGTCTTGTCGAAAACCCTGAAGCGGTGCTTCGGAAGAACGTAAAGACCAAGAAAATGCTTCTCTGGTTCGAGCTGCTGATCGTGGAACCGAAAACGGACAGTGAAGGGGTCCAGGATCTCGATGGATCGGATGAAGTCAAACTCGTCCCGGAGAGGACTCCCGCTGCGCGGATTGCGGATGACCCTGACCGTTAACTTCACGTCGGCGGCAGTCATCAGAACGCCATCATGCCACCGTACGTCCCGCTTGAGGAAAAAGGTGACGGAGCTGGGAGTGGCCTCCCAAGAACGAGCCAGGCGCGGGAGAACTCCGGAGCCGTAAGGATCCCGTTCCACCAAGGGCTCGAACAAAAGAGAGGAAAGCCTGGTGGTGGCCAAATTAAAGTTGCTGACGGGATCGTACGCCACGAGCCGCCGTGTGGAGCTGTAACTGAGCTGGCCTCCCGGGACCTGACTGGCCGCCAGCGCGGGAACCAGCTCAGCCGTCAGCCAGATCAATAGAATGGGCCATCGCCGCGGAACACGAACCACTGTCAACCTCCTGCTACCCGTCCTCCCCCTGTGCAGTCCCACGCGTAGATGCGCCGCAGAAGGCCCGTGACCTCCGGGACCACTGGAAAGGTCTCTTCGAGTGCTGATAGATCCATCGTCGCCAAAGCATAGCCCCGACAACCGCCTTTACCATAGTTCATCCAGGCCTTGAGCAAGAGCCAGGCGGGGTCCAGGCGGAGAAGGTCCCGCACCCCTTTTTCATCTTCCATTCGCCGGAGCCGCGCTATCGCTTCCTCTCCGCCAAGCCGCCATGCACCAGTTTTGGCACGCTGGCGATCCGCGAGCCGCCGCGCCCCCTTGACCATCTCCATGACTCTGGCCATAGAGGACGACTCACTTCCTGCCAACTGCCTGAAAACCAGGAGCCGCAGAACTGCCAGGCGCAAGTGGAGCCGAGCTAGCAGCGGCAGGCTTCGAACTCTGGAAAGGCCGGCTCCCAACATCTCTTCCCCGAAAAGCCGTGCGCCTCCTTCATCGGCCCGGGACAAAAGAGCCGGATCCTCCAGCGCCAGGAGCTTGGCCAAAGGGGATTCCCTCTCCCAGGCTCCGGCACATTCACGAGCCGGAGAGGCCCTTTCGCACTGGAAAAAGGCCGCCTGTTCCTTTTCTTCGGCACTGAGTTCCCGTTCGCCCGCCAGCCGCTGAAGGTGATCCTGGGCAAAGCGCGCCGCCAGGGGCCAGAGATCCGTATAGAATCGCCCGAGCCCCAGATGCGCCTGCCCGAGCCCAAGAAGACGCCAGGCTGGATCGTCAAGCCCTTGAAACTCGGCCATCGCCTCAAAAAACCGGGCCTCATACAGCAAGCGGTCCCCCACGCCGGGGGTTCCAGACGCCGGA
Source organism: bacterium (assembly GCA_024278345.1). Taxonomy (GTDB): domain Bacteria; phylum CSSED10-310; class JAJRTK01; order JAJRTK01; family JAJRTK01; genus JAJRTK01. The sequence continues at coordinate 3,109 of JAJRTK010000450.1, read as the reverse complement.
ATCGGATGGAGCCAGCCCGCTTTGGACCTATAGAGACTCCTGTTTGCGGAGGAATGACCGCCCGCGGCGGGTTCGCCGTCGGCCTGGAGAGTCTCGTCAGCCCATACCGAAACGACGCCCAGGCAGGAAACCACCAGCGGGAGTCCCAGGAGCGAGACGCGGCCCAACGGGCCGCGGCGGGAGTTCCCAGACCACCGCCGAGCAAACCGGGGCGCTGAGGGAGCGAGATGCAAGGCGCTCCGGAGCACCGCGGAGAGTTCGGCTTTACCGAAACCAAAGGGCGCGGCCGCAAGCCATAACCGCGGCGCGAAGGAAGCAAGGCGCGGGGGGAACGAGGCAGAACAGCCGCCGGCAAGATCTGCGCCACGTGAGGCACGACCCAGGGCCGGAAGATCTTGGTGGACGGAGGGCGATTGTTTGCTACCGGATTGGCGACAAACTGCCCCGCTCTGCGTGGGTGCCCCCAAAATGGGTCTCTTGGAAGGGGTCACGGAAATTCATTCCTCGAAAGGAAGGCGCCGGGAAGAGGGAAAACGCTTCAAGCGCTCGCGAAGACGTTGGAGATGGACCTGGCCCCGGGAACGCTGCAGGTCGATGCACCGGGATCGGTTGACCTGGCACGATTCCAAAAAGCTCCGCCACGCCGAAATGGCGTCACGAAGGAAGAGCAGCTCTTTTTCGTTCTGCGTCGATCGCGCCTCGGCCGCCAGGGCCGCAAGAAAAAAGGAATGGAGCTCGAAGGCGGTGTGGTCGTCGATCTCCTCGGGATTGATGGCGGCAAAAACCCCGGCTTTCGAAAGGGATTCGATGGCCTCTTCGTAACGGCCAAGCTGGTAGGAAGCATAGCCAAGCTCGTAGTAAACGATGGGGTGCCGAGGATCCTTCCGCAGCGCCTGCTCATAGTGGGGCACGGCCGCCGAGTAGTCCTGTAGTTCGTAGCTAAGAAGCCTCCCCGCCCGCGTCTGGGAGCGAACGTAGAGAAGTCTCCCGGCCTCTTGGGAAATCTTGCTGTACGCTTCCACCGCAAACCGGTAATAGTCGGTATCTTGGCGTTTGCCGGCCTCTTTCTCCAGCTCCATTCCCTTCAGGAAAAGGCGCTGACTCCGCTGCCGAACCCGTGGGTTGGTGGCACGGGGGATGGGGGAAACGACGGTGCGCCGCGAGATCTTGGCAACGGACAGGACCTCTTTTTCGGAAGCCGATCCTCTCGTGGGTTGGGCGGGGGTCCCGGCGGGTTTTCCGGGCCTGGCGGGGGTCCCGGCGGGTTTTCCGGGCCTGGCGGAGGTCCCGGCGGGTTTTCCGGGCCTGGCGGGGGGCTCCCGTGGCTCATCCCAGTCGGGCGCACTCTCGGCGGCAAGCTCCTGGAGCACGAGTTGGCTTGGATCAAGTGGTTTGAGGACGGGGGGCTGGAGAAGAGCCACATCCACAGTGGCCGGCGACCCTCCAAGGTTTTCAGCGCGGGGCAGCAGCGCGCTGAGAGCCGCCCTGGCGTGGCGCACTTTGCCGAATTCAGGGCGGAGCCGCTCGATTTCCTTCCGATCTCCCTTCGAAATCGCTGTCCGGACGGAAACCAGGATTCGCCGTTCAAACTCAAGCTGTTGCCGTTGCCGCTCCAGGCGGCCTTTCCATCTGGCCGGGTCCAGAAGCAAAGATTTGCTTTGCTCGCAGAACGCCCCAAGTCGGCCAATGGCCGCGACGGCGTCGTCTAAGCTTCCCAGCTCTGCCGTCTCCAGCGCGTCCAGCTCACGTGAGACCAGGTAGAGTTCGACGACTTGGGAAACCAGGTCCCTCTGTACGGGATCGCTGTCGGCAAGCTCAAAGCTCAAACAGCGGGTCAGTGCCTCGAAGGCTGCTGCCTCATTACCGGATTTCAGAGATTTTCCGGCGCTCTCCAGAAGCTCCTCAATCCGCCTGGCACGGCTCGTGGCCAGCGCGGTTTTCTCCGCTTCGACCAGAGCCGCAATCCACGGGGGCTGGCCGCCGATTTTTGTCAATAGGCCCAAGGCCGTGGAGTACCGCTCTTCCTCCAATCCCAGCCGCCGGATTTGAGCCAGTTGACGGGCGAGCTCGCCGTGCGCAATGGCCTGGGAACGTTGCTCGTCGGTGCTCGCCTCTTCGGCACTGGCGGTATAGAGTTTCGCGGCCTTGTGGAACCGGCCTGTCGTAAGAAGATGGTCGGATTCCGCCTGGAGCTCTTGGAAATCGGGACCGCTTTCCCGAGCCACCAGTGCCAAGAGAAGAACGACAACGGCCAGCAGGCAAGTTCCCGCGACGGCACTCACAAGCCATTTTGGAGGCAAGGCCTTTCCTTTTTTTTTCGAGGAAAAAAGCGAATTCCTACTCAATTGAAGCCTCCCGTCAATTCTTGGTTATAGGGCGCTTTCAGGGAAGGAAGCCCTGTCTGGGGGCGAGGAAAGGCGAGTGGCGGCGGACGGATTGCCGCCGCCGGGAGCGGAACGTAACACAAAGAGAAGAGACCGATTTTCTCGGATTGTGTTCTGCGGGGGTCCGTCGAGGCGGTTTATTGCTGGCAACATGGGAACCGGGCTTTCGGGTTCTGGTGCATACTGGCAACAGAGTGGGCTGGCCTTCTGATCCGGACGCGCAGAAGCTCACCATTCCATTCTCCCCTTTCAATGCCGGGGAACTCGACCTTGCCCGCCAGGCGCCCCCAAGTTGGAGGGATCGCCGGAAGGTTTGCCAAAATCGGGATCGACTTCTTCCAAGATCAGGTCTTGCTCCGTATCTTCCAGGACTCTTAGCTCGTGATGGGAATTCAGGGCGTGGAGGCGATCAGCGGTGGCGGCCCGGATTTCGTAGAGCCCGGCGGGAACGCCATCGATCTGGTATTCCGAGCCCTCGACGCGAGCCTGCCAGGCCTGTTGTCCGTCCTTCGAAACAAGTTTGACAATGACCTTAGTGGCGGGCCGCTGATCCGCCAGGTGGATCTTCCCGGTCACCGAATAGACTCGTTGAAGGGAAAGGCGAACGTTTGGGTTCTGGGGAAACTGAATGGCCCGGCGGACAGCGGAATAACCTTCCTTCTTGACCTCCACGGCGATCTCTCCGTCCGAGAGCCCCTTGAAGATAGCCTTCCCGGAAGAACCGG
>JAJRTK010000449.1 GCA_024278345.1 bacterium | reverse complement strand
GCTAATCTTTCTCCGGCCTTTCGCATGGAGGCCTTCCGGCCTCCATGCTCTCCGTTGGGCGCTCCCGGTTGCCCGGCAAGAAGCGGGCGCAGGCCGGAAGGCCTGCACCCAAAATCCGTTCCCCGGGACCTTTTTGCCTGGAGAGGCCTTCCGGCCTCCATGCCGGCGTGTACTTTCACGGTAAGAGAAGAGTAACGTCATTGAAGGCCGCAACATTCATGGTGGGCCAGAATGGAACGATGGGGGATTGGCGAGGTTGGAGAGTTCTCCCGGTGCGTTGGTTTTGGCAGAAAAGGCAGGCATGACGATGAACCATCTCTCCTTGGTCTGGAGTTTTTTTCGTTCCCAGAAGCTGGGCTTGGTCTGTTGCTTCACGTCGGTCTTTTTCCTGGGCTTCGGCAGTTTTCTGATGGCGGCGCGGCAAGACGTCTACGGCACGCTGGGGCTGGACGACTTCCGGTTCTTCTTCCAGCCGCTCCGTTGGCTCCACGCCTGGTTCTACTTGCTGGCGGCGAGCCTGGCGGTGTGGGGCATGAGTTCCCTGGTCTGCGCCCTGGACACGCTGGCGAAAAGGATCCGCGGCCGGGCGTTTCACCCGGCGGCGTTTGGGCCCATCCTGCTGCACGTGGCCTTTTTCCTGGCGCTGGTGGCGCACTTGTGGGGCGGCCTGGCGGCGGAGACGGGCCAGCGGGTAGTGACGCCGGCTGGAACGGAGCTGGAGGGCGCCATCTACCGTGCTGTGAGCCTTTCCGTGGAGCGCCATCCCACGGGAATGCCCCGGCAGATCTCGGCGATCCTGGAGCGGACGTCGGGCGCTGGCGCGAAGCCGGAACCGGTCACCATCGCCTACAACCAGCCGCTGGTGTTCGAGGCTGGAGCCCGGGAATACCTGCTGGGCAACGTGGGACAAACGCCGGTGGCCAAGTTGCGGAGCGGGGGCGAGGAGCTCGAGTTGTCGGCTGGCGAGGCTGGAAGGCTGGGCTCGGCGGAGATCCGCCTGAGCCGGCTCTACACGGGCCCCAAGACCAGGATGCCGGTGGCGTTCGTCACCACGGTCGGCGCGAGCCCGATAGAGGTAGCACTGCCCCTGGGCGGCAAGTCGCCGGACGGGAAGCTGGAGTTCGCGGGTCTGCGGACAGCGCCGTACGTGGTCCTGACAAAACGGACGAACCCCAGCGTGCCGCTGGTCCTGCTGGTGACGCTGCTGTTGGTGGCGGGAGTCGGCCTGACGGTCTGGAAGCGGTTGAGGCGAGGCTCGCGGGCGGCGGCCTGACGCTCTGGAAGCGGTTGAGGCGAGAAAAGTGGCCGGGGGGGCAGCGTTCACGGGTATGAGGCCTGCTCAGCCCCTGGTTCTTGATTCATCGTGGGGTGGTTCGATTGGTCTCCATGACTATTGGGTTGACATTTCCGTAGGATGGATGTATTTTTCTATTAACTAGTCTTTGTGATGACTAGTTTCCCTAGCTGCTCCGGATTCCCGGAGATCGACCGTAGTCGTTGTGTTGAAAAGTGATGAAACACGACGCTTCCCCATGCTGTGGGGTACAAAAAAGGCGAGTGGGGTCCGGATTGCTACCCCCTGACCCCACCCGCCTGCACTGACAACTCCCGACCTTGAACGGGGAGCTGCTATCACATCTATAAATAACTTGAATTTTCGGCTTCGCCAAGAGGGCGAGTCTCTATCCCTGGAGGACGATGAAGATGGAGGGAATTCCCAAGACGTTTTGGGGCAAGCTGAGGACGAAAGATGGTGTCGTCGTGGCCTGGCATCCCTTGATCCACCATTGCATCGATGTGGGGGCTTGTTTCGAGGCAATGCTGGAGCAAACTCTCTTGGGGTGCCGGCTAGCGAGGTTGGCGGGGCGGACCAGCCTTTCCAAAAAGATGATCCAGCGCCTGGCGGTCCTGGCGACGCTCCACGACCTGGGAAAGTTCAACCTGGGATTCCAGAACAAGGCTCCCATCAAAAAACGTCACTGGGCCTTGGTGGACTACAAGATCGAAGCCGGTCATCTTTCGGAATTTCTGTGGCTGCTGAAAGAGGGTGACGCCCGACTTTTCGAGGCTCTCCCCATCGAGTCCTTCGAGAATTGGGGCGGAGAAAGAGTTTGCGATCTACTCGTGGCGGCCATCTGCCACCACGGCCGCCCCATCCCCTGCGGAGACTGGCGATGCAACAGCTCCTCCGTCTGGAATTCCCGAGGAGCCCTCGACCCGTTTCAAGGAATCGGGGAACTTTGCGCAAAACTCCCCTCCTGGTTTCCCGCGGCGTTCGAGAAGGACGATGGCTCCGACAAGCTGCCGGAAGCCGAGCCATTCCAGCACGCCTTCTCCGGACTGGTGATGCTGGCCGACTGGTTGGGCTCCGATTCTGAACGCTTTTTTCCCTTCTCCAAAAACCTCAACGATGACCGGATGACTTTTGCCCGGGAGAGGGCGAAAGAGGCGATGAAGCAAATCGGCCTGGAGGTCGGTGAGCCTCGGAAGAGCCTGGGAACGCTTCCCGTGGGCTTCCAGAAGGTGCTTCCCTTCCCGCCACGGGCGATCCAGCGAACGGTCCTGGAGCTTCCCGTGGGACCGGACCAACGAAACGGAAGCCTGACGATCCTGGAGGCCGAGACGGGCTCCGGAAAGACCGAGGCCGTGCTGGCCCGCTTCCTCCGCATGTTCCAGGCAGGCCTGGTGGACGGCATCTACTTCGCGCTCCCCACGCGGACGGCGGCGACCCAGATCTACCGCCGAATCGGGGAGATCGTGAAACGAGCCTTTCCCAATCTGGAATCTCGCCCAGTGGTGGTCCAGGCGGTCCCCGGCTACATCTCCGCCGATGGCGTGGAAGCCCGGGGCGTGCTCCCGGGATTCCACGTCCTCTGGCCCGACAAGAAGAGCCAGGAAGAGATGCGGTTCCGTGCATGGGCAGCCGAGCACCCGAAGCGGTACATGGCGGCCGGCATCGTGGTGGGAACCATCGACCAAGTTCTTCTGTCGGCCCTCCAGGTGAACCATGCCCAGATGCGGGCGTCTGCCCTTCTCCGCCACCTCTTGGTGGTGGACGAGGTCCATGCGTCGGACGCCTACATGACCAGGATCCTGGAGGTAGTGCTGGACCATCACCTGGCTGCTGGCGGGCACGCTTTCCTGCTTTCGGCGACCTTGGGTTCTTCGGCGCGGGAACGATTCCTGGCCCGAGTCTTTCGTGCGAAGGATGCTCTTCGGGAAAAGGCGGAGGAGTCGCCCTGGAAAAAGGCCATCGAGCTTCCATATCCACTCATCAGTCACGCTGTCGTCGGAGCGGAAAAACCCGCCTCGCGAATCCCGAGCGCGGGGCACGAACTCCAGGTGAAGAATAGCGGATCGCCTCAAAAGAAGGTGCGGGTCACCTTGAAACCGTGGCTCGACAACGCGGACGAAATCGCGAATCTTGCCCTGGATTTTGCCACCCAGGGCGCCAAGGTCCTGGTCATCCGGAACACCGTGGCCGGCTGCCTCAAGGTGCAGGAGGCCCTGGAAGAGATGGCCCGGGAAATGGGACGGATGGATCTTCTCTTCCAAGTCCCTCGCAACGGCGCCAACCCGGTGGTCCTGCCCCACCATTCCCGCTATTCCAAGGAAGACCGAAAGATCCTGGACAACCGCGTGGAAATCCTCTTCGGGAAGGATCGCAAACCCGGAGGCTGCGTCCTGGCCGCGACTCAAACCGTGGAGCAGAGCCTCGATCTCGATTCCGATATCCTGATTTCCGACCTCTGTCCCATGGACGTCCTGCTCCAGCGCGTGGGCCGGCTCCACCGCCATGCCAAAAACGTGGAACCGGCGAAATTCCGCGACGTGGCGCGCCTCTTCGTCCTGGTTCCCCACAAGCAGGATCTGGCCCAAGTCATCGAGATCCGGAACCGCGGAGGCGAAAAGATTCTCCTGGGTCCAGCAGGCCTTGGAACCGTCTACCGGGATCCGCGGATCCTGGAGCTTACCTGGCGGCAGTTACGGCCCCCGACGAAGAAAGATCGCCAAACGGTCCTCCTGGAGATCCCGCGGATGAACCGGGAACTAGTGGAAACGGCGACCCATCCGGCTCGCGTCCGAAGCCTTGTGCAAGAACTGGCGCAAACCGATTCCGGCCAGAAATGGCGCGAATTCGGACAAACGGTGGAGGGAAAGCTCCAGGCCCAAAAAAGCGTGGCGAACCTCAATGTCTTGAATCGCGGGAAACCGTTCGGAGAGGGCGGATTCCCCAGTGCTCGCGATCAGGGAAAGGTCTACACCCGGCTGGGCGGCGACAGCCGGCGCGCGGACTTTGAGAATGCGCCTCCAGGTCCTTTCGGAACCAAGGTGAAAAGCCTGCCCATTCCCGACTGGATGGCCCGGGAAGTCGGAACCGACGAAATGCCCCGGGACGTGACGGGCATCTAAGGGGGATTTTCTTTCACCTTCGGCTCCCATCGGTTCTTCTACGACCGCCTGGGCCTCCGGAAGGCTGCGGACATATGAATCCAGCCTCACACAAAACCACCCACGGCATCACCCTGGCGAACACAACGCATGGGAACTGCCTGCCGGGAATCCGGAAGGAGGAACGCCTTTACGGTAATCATGCCAACAAACCCTTCTTCTTCTACTCATTGCGTTCCGCTCCCATCGGGCGCCATCCGGCGCGCCGCTGCTCGCCTATCATCCCCCTTGACGCTTTCTCCATGCCACAAAGGCTTTTTTCGACCGGGGAACGAGCCACCCCAGTGCATGCCGCCGGCCAGATGTCCGTGTCCACAGGAAACGAAGCTTCGACAACCGAGAACACCCATGATCCATGCCGGAAACCAAGACGATGACCAGCAACCCTGAAACCCGGAACAAGGAATCCGAGGAATCAACCCATGCCTGAAACCCGATACAACCTCCTGACCGAACCCCTGGTAGGAACCCTCGCCGCGGATGGCACGCGAAGAGACCGGACTCTTCCAGAGATCCTGGCCGCATTGGGGCAAGGGAAAGAACTAGAGTTCACGGCCCTTCAACGCCACCAGCAACATCCCTGGCACGCCTTCCTGGCCCAGCTCGCGGCCCTGGCCATGGCCCGGGGAGGACTCGGGACACCGGCCTCCGACCCGGGAGCGTGGCGGGAAGCCCTCCTTCGCCTGGCGGGCGGCCTGGCCGAAGCCTGGTGCCTGCTGGTGGAGGACCTGTCGAAACCCGCCTTCTTCCAAACTCCGGTCCCGGAAGGAAAGATCGATCATTTCAAAAACTTCAAAGAACCACACCACTGCCCCGATCAACTAGAAATTCTGAGGACCTCCAGGAACCACGAAATCAAGACAGGACGCATCTCCCACCCCCGACCGGAACATTGGGTCTATGCCCTGACGACCCTCCAGACTTTCGCTAGATATCCCGCACCTCGCACTTACGGCGTCTGCCGCATGAAAACAAAGATGGACAGCCGACCCTGCGTCACCCGGGCTGAGAGCCATGCCTGGAGCAGCCGGTTCCTCCGGGACGCGCGAATCTGGCTCGACGAACGGCCCCGGCTGGTGGATGAATTCGGCTATTCTCCCGAAGGTCACGCCCTGCTCTGGATGCTCCCCTGGAACGGAAAGGAAGCCTTGTCGTGGAGCGATTGCGATCCCGGTTTCCTGGAGATCTGCCGCCGCGTGCGCCTCGCCGTGCTGGAAGGCGCCATCATCGCCTTCTGGGCGACGACGGACGGAGCACGGGTGGACGCGGCAGCTCTTTCGGGAATCACGGGAGAAATCTGGACCCCCGTGAAAAAAGCAACATCGAAATCGGATCCGGCGGCACTCACCCTCTCAGTGACCGGGTTTACCTACCAAAAGGTGCGTGAGCTCATGGACCCGGGAGAATACGCATCTCCGCCGGGCAGTGAGCCTCGAAACTCCCGGGAGCGCCTCTGGATTGCGCGAATGCTGGCGTACACTGCCGACATAAAAAAAAATCCCTGCGGTTACAAGGAACGCGTTCTCCTGCTTCCTGCAAAGAGCTGCCGTCAGGGATTCTGGGAAACTCCAGAGGGAGTGCGGACACTGGAGGTTTCCAGGGAACAGGTCACCGTGGCGAGCGAAATTGGCAAGATCCTTCACAGATCCTTATGCGCTCTGCTGCAAGGCGGATCCCAAAATGACGGGCAATCCCG
>JAJRTK010000448.1 GCA_024278345.1 bacterium | reverse complement strand
GAAACTGCTCAAGTGGGACCTATCAAATCCCCGCGTTTTTGCTTTACACTCCGCGGCGCCGCCCTGGTGGCACCGGCATCTTGCCGGTGGCGGGCTGGACGGGATTCACGGAATTGAACGGTGGGTTCCTTACGTGCGTGGACTTGTCAACCGGATCTGATAGGTCCCGCTCAGGTCGTCTCTAATGTCTGCCTCCACACCGTTGGAGTCAAACCCAAACCACCGATGACCAATGCCCTAATAACCCGAAAATCTCATCACGTTTCCAGCGCGGCAGCCGATTCGTAGCTGGCTCGGAGTCCGGGCCAGACAAGTCATCATCCCATCCACCGAGATAGAAACAAAATCTCTTGTGCGAAGAGCGGTCGCCCGGGGAACTCGTGCCAAAGGCACGGGTCGTTCCCGATGAGAGCGGAACGCAACACGAAGAGAAAAAAAAGAGGGCGAAAACCACTCCCTCAACGAGGACCTCGGGAATCCCCGTCTGTTGATCAAAGAGTCCCGGTGCTGCACAATGAAGGCATGAAAGAGACAGAACTCTCAATTGGGCCGTACCGAATTCTCGAGCTGCTGGGCCGGGGAGGAATGGGAATCGTCTATCGCGCCCGCCACGACGGAACTGGCCAAGAGGTTGCCCTGAAGACCGTGAGGCTCGTCCGCCATGGCCTTCTTGAAAGCCTGCGCCGCGAAATCCGCGCACTGGCCCGCATCCGACACCCGGGGATTATCGGCATCGTCTCCGACGGAATCAAGGATGGACTCCCGTGGTACGCCATGGAACTCCTGGACGGCCTGCCGCTGAACCGCTTCATGGGACAATTGCTGAAAAGACGCGCTATCTCCGCCGACCCTTGGGCGGACCAAGCTTCCACGGGAGCTGAGACACTCAGTGTAACAACGGCGAACCTGGCTCACGAAGAGACTCCAGAGGAAGATAAAACAGATCCTCCAAGGGGACCATGCGACACCCACTCCGCACAACCCCGACACAAGGAAAGAAGGCCCGCGGCCGGCGGCAAGCTGGAACTGGTCCTAAAAATCGTCCTGCGCCTTTGCTCGGCCCTGGCCTACCTCCATGGAGAAGGCTTGGTCCACCGGGATCTCAAGCCGGGAAACGTCTTTGTCCAAGGCGGAGAATGGCCGATCCTCATGGATTTTGGCCTCATGTCCCAGGTGGGCGGAGAGGGCGGCCGAGAGATCCTGGAAATCATTAGTCCCATAGCGGGTTCCGTCCACACCATGGCCCCCGAACAGATCCGAGGCGCCCCCGTCGATGCCCGGGCCGACCTGTATGCATTGGGCTGTATGCTCTACGAGCTTCTAACAAGTCGGCGACCTTTTGAAGCCCCGACTCCCCAAGATGTACTCCTCCTGCACCTGGCAGAGCCCCCAGTTCATCCTTCCGAGTACGCCGAGGACATTCCAGCCGAACTTGAAGAACTGGTTCTCCGCCTTCTTAGCAAAGCGCCTGAAGATCGGATCGGCTACGTAGAGAGCGTCGTCAGCATCCTTGAATCGGTCCTGCAAAAAGTCTCCGGCCGAAAAAAAGTTTCGTGGAATTGGCTCGGTGCGCCCCGCCCCAAACCCCACCTCTATCCACCAAGATTCCGAGGCCGGTACCGAGAATTCGAGGCCATGAAAGAGCGCCTCACCGCTCTTTCCCGGCACCGGGGCGGCATCGTCCTGATCAATGGCGAAAGCGGTATCGGAAAGACGCGATTTGTCAAAGAAATCGCTGAGCAGGCCCACAAATATCGCATCGCTGTCTACGCGGGCCAATGTCCACCGGCCCCGCCAGGTGGAAGAAATCTCATGCTGGGTCCACTCCGCCCGGTGCTCCGAGCCATCGCTGACCGCTGCCGGGAACGGGGTGAAGAAGAAACCAAGCGTCTCCTTGGCGACGGCGCCAAACTCCTCTCTCTCTACGAACCGACTCTCGCGGCCCTGCCAGGTAGCTCCCAACTCACCTCTCCGCAAAATCGTGGCCCGCTCAGCGCAAAAAACCGGCTTTTCAACATCCTGGCCAAGACTCTCCTGGAAATGGGCAAATCCCAGCGAGCCCTGGTGATTCTGGATGACCTCCAATGGGCGGACGAATTGAGCCTGGGCTTCTTGGAGTTTCTCCTTCGACACCGAAGCCTCGATGACTCTTCCTTGCTTCTTTTGGGTGCCTACCGGAATGAGACAATCGGGACTCCTCTAGCTCGGCTCCTGGAAGCCCCCGGCTATGACTCGGTGGAGCTTCGAAGCCTGGCCCCTTCAGCCGTCGATGCTATGGTGAGGGACATGCTCGCCCTCAAAACGCCCACAGCCGATCTGTTCGCTTTCCTTGCCCGCCAATCGGAAGGCAACCCCTTTTTCGCGTCCGAGCTCATAAGAACCGGACTGGAGCAAGGGATCCTCTCCAGGGATCGCGCTGGCCTTTGGACACTGAAAACCGAGCGAAACAAAACGCTCCAAGCCGCCTTCGAAGCGCTCCCCATCTCCAACTCCCTTCAAGAGTTGGTGGCCCAACGCCTCACGCGCCTATCCAAGAAAGCCAGAAAACTCGTCCAAGCCGCCAGCGTTCTTGGCAAACCCGCCAGCGCCGCCGTTCTGGCGAAGATCGCCAAACTGCGCCGCAGCCACGCCAGGCGGGCGACCCAAGAACTTCTGACGCGCCATGTTTTCCGACAAGTCAACGGCGAACACCTGGAGTTCACCCACCAGAAGCTCCGAGAAATCGCCAACCTCGTCATTTCCGGAAAGCGCCTGGGAAAACTGCACCGAAGGGCGGCCAAACTCCTCAGCAAGCGAATGAAGGGCGTGGATTCGGATCAAATGGCCTCCCTTGGTCGCCATTGGGAACTTGGGGGCAGCCCCGAACAGGCACGAAACTGCTACCTGGCCTCCGCTCAAAACGCCAAAACTCGGCACGCACTGGAAACAGCCGCCAGCCTCTATGAAGACTATCTGCGCCTCTGCCAAACGCCAACCCCGGAGTCCGTCGCGACCAGGAACGAACTTGGCCTTGAAGTCCTTCAAGTTCAAGGAGAATACAAAAAAGCCCTGGACCATCACCAACGAGCCTTCCAGGAAGCCAAAACTCTCCGCGATGACCTTCTTCAGGTCGCCAGCCTTGTCAATGCCGCCAGAGCACGACAACGATTGGGACAGGTGGCCCAAGCACGAAGCCTCTTCGAGGAAGCCCTGGGGCTCCTACGCTCGACCCCAAACCCAGCAGCGCAAGGAGACGCCCTTTGTTACCTGGCGAATCTGCACGTGGAACAGGGGCAACTCGCCGTCGCCCGACCGCTGCTGGAACAGGCCGTCCAGCTCTACCGCCAGACGGGGAACCGCCGGAACGTCGTCGTCGGCTTGCGGCACCTCGGAGACCTCTTTTCCCACGAAGGCCGATTCGAGCAGGCGCGACAGTTCTACACGGAAGTCCTCTCCATCTATCGGGCACTGGACCAACCCGAAAACGAAGCGGCGACCCTGCTCAGTCTGGGGATCATCATGAGGGAACAAGGCCTCTTCACCCAAGCCGCCAAAACTCTCCAAAAGTCCCTGACCCTTCACCAGAAAATCGGACAGCTCCGAGGCGTCGGAACCTCCACACTCCAGCTCTCCCTTCTAGCCCATTCTTGCGGAGACTCCGAAGAGTCCGAACGCCACTGCAATGGCGCCCTTGAAATATTCCGGACAATCGCGGAACGCCGGGGCGAAGGCTACGCTCTCCTCCAGCTTGCAACCCTGGCCAGAAGGCGCCGACAATTCACGGACTCCAAAGAACTCTGCCAACAAGCCTTGACACTCTTCCAAAACTTCGGCGATCAACGAGGAGCGAGCTTCGTCATGCTGGAGCTAGGCTCTATCCACCGGGATCAAGGAGATTGGGAGCAGGGAAGATCCGTCACCCAACGCGCCCTGGAACGGCTCCACCAAGTCGGCAACCATCGGGATGAAGCCACGGCCCTTGGCCAGATGGCAGCTCTCCAACGCCTTCAAGGACACTTTTCCACGGCTTGCTCCCTCCTGCAAAAAGCCATCGAGCTCCTGGCCAACTCCGGAGATTCCATGGGGCTCGCGAAAACTCTCTGCCAAATCGGCCACCTGGCTCTGGCGAGTGGTGAATCGGCGGAACCACAGATTTCCCAGGTTTCCAGCCTCATCGAAAGCATGAAGCTGGGCCAACCCTCCGAACTGGCGCAAACCCTGGCCCGGCTCCTTCGCGCCCAAGAGATCTATCTCTCTGAGCCACAACGACTTTTCAACGGAGAGCTCTTCGGCGAACAGCCCGACGATCCTCTTCCTCCATCATTAATTTCTTGAACCTCTTTCTCTTTTTTTGCTTGAATTCCGCTCCCATCAGGCGCCGTCCGGCGCCCGCTACTCGCCCGCCTCCCCCTCTCTCTCCACGAACCCACACTCTCATCTCTCCCGTCAACCCTCCACCGCGACTCCCAAGATACGGTTCGTGGGCTCCCTGATCCTCCCCACAACGGCAGCGGCCATGGGCTCACGCAAATTTGTTCTTTGAGCCTCTTACCCTCATAATCCGGCCAACCCGTTCCATCAGGAGGCCTCCATGCCTATCCTAGAAACCCAGCTCACGCGGGATGCCGGGATCGAGATCCCCCTCATCTGCGGAGCCATGTATCCCTGCACCAATCCCGAGCTCGTGGCCGAAGTCTCCAAGGCAGGCGGGATTGGCATCATCCAGCCCGTCTCCATGGTCTACGTCTACGGGCGCGACTTCCGGGAGGGGCTCCAGTACATCCGGCGCCTCACCCCCAAGCCCATTGGCCTCAACTTGATCCTGGAAAAGGCACCCAAGGCCTACCAGGATCGGCTCCGCCAGTGGCTGGAGATTGCCATTGAAGAGAAAGTGGAGTTTTTCGTCACCGCTCTGGGCAATCCCAAGGAAATGGTCCAGCGCGTCCACGACTACGGTGGCATTGTTTATCACGATGTCACCGAACGGAAATGGGCTCTCAAGGCCGTCGATGCCGGCGTTGACGGACTAATATGCGTCAATGACCGAGCCGGGGGACACTCGGGGACTCTCTCCCCGCGGCAGCTCTTCGACGACCTCCAGGATCTGGGGAAACCCCTGGTCTGCGCCGGCGGTATCGGCGCTCCCGAAGATTTTGTCCGCGCCCTGAAAATCGGCTACGCTGGAGTCCAGATGGGAACCCGGTTCATCGCCAGCCAAGAATGCGGAGCCCACTCCGACTACAAACAGGCGATCCTCCGGGCCAAGGCAAAAGAGATCGTCCTCAGCGACAAGCTTTCCGGTGTCCCGGTCTCTGTTATCCGCACGCCCTACATCGAGAAGATCGGGACGCAGGCCAACCCAGTGGCGAAGTGGCTCCTTCGGGGCCGCAAGACGAAACACTGGATGCGCGCCCTCTATGCCGTCCAATCCATGTGGAAACTCCGGAAGGCATCTCTCCAGGGCGCCACTTACCAGGACTACTGGCAGGCGGGAAAAAGCGTCGAGGGCATTCAGGCCATCAAGCCGGCGGGAGAGATCGTGAAGGAGTTCGCCGAAGCGGCCAGGCAAAGCACCGCTTAGAGCCTGCAAAAATATGAACTCCTGTCCTGGAGATTGCCACCTCCACTGGTCAGCACCTTGAGTTTGCGTTTGCTGAGACGATGGAGGCTGTGATGCCGCAAGGAAAGCTGTCCGTTGCCTCCCTCGACGCAGGAGCTTGCGCGTACGAACAGCTCGGCACACCGCCGGGCAGTTTGCCCGATGAGTTCCCGGCGCTTGGGGGCAAGTTGAGCCAAAAGCCCGTTCGGGGCCCTGGCTCGGGCCAGGAGCTCTCCAGAAGCTTTTCGCAACGCCCTTCGGCGGTCGCCACCCGAGGCTTGCCTTGCCACACGCTCCAGATAGAACCCTGGGATGAGGCTGTGGAGCACCAGGGCCTCGAGTTCGGGTTCGAGGAGCAGCGAGGCGAGCCAGAGCGCCGCTCGCTGATGGAAGAATGCCACGGTAGCGACCATGGCGCCGAGTAGTGGCCGGACCGAGCCGAGCTTCTCCATGCAGGTCTTGGGTAACCGCGCCTGGGAAGCGACCAGCTCGATACGCCCAAGGTGCTCCTCAAGTTCTG
>JAJRTK010000447.1 GCA_024278345.1 bacterium | reverse complement strand
CTGGAACCCGGCGGAGGCTCTGCCTCCGGACCTCCGCTGGGAGCGCCGCTCCCAGACCCACGCCAGGGAGCCAGCTCCCTGGACCCACATCTTTGTGCGCTGCGTGCTTTTTTCGGGTGGCCGGTACCATGACCGAGGCCTGGGGCGCGTGTCCCGGCTTACGTTGATACCCTTGCTGGACCCACATCCTTGGGCGCTTCGCGCTCTTTTTTTCTCTGTCCCGTGGATACGCCTGCATTGTATTACGCCTCCGGGAGACGAATCATGCCCCGGGGCTCATGGAAAGGCGAGTGGCGGCGGACGGGGGGAACCCGCGCCGCAGGCGTGGATCGTGCCGCCGCGAGCGGAACGCAACCCAAGAAGAGAAAGCTCTTTGCTCGGATTGTGTGCTGGGAAATCCACGGTGGAGAGGTTCGGTGCTTCGGCCATTCAAAACCACTTGACCTTGTGCTAAAGCTCGCTGTGGGGTTTCACTTTTTTTCTTTTCCGACCCGGCTCACGGGCCCGCACATTTTTTTTGGGGAAGGTCTGGTATGCGAAGGCTGCTTGATCCTCGTTTTCGGTGGTTCTTGCTCGTGGGTCTTGCGCTTCGGCTCAGTTTGATGCCTTTCACGATGCACTCCGACATTCTGGATCAGTATTGGCGAAGCCATTGGATCTCGCACCATGGGATTTGGAACCTTCCGGCGTTGATGATCTCGAAGTTTGGTTTCCCTTCGGCGGCATTGCTTTTGACGGACTGGTTCCACGGGGTGTGGCTCTGGATGATCGGGCCGATGCTTCCGGACATCCATCGCCTTTTTCTGGATAGTTCGGGGGCCATGGTGATCCTGACCGATGCGGGAGGCCACCAAGAGGCGGTCCTCCACTTTCTTTCGGCGGGTCCGGTGATCTGGTGGTGTTTGTTTCTGTTCAAGCTCCCCTATTTGATCCTGGATTTCGTGGCGTTGTGCCTGCTTTTGCGGCTGGTTGAGGGGGATCGTACGGAACGGCGGTTGGTGGCTTTTTGGATGCTGAACTTCGTCTCGCTCTTCACGCTTTACGTCTGGGGGCGGTATGACATTTTGGCGGGCGTCTTCATCTTGTGGGCCCTGGTGGCGGTGCGGAAGGGAAAACTTTTGGCGGGCTATGGGCTTTTGGGAGTAGCCACGGTGACCAAATACTATCCGGTCTTCTTTCTGGCGCCGTGGATTTTGGGGCTGGGCAAGAGGTGGCGGGACCGAATCGGGCACGTGGCAATCTACTTTGCGGCGCCAGTGCTGATCGGGGTTTTGGGACTCTATCTTTCGTTCGATCAGGCGGGGGAGTCGATTCTAAACGTGGGTTATCAGATCAAGAACGTGGTCCGGATCGCCTTCGACGTGGGCGATATCTTCTGGAAAGAACCGTTCTACCTCTACCCGTTCGTGGTGGCGTACGCGGGGCTCTGCCTGTACGACTGGTACGGTCGGCGGCGGGGTTTCGACGCGGTCGTCGGTTCGTCGGTCGGTTACCTGATGGTTTTCTACGCTCTGGCGGCGTTCAGTCCCCAGTATTTCTTCTGGTCGTTGCCCTTCGTGGCGTTGACTCTTCACCGCCGCTCGGATCTTCTTCCCTTGCATCTCGTGCAAGTGCTTTTCTTCGTGCTGGGGATGCTGGAGCTTGGGAGCGACCTCTTGAACACGCTGGCGCCCGTTTTTCCGTCGCTGGTGACCTCGCCGTTCCAACCGCGCTACTACGCGAAGCTCGCGCACATCTACCCGGTGGTGGTGGGGATCTTCCGAAGCCTTCTCAGCGCTTCGTGCCTCTTCATGGCCTATCTTCTCATGGCCAGGAACCCGCCGTCCCCGCCATGGGAAGAGGCTTTGGGGGAGAAGGGCTAGATTGCCGGAAAACTGGGCGTCGATTCCATGGGCCAAGGAAACACTCAAGATGTTGGAGAGGAAAACAATGAGGCTTGGAAGAATTGCTGCTTACGGACTCTTGGCCCTGACCGCCAATCTTGGGGCGTTTCCTTTGGGCACGGACTGGCACTCCGATCCAGACGGCGACGGGGTGTTGACCGGTTCGGACTCCTGTCCGTGGGTGGTGAACATCGATCAGTCCGACGCGGATGGAGACGGGGTCGGAGATGCTTGCGACCCGGATTTTCGGCCTCCGCAAGAGAACGGGCCGGTGACCGACCTGGTTTTGGAGCACGTGACGCTTTACGGGGGCTGGTTTGGCTTCACGTCGCCCCGGAGTGAGACTTGGGGTTGGAGCGCCGTGCTGGCCTGGACGACCGACCGATCCGAACTGGAGAGCGTGGCAGGCGTGCAAGCGGTTGTGGATCGTGGGGATTCCGTGGCTTTTTCCGTCTCCGCCGGTTACGGGGAACGCCACCCAGAACCCGTGATCGTCACGGCGATGGAGCCGGCAACGACCTACTACGCGGCCATCGTTCGGGATGAATGGAATGGTCTGACCAACGAGATCGGGAACATCGTGACCTTCACGACACCGGCTGCCGCGGTTCCGCGACTTGACACCGGGTTCCCTCGGGTTTGGAGCACGGCGGCTCAGATTGCGAAGATGCAGGAAAGACGGGCGGCTGGCGACTCGGGTTGGGCGACGTGGGAACCGCTTTTGAGGCCAAGGATCCTCCAAGCGGTGGCGGATCCGGGCAGTGTCTATCGGGCAAATGACTACTGCTCGGCGGCGGCGCTGCTCCACCGGGTGACTGGCGACGGTGAAATGCTCAGCGCGGCGTTGGCGCTCCTGGATGGACAGATTGACTTCTGGGAGACCGTCGCTTGGGATGGCAACGGGTTTCGGTGGGCCGACTCCCGGTTAGGGGTCTGCCTGGACCTGCTCTGGGATGATCTGCCTCCGGCGACCAGATCCCGCGCCGCGGCCACCATCGTGAGCGGCGACGAATGGCGTCTGGAGACGGAGCCAGTACGCATGAGCGATACGGATCAGTATGCCAGTGCCGTTCGAAGCTGGCTCATGGACGGGCTGCTGCTATGCACGGCACCGGGACTTGATTCCGCGCTTCAGCAGCGGGCCTGCCGGGTTCTGGATGCCGGCCTGCGGGGATGGTATGGAATCCAGCTCGTCAAGGCCCGGCGGGACCGGGGTTTCTTTGCCCAGAGCGGCGGGTTCCTGCCGGATGGGAGTGATTATGGGCAGGGGACCTCCACCTACTGGCTCCAGAGTTTCTGGGTCTTGCACAACGCCGGAATGGACCCGTGGGATCATGCCCCCTTCTTGCGGAACAACTTTTTGGGGTATTTCGCCTATTCCCTCTCCCCAAAGATGCGTGGATTCGTGACCATGGGCGACGTAGAGGATTTCTCCTACAACTTCGGGGTGGAGGAGAACAGTTTTCAGTTGGAGGAGCAAGATGCCGATCTGTTGGCCCTCTACATGGGGACATTCCAGGCGGCGGGTTATGGGGACGAAGCCGGTTGGGCGCGATGGCTCGCCCGGACGTTCTACGACGAGAGGATCCGCCCCGAGTCGTTCTACGCCTTGATGTTCGACACCGATGAGATCCCGGAGAAGGACTACCGGCGGACGCTGGAGCCGGCATGGCTCGATTCGGGGCTCGGGCTCTTCTTCGACCGCACATCGTGGAGCGGAACCGCCTCATGGCTCTTCTTCCAGGCGGGCTGGTCCTACGTGGACCACCGTCATGCGGACGTCGGCCATTTCCAGCTCTATCGAGGAAGCCGCTGGATCACTCACGAAGCCATCGGTTACGACGGACCGGCGGCGGGAGCGGATGGGCACAACGTTCTTCTCTTGCAGTACAAGGACCCCGGTGGAGGCACCGATCTGGTGGGGCAATTCAACTATGAGCCCGTGGGCGACCGAATCCGCATCCTCCGGGCGAGCTCAAGCTCTGACTACAGCTTCGTCGTGGCGGACACCACCGGTGCCTACACCTCCTACCGCAGCCACAGCTCCTATTACGACAGCGTGCAACGCTCTCTTTTCTGGCTCAAGAGCAAAGAAAACGGTCGGTCGGATCTTGTTTTCCTCTACGATATGGTGAACAACAGCTCGGCGGCGCCAGCGGGCGTGGTTCGGCAGATGCAGCTCCAGTTCGACGCGGCACCGACGGTTTCGGGTCGAGGGGCGACCATTGCCCTTTCAGGCCAGCCGCAACAGGTAGTGGAGATTGATGTCCTGACTCCCGCCAGTGCGTCTCTCAGCACGCGGGCACCGGAAGGGCAGCCGGACACCTATCCCGGGCAGATCTACACCCACCGCCTGATGGTGGATCCGGGAACAAGCAGCCCCCAGCTCCGGCTCCTTACCGTGTTGCGGGCGGCCGAATCGGCGGCCACTGACCGGTCGGTGGAAGTTCCGGTCACGGGTTGGAAAGCGGCCCTGGCGGAGGGTAACCTCGTGCTCTTCCCCGACACGGTCTGGCCCTGGGAAGCGTCAGGAAAAACCGATGCAAGCCTCGATATCCCCCTTTCCCCTCCCCTCCGCATCTGGATGGCCGGCATGGAGCCATCGGCAGGCCTCACGGTCGCCGCCACCTCCAACGGAACATCTCTTGTCTTGACGATTTCTCCAGGCCCGGATCTCGGGGTCGATGAAGGTGGCCTCCTGGCGTTCGACGTGGCCGAGGATCTGTCCATCACGCCAGTGGAACCGGCGATTCAGGCCTTTTTGTGGAGCGGGACCGCGGCTTCCTTGATGGCACTTTTTCTGGTATTCTTGAGTCGGCAGATCTTTTTCCTGAGACCAAATGTTGCTAGCGTGACTGGACCTTTGGCCCGCTAATGGCAGCGGGAGAGAATCCGAAGAACAGTTTCCGACTACACTGATTGCGTTTGCGGAACTCCGCGGCGACCTTGAAACGGTCGTCCCCTGGTGCTCCCCTTGGAGACACAAAATGCACTGGAAAACGTTACGTTCCTCGCTCCTTCTGGGAACACTCTTTCCCGCGGTTGCGGCAGCTCAAACTACGATCCAAGGGAGCGCCTTCCTCGACGGGGCCTCCGACCACTCTGGTATCGTGGTGGTTCTGTCTCCGTTGACGGGGGCCTCCGTTCCAACGGCCACTCTTGGAACTTTGGCTCTCCTTTGCTCCTTCCTGCTGTTCGTGGTGATCCGGCATCGGAAAAGAGCTCAGCTCCCCTTTCTTGCTTTTCTTCTGATCTCTTCGGGTCTTTTGTGGGCATCGGTGCAAACCAGCTCTGACTCAGCCGGGAGCTACAGTTTTTCCGGCGCCTTCGAGCCGGGCCTGTACCGCCTTGATTTCTCGTATCCAGGATATAGTTCGGCCTTCACGGAGATCGATCTGCCGGCAACCGGAGACATTGCGGTCCAGTCGGTGACCTTGTATCCGCTGGCACCCTCCTCTCCCTCCCCCACGCCATCCTTCGGGGCAAGCGCGACTCCGACGGGGGCAACGCCGACCGCGACAGCACCCTCAACGCCCACTCAGAGCCAGACTCCAGCGCCGAGCAACACGCTGACGCCTACGCCGACCAATCTTCCCAGCCAAACGTCCACTCCTACCGGGACGCCGACGATCACGCCGACAAAGACCAACACCCAGACTCCTACGGTCACTGCCACGCCTACAAACACATCGCCGCCAACATCCACGGCAACCAGCTCTCCGACCGAAACACCGACGCACACGGCGACGGTCACCGCCATCCCAAGCCAGACACCCACTCCTACGGTCACTGCCACGCCTACGAACACATCGCCGCCAACATCCACCGCAACCAGCTCTCCGACCGTAACACCGACGCACACGCCCACGGCCACCGCCATCCCAAGCCAGACACCCACTCCCACAGAGACGCCGACGAA
This sequence comes from bacterium, assembly GCA_024278345.1. GTDB lineage: Bacteria > CSSED10-310 > JAJRTK01 > JAJRTK01 > JAJRTK01 > JAJRTK01. Next base: position 7,776 of record JAJRTK010000447.1, on the reverse strand, counting down.
CACAGCCACAAGAACCAGCACCCAGACTCCTACAGCCACTGCCACGCCTACAACAACTTCGACCCAGACAGCAACGCCCACCAGCACACCGACGCCATTCAACAACCTTGTGTGGGCAGTGCAGGCAGGAGTTCTGGGGCAAGTTTCCCCAATCTCGGTAGGAGTCAACCAAACCGATGGATCTTCCATCGTCACCGGGTTTTTCGATGGAACCGTCATCTTCGGGCGGGGCGGCCCGAACGAGACATCTCTAGTCTCCATGGGAGGAGGAGAGATCTTTGTGAGCAAACACGACTCTACCGGTGCATTGGTATGGGCAAAACGGGCTGGAGGATCGACGAGTGGGGCAGGCCAGGGCGTGTCGGTGCAGGCGGATGGCTCCGCCGTCGTCATCGGCGATTTTCAAGGCACGGTGGTCTTTGGGCTTGGCGAAGTTGGAGAAACCACACTGGTTTCGGCTGGAAACAGCGACGTGTTCGTAGCAAGATTCGCTGCCAATGGAAATCTGGTCTGGGCGAAGCGCGCCGGGGGCGCCAGCTTCAGCTACGGCCGGGGAATATCGGTAGCCACGGATGGATCGGCAATTGCCGTGGGTTCCTTCATGGGCACGGCAATCTTCGGCCCTGGCGAAGTGGGGGAGACATCTCTTACTTCAGCCGGAGGCAGTGACGTTTTCGTGGCAAGGTACAACTCGGACGGTTCCCTGGCCTGGGTAAAGCAGGCCGGTGGACCCGCAAGTGATTTGAGCCAAGGAGTATCAGTGGATTCCGGTGGTTTGGCAGCCGTGACCGGGAGGTTTTCTGGCACGGCGATCTTCGGTGCGGGCGAGGCTGGTGAAACCTCTTTGGTCTCGGCCGGCGTCGATGACATCTTCGTCGCCAAATACAATTCGAACGGGACCCTGGCGTGGGCAAAGCGCGCTGGGGGCTTGAACTACGACTCCGCTCAAGGTGTATCGATGGCTGGGGACGGCTCGACCACGGTCACTGGAAAATTCCAGGACACGGCGGTGTTCGGTCCTGGAGAAACGTGGCAGACATCACTGATCTCTTCCGGTGCTAACGACATCTTCGTCGCCCACTACAACGCCGACGGGACCCTGGCGTGGGCAAAACGCTCCGGTGGAACCGGCCAAGACTATGGAAATGAGATTTCGTTAGCATCGGATGGCTCGGCCATGGTCGCCGGCTCCTTCTATGGGACGGCGGTCTTTGGCTCCGGCGAGGTAGGGGAGACGACCCTCGTTTCCGATGGTTTTTATGATGATTTTTTCGTCGCAAAGTACAATACCGACGGTACTCTAGCATGGGCAAGACGAGGCGGCGGGCCAAGTTACGACTACGGTTACGGTGTCTCAGTCAACTTGGCGGACGGTTCCGCTATCACCACCGGTACCTTTCGAGAGAATGGGGTCTTCGGGGCCGGTGAGCCGGGTGAGGCCACCTTGGGACCTGGTGGTGTCGAGATTTTCGTCGCCAAGTACAACGCCGACGGAACTCTGAGCTGGGCAAGCCAGGGCACAACGTCTGGAAGAGGCGACGAAGGCCGTGGAATCTCATCACTCTCAGGCGGCTCCGCGGTCGTCACCGGCACCTTCAACGGCAACATTCTCTTTGACGCCACGGGACCGGGTACGACGACATTGACCTCCGTTGGCGGCTCCGACGTCTTCATCGCCAAATACAATGCCAACAATTCCCTTGCCTGGGCCAAGCGGGCTGGCGGCCCCTCTCTTGAAGGCAGCAATGGAGCCGCCACCGCCGCGGACGGGTCCGCTGTCATCACCGGCTACTTCTATGGCACAGCGATCTTCGGCGCTGGTGAGCCAGGTGAGACATCGATCACAGCGCAGAATAGCGATATTTTCGTCGCCAGATACAATCCAGACGGCACCTTGGCGTGGGCCAAACGGGCTGGCGGCCCGAGCTTCCACGAAGGCCGTGCCGTGGCAATAGCTTCGGATGGCTCGGCCTTGGTCACGGGAACCTTTTTGGCTTCAGCGCGCTTCGGGATTGGCGAGCCCGGCGAGACTTTGTTGACCTCGGCGGGTGCCTTGGACATCTTCGTAGCCAAGTACAATCTAGACGGAACCTTGGCTTGGGCCAAGAGTGCGGGAGGAACGACTTCCGATTACGGTCGCGGAATCTCAATCACCTCCAACGATTCCGCCATTATCTCAGGCGACTTTCAAGGCACCGCGGTTTTTGGTCTGGGTGAAACGGGAGAAACATCTCTAATCTCCGCCGGTGGTTCCGACATCTTTCTGGCCAGATACAACGCGGCTGGAACTTTTGTGGGGGCCAGGCGGGCCGGCGGCTCCAGCGACGATCACAGCAACGGGGTGGCGGTGGCTCCGGACAACACTATCAACCTTATAGGCGACTTTCAGGGCACGGCCATCTTCGGCCTTGGGGAGGCGGGAGAAACATCTCTCACATCCGCCGGGGCGATGGACGCTTTCGTGGCCAAATACAATGCCAACGGAACCGTGGCCTGGGCCAAGCGTGGCGGCGGATCCAGCTCCGACGTCGGTCGTGGGATCTCGGTTGTGTCAGACGGCTCAGCAACAGTCACAGGCGACTTTCAAGCCACGGCGATTTTTGGCCTTGGCGAGGGGGGGGAAACAGCGCTTGTTTCCGCTGGCGGGTCCGACATTTTCGTGATCAGATACAATCCTGACGGGACCCTGGCTTGGGCCAAGCGAGCAGGCGGTCCCTTGAGCGACGTAGGCCGGGGACTTTCGGTGGCCTCCGACGGATCCACCAACGTCACGGGCGATTTCCAGGGCAAGTCGATTTTTGGCCCCGGTGAACCGGTCGAGACCTCACTTACGTCGGCCGCGGGCACCGACCTGTTCGTGGCGAAATACTCTCTTTGATTTGCATTCCCGTTGGAAAATCTGGGCATCCACGCAAAGCGGGACAGTTTGGTACTCCTTTACGCCTCGCTTTGCTCGGCGGTCGTCCGGGGACACTCTCCCCGGTCCCCTGGCAGGGCTTCGCCCTGCACCCACCAGGGAGCTCGCCCCCTGGACCCACATCTTTGTGCGCTTCGCGGTTTTGGCGGGTGGCCGGCGCGACGACCGGGGCCCGCCTTTTCGTCACCTGGCCACGAAGTTGATCAGGCGGTTGGGAACGTAGATTTCCCGCTTGATCGTCTTCCCCTGCAAATGCTTTTGGACGGACGCGGCTTCCCGGGCGGTGGCGAGCGCCGCTTCCTTTTCCACGCCTGCGGGCACGCGGATCTGGCCTCGGAGCTTCCCGTTGACCTGGACGGCGATCTCCACTTCCTCAACGGCTAGGGCATCCTGATCCACACAGGGCCATGGCTGCCGGAAAATCGAGGGGCCAGGCTGCTCCAGCCGATCCCAGAGCTCTTCTGCCAAATGAGGCGCGAAGGGCGCCAGGATCTGGGTCATCAAGAGAATGCTCTCTCGACAGGCGGCCCGCTCTTCCTCCGTCTTGGGGTCCCCTGCCGCCCGAAGGGCGTTGAGGGATTCCATGCTCCCGGCGATGCAGGTGTTGAAGTGGAATCCGTGCTTGTCAAAAGCCTCGGTGACGCGCTTCAGGGTCCCGTGGCATACTCTCCGAGTAGTTTTCCAGTTGCCGGACAAGTCACCCGAACGCCCCGCGGTCCACGGTTCTACGCCCGACACTTTCGGCACAAGACTCACCAGAGTATCCCAAAACCGGCGGAGGAACCGGTGGATCCCGCGGACGCTGCGCTCGTTGTAATCGACGCTCTGATCGGGCGGGCCAGAAAAGAGGATCGACGTGTGAACGGTGTCGGCGCCGTATTGTTCGAAGAGCGCGTCGGGGGAAACTCCATTCTTCTTCGTCTTGGACATTTTGGTCATCTCGCTGGTGACCGGGCCTCCGCACTCTTTGCAGGTCATGCCGTCAAGATCGATCTCCTCCTTGGAAAGCCACTTGTGGGTCTCGCACCGATAGGCCCTGGCACAGACCATCCCCTGGCAGAAGAGCCTTTGGAAGGGCTCTTCCGCCTCCAAGAGCCCCAGGTCGTGGAGGACCATGGCGAAAAAGCGGGCGTAGATGAGATGCATGGTGGCATGCTCGATCCCCCCCACGTACTGGTGGACCGGGATCCAATTCCGCGCCGTCTCCGCGTCGAAAGGGCGCTCCTCATCCCCCGGCGACAGATAGCGGTAGAGGTACCACGACGAATCGACGAAGGTGTCCATGGTGTCGGTCTCCCGCCGAGCTTCCCTCTGGCAGCGCGGGCACCGCGTCCGAACGAAGGATTCGCAAGTGGCCAAAGGAGAATCCCCCGCGGGCCGGAACTCCACCTCCTTGGGAAGAAGAACCGGGAGCTCAGCTTCGGGAACGGGGACGATCCCGCACTCTTCACAATAGACGATGGGAATGGGCGCCCCCCAATAGCGCTGGCGCGACAGCAACCAGTCCTTGAGACGGTAGTGAACAGAGAAATCACCGAATCCCTGTTCCTTGGCGTAGGAGGTCATCTGGCGAATCGCCTCCACCCGCGAGTCGATCCCATCTAAAGGCCCCGACGCAACCTGCACTCCCCCGCCTTCGTGAGACTCGGTCATAGAGGCCTCGGCAAGGGGCTCCTCCAGCGACGGCTGGATCACGACTTTCACCGGCAGGCCATACTTCCTTGCAAAAAGGAAGTCCCTCTGGTCGTGGGCCGGAACAGCCATGACCGCGCCGGTCCCGTAATCCATGAGAACGTAGTTGCAGACCCAAATTTCCGCCAGAGACCCGTCGAACGGGTTGCGAACATGGCGCCCGGTAAAAACGCCCGTCTTTTCGCTTTCTTCACTGGCCCGCTCCACGCGGTCCTGGTTCCGCATCTTGCGGCAGGCCTCCAGCACCTCTTGTTCACGCTCTGTTCCCCGAACTAAGTCCACGACCAGAGAATGCTCCGGCGCCAGGCTGAAGAAAGTGACGCCATAAGTCGTATCCGGCCGAGTGGTGAAGACCGGAATTTTCTCGCCGTGACACTCCGCCCCGGGGGCGACGATCTCGAACTCCAGCCGAGCCCCCTCGGAACGGCCGATCCAGGCCTTCTGCATCTTGATGACCCGATCCGGCCACTTGCCCTGGAGCTGTTCATGGCCGTCCAGGAGCCTTTGGGCGTAGCTCGACATCCGGAAGAACCACTGCTCCAAATCCTTTTGGTCCACCACTGTCCCACAGCGTTCGCAGGCATCATCGTGGACCTGCTCGTTGGCCAACACCGTCCGACAGGAGGAGCACCAGTTGACAGGGGCACGCTTCCTGAAGGCCAGCCCCTTCTCGAAAAACTTCAAAAAGAGCCACTGGGTCCACCGGTAGTAGCCCGGATGGCTGGTGGCAATCTCCCTGGACCAGTCATAGCCGAAGCCAGCCCGGATCATCTGGCGCCGCATGGCATCGATGCATTTTTTCGTGGACTCCGCCGGAGGCGTCCCCGTCCGGATGGCGTGGTTCTCCGCAGGAAGCCCGAACGAATCCCAACCCATGGGCGTCAAGACGCGCCGCCCCCGCATCAAATGGTAGCGCACCATGGCATCACCGATGCTGTAATTGATGATGTGCCCCATGTGCAGAGCCCCTGAAGGATAGGGATACATCATCAGGCAATAATAGGGCTCACCGTCGCCATGTGGCTCGAACAACCGCAATTCCTGCCACTTCGCCTGCCACCGGGATTCCAGGCTCTTGAAATCATAGTCTTGGCTCATCGCTTCGTCTCGGGAAAAACGTCCTGGGTCTCAGCATCCACCGGATCAAGCGTCCCCGGCTGCCGAACGAAAGTCAATATGTTAGCGCCATCGCACCCAGACTCCAACAGCAGCCCGAAGGTCCTTCAAGCTCAAAAAGAAGAAGGCGCCAGCAAACACTCCACCCAAGCCCCATCCGAAAGGCATCTGAAATAAGGAAGCTCCCCCTTTGAGTTGAGTTCCCCTCGCATCGGCGGCAATCCGTCCGCCGCTGCTCACACGGTTTCCCCACTGGGAGGCCACTGCCCCTTGATCCTCGTCCACGGCATGAAATCACCGAAAAGATCCCAAATCCGGCAATTGCCGCCTTCCAGGCGGTTCGCTCTGCTGGAGATCATGCGAAAAAGGATACCTCTATCCAGGATATCTCCTCAAGGATCCTCGCGAGGCACTCTGAAGCGAGTTTCCACCAAGAAGGGAGAGGCGGACACCGGAGGGTAACCGTTCACGGGGAATCGGACCCCGTCTATCGGTTTGCAAACCAGGTGAACAGTTACGTTCCGGGAGCCCGAGTCGGGTTGGGCGGATATGGTTGGAGACGGCGCGGCTGGTGACGCCGGATGGCGGCGAGCTGGACCGTCTTGGGAGTTCCGTGGCGGTGTGGGGCGACGCCGTGGTGGCCGGTGCGCCGGGAGCGGATCTGGCGGGTGGGTTGGACCAGGGAGCGGCCTACTTGTTCGCGAAGGCGGTGGGTTCGGGCTGGGAAGCTGCGGAAGCGACGAAGCTGCGGACGTCGGACGGCGGGAGCTACGACGGGTTTGGCGGTTCGGTGGCGCTGGACGGAGAGAGCATGGTGGTGGGTGCGCCGGGCTGGGACGGCGAGGGAGTGGAGGAAGTGGGCGCGGTCTAGCTCTTCGGGATGCCTCCGGCGGGAACGTTGGAATGGACAGAGAAGGCGAAGTTCGTGTCGTCCGACGGCCTTGCGGGAGAGCGGTTGGGCCGGATCGTGGACGTGGCTGGCGCTTGGATCTCGGCGGGGAGCCGGGGAAAGCGAGGGGAAGGCCGAGTTCTGGTCTTCCAGCGTTCGGGTGGGAGAGCGGAGGGGAGGCGGGGCGGCTGGATTGGCCGCCGGAGGCGCCCGGCTGGGACCTGGGGTTTTCGGTGGCGATGGCGGACGGTGGCGTGGTGGCTGGGGGCATGGAGGAAGATCCGGCTCGCCGGGGGTTCTGGCGGGGTGCGGGATACCTGTTCGCGCCGCGCTCCAGCGGCTGGGTGGGAAGGTTCGAGCCGTCGGCGAAGCTGGTGGACGACGGTTTCGGGTGGTCGGAGCTGGGGAGCGCGGTGGCGCTGGAGGGGACGACGGCGGTGCTGGGGGCGCCGTTCGGGCTGACGGAACTGGGGCCGTTCGACGGAAAGGCGCTGGTGTACGACGTGGCGCCGGGTTTGGCGCCGAAAGTGCCGGCCACAACGTTTCCCGGGATTTTCCTGGTCTGCCTGGTGCTACTGGCAAATAGGTTCGCTCTTGGTCCGAACCGTGCTCCGCGGAAGCATCCGCGTTGACGCAAAATGTTGGTCGCGAGACGCCTTTGGGGCCTTGAGCCCGGGTGAAGGGCGGTTATGTGCGAGTGGCGGCGGACGGATTGCCGCCGCCGGGAGCGGAACTCAACAGAGGTGAAAACCAAGGGGTTGCTCCGAGGCGGCCATCCACGCAAGGCGGGACACTTCAAGGATTGTGGAAATCGGGACCTATCAAATCCCCGCGGTGTTGCTTTACACTCCGCGGCGCCGCCATGGTGGCACCGGCATCTTGCCGGTGTCGGGCCGGACGGGATTCACGGAATTGAACGGTGGGTTCCTTGCGTGCGTGGACTTGTCAACCGGATCTGATAGGTCCCTGGAAATCCAATCGTCTGGGCAACGCCTCGCTCCGCTTGGCGGGTCACGCCGTGCGTTACCCGAAGGTCGTCCGGGGATTCCATCCCCTGGCAGGGCTTTGCCCTGCACCCACCAGGGAGCCAGCTCAACTTCCCGTTGCAACAAATGGCAACGGGATCCCAGCCCACATTTTTGTACGGTGGGCCTCGCTTATG
>JAJRTK010000446.1 GCA_024278345.1 bacterium | reverse complement strand
GGCCCGCGGCACCTACGGACGAAGCCTCGATCCCCAAGTCTCCCAGGCTCGGCTTGGCGATCTTCTTCCGCCGCGCCTGCATGATGTTGCGCATGGTGGGATAGCGAACTTCGGCGGCCCCGGCCTGGATGGTCACGAGCGCCGGCAAGGGAAGCTCGCTCTCTTCGAGCATTCCACCCTCGAGCTCCCGCTTGACGTTCATTTTTCGCCCCGCCTCATCGATCTCCATCTCCATGACGATGGTGGCGTGGGGAATCCCCAAAAACTCGGCCAACATCGTCCCGGTCTGCGCCTGGGTCAAGTCTTCGGACCAGACACCGGTGACCACGAGGTCGAACTCTTCCTTGGAAATCGCGGCGGCCAGGACCCGTGCCGTGGCCAGGGCATCCGAACCGACCAGGGCTGGATCATCGAGCTGGATCGCGCGATCCGCCCCAAACGCCAAAGCCCGGAGGATGGCATCCTTGACCTTCTTTCCCCCCACGCTCACCACGACGACCTCGCCGCCAAACTTCTCCTTGAGCCGCAGCGACACTTCGATGGCGTATTCGTCGAACTCGTTGACGACTCGCGACAGGCCCTTCTCCTCCAGACCCATGGCATCGTCACGGACCCTGAACCGGCTGTTCTTGTCCGGCACTTGCTTGACGCACGTGATGATCTTCATCACAAAGCACTCCTTGGTTCGCGGTGGTCAAAATGAATCTCGATTCAGGAGAAGGCTAACCTACCAGAATCTCCTCCCACCGGCAATTCGAAACCAACCCCTCAGCTAGGCTCCAGGTGGCTCCTTCCGCGGCCCAAAAATCGACTGCCCACTCACCAGGCCGGTTGCACCGTTGAGCTCCGTGCTGGCCACTTTCCGCTCCCGCACCAAAACCGAATGGTGCATCAGCCAGAAAACCAGAAGTCCAAAAATCGGGCTGACCAGCACCATGAAACCCCAAATCACGGGAGGGATCTCCAAGGCACAACGCTCCATCTGGCTGGCGTTTCGGTAAACGACCATGCCCATCGTTACGTGAAGAAAAAGGAACTTGGCCATCAGGAACATTCCCGACATCGTCAGAAGCTGCGGAAGCATCTTCAAGAGCACCCGCTGAAAGACCAGCTCTTCCATCGAAATCTCCTTCTAGAACATCTAAAAAAAGTGTAGTTTCAAATCGTTACCGGGAAAAAGGCAGAGTTGCTCATCTTTCTTCGGGTTGCGTTCCGCTCCCGGCGCCGGCAATCCGTCCGTCGCCACTCGCGCCTGTTTGCCCCCGGCCACGGCTCCTCCCCCGCCAAGCCAAGACCTCCCGTGGGTCCGCACCCAAAGCAGGATTCGGCCTTGGTCATCGTTCCGGCCACCCAGTGAACTTCGGGTCCAGCCCCGGGGCTTCCAGCCCTGGAACCCGGCGGAGGCTCCGCCTCCGGACCTCCGCTGGGAGCGCCGCTCCCAGACCCACGCCAGGGGGCGCACTCCCTGGACCCACATTTTTGTGCGCCGCGCGCTTTTTTGGGGGTGGCCGGGTCCGAGCGACAGCGAGAGCTGCCGGAGGCACCACCGATGACCACCTCCCAGGATTCTATTCCACTGGCCGAAGAAAGTTTCCCATCCGAAGCTCCTCCACGCTCCCGGCCCCGGCACAGAACATGGCGATCCGAAGGTCGATCAGATGCTGCCGCATCTCCGCCAAAACGGCATCGGCAGACTCCATCGCCGCGGGCAAGAGGGCTCGCGCCATCCCGCACAGATCGGCGCCCAACGCCACCAACTTGGCCATCGCGAGGCCATCCTTGACTCCGCCCACGGCCATGACGGTCCAGTCTTCGTCCTGGCGCCTGGCCAATTGCACGGCCTCGGCCAACGGAATGCCCCAATCGCGAAAAAGGCGGCCCGACCTGGCCCGGGATGGCGATCTTGCCCTGAGCGCCTCCACCAGAGCCCACGAAGTCCCGCCGCCTCCGCTGGGACAGACCGCCCGAACTCCAACATCCCTGAGCCGCTTCAAGGTTGTTTCACTAAAACCGCAACCCACCTCGGAAACAACCACGGGAACCGGTAACTTCACGACCAATTCCTCCAGCTTGTTCAAAAGCCCTCTGAAATCAGTGTCTCCCCCTTCCTGGATGCACTCTTGCAGGGTATTGACATGGAGAAAGAGTGCGTCGGCCTCGATCATTTCCACGGCGGCACGGTATTCATGGACGCCGTAACCATAATTGAGCTGCACGGCCCCCAGGTTTCCGAAGACGGGAACGGTCGGCGCGTAGCGCCGGACCTCGAAGAATTTCTTTCGGTCGGGATCCTCGATGGCTGCTCGCTGGGATCCCACGGAGATCGGCAATTTCATCTCCTCCGCCGCCAGGGCCAGGTTTCTCACGATCCCGGCTGTTTCCGGAGTTCCCCCGGTCATGGGCGCCACGAAAAGAGGCCCCGCGATCCGCTTCCCGAAAACCTCGCAACCGGTCTCGACCTTGTTGAACTCGAGCTCCGGCAAACCAGCGTGCTCCAACCTCCACCGTTCCAAGCCCGTGGTCAAGCGATCCGAGCCCACTTTCCCGGTGGCGCAGACCTCCACGTGAGAGTTCTTCCGCGCCGCCGTGGGCGCCCCCGGCTTGCCATGGTTCTCCGGCGAATCCTCCCGGACTCCTTGCATCATCTTTCCCGCAATCCTTTTGCTCCCGCTTTGCATCTCCCGGGCCCCTCCATTTTTTCAGGCGTCCGCGGCAAACAAGGGTCCAACGAACGAGGGCTGGCTCGGAGGCCGGCTCCCAACGCCATCAGGAAACAAACAGTGCGCCAGGGCCCGTGAAAAGGCGAGTGACGGCGGCCGGATGGACGCTGGCATGAGCGGACCCAACCCAAAAAGAGAAAAGCGGTTTGATTGATTCATCCTGCAGGGGCAAACAGTGGGAACTCACACGTGTTTCCATTCACCCCTTCACCACCACAAGCGGTACGATCTTGGCCACCTTCCTGGCGATCCCGGCTCCATGCACGACCTCGATAACCTCGGCCACATCTTTGTACGCTTCAGAGATCTCCTCCGCAACGGTTCGCTTGCTGTCACTCCTCACCCAAATCCCTCGGTCCTAGAGCTCCTTGAAGATGGAACGGCCCCTGGCCAGTTTTTTCGCCTTGGTCCGGGACATGAGACGGCCAGCGCCATGACAACAGGACCCGAAGGTCTCCTCCATGGCTCCCGTGGTTCCCGCCAACACGAAGCTATATCGCCCCATGTCCCCCGGGATGAGCACTGGCTGGCCGACTTCGCGGTAAAGATCCGGCACCGACTCATGGCCGGGTCCAAAAGCCCGGGTCGCACCCTTGCGATGCACGCAGAGCCGCCTTTTGCGGCCATCGACGACGTGATGCTCCCACTTCGCGATGTTGTGGCAGACATCATAGACCAGATCCATCCCGAGCCCATCGACGTCAAAAAACTCCGAAAAAGCTTTTCGAACGAAATGGGTCAGCATTTGTCGATTGGCAAAGGCGTAGTTGACGGCACAAGCCATGGCTCCCCAATAGTCGGCCGCTTCGTCACTCCCCAGCGGAGCGGCGCACAACTGGCGATCCGGCAAATGGATCCCGTATTTCTCCGACGCCTGGATCATCTTGCGAAGCGAGTCGGCGCAGACCTGGTAGCCCAGTCCCCGACTGCCGGAGTGGATCATCACCGTCACGCCCCCTTGCCGAAGCCCGAAAGCCTCGGCAGCCCGGGCGTTGTACACCTCTGATACCCAGCCTACCTCGCAAAAGTGGTTGCCCGAACCCAGGGACCCAAGCTGCGGCCTCCCGCGAGTCTTGGCACTAGGCGATACCTTTTCAGGGTCGGCGCCAGCGAGGCGGCCACCTTCCTCGATGACCCGCAAATCCCGGGACTGGCCATAGCCGGCAGTCACAGCCCACTCCGCACCGCGAACCAAAACTTCCTCCAGCTCCCGTTCCGAGAGCTTCCGGTGACTCCGAGACCCCACACCCGACGGAATCGCCTTGTGGAGCGCCAGGGAAAGTTCCTCCAGGTCCCGCTTGATCTCGCCCCTGCTGAGATCGGTGGTGAGCAGCCGAACGCCGCAGTTAATGTCATACCCCACGCCCCCTGGTGAAATGACGCCCTCTCGCTCATCAAACGCAGCCACGCCGCCGATGGGAAAACCGTATCCCCAGTGCATGTCGGGCATGGCGATGGAATGCCCCACAATCCCCGGAAGGTGCGCAACATTCGCCACCTGTTCCGGGCTCTTGTCCCGCTGGATATTCTTGAGCATTTTTTCTGACGCAAAGACCAGCCCCGGCACTCGCATTTTCCCCGTCCGCGGAATTCGCCAGCGGTAATCGTCAATCCGTTCAAACTGCACGTTCATCTTTTGAGATCCCCTTTCGAGCTTCCTTTCACCAATACTCCAGGAAAGAACAACGAAAGGCAATGGGAGGCAACATGCCTAGCCGTCAAACACCACGATGGCATTCTCCCGGAGGTCTCATCACGGATCATGGCAAGGCAGGCGGGCCTATTTCGTGACCTATCAAACCCGGTTGACAACTTCAGGAGGCGATAGACCCGGGCGAGGGTGAGAGTTGGAGATGACAAAAAAGGCGTGAGGCTTGAGGATTGGGGCCTCGTCCATCATTCCGGCCACCCTACGACGCAGAGCGTCGTACATAAACGTGGGGCCAGGGAGCGTGCTCTCTGGCGTGGGTCCGGGAGCAGCGCTCCCAGCGGAGGTTTGGGGGCAGAGCCGCCGCCGGATTCCAGGGCCGGAGGCCCTGGGGTAGCGCCCGGATTTTACGAGGTGGGCGAAACGATGGACGAGGCCGGGATTGGAAAAAATTTTCACCCCAATCCGGAAAGGCGTGCCAGGACAAGCCTGGTTCGCGCGAACCTCACGACCGTAAGAGAAAGTCTACCTCGGAACGGCCAGGTTTGTCGCCCGTAAACAGTTCGGAGACCTGAGCCGACTTGCGCAAGAGCACGGCCCGTCCCGGCCCTGAGCAATCCCCTCATTTTTTGCTTGTGGGGCGGGACCTATCAAATTGTCGTGTTTTTGCTTTACAATTTTCTTCGCCGAAACGGTGGCACCGGCATCTTGCCGGTGTAGCGCCCTCCGGGCTGCACGGAGCCGGGAAAGAGGCCCGCCCCGGC
>JAJRTK010000445.1 GCA_024278345.1 bacterium | reverse complement strand
TGCCTATGCCAACATCAAGCTAGCGGCCTCCACGAAGGACGTGGATATTCGTCCCTCGGCCGTCGCGACTCGGTATGCTCGTCACAAGGAACGATTTCCAGGCCTGCCGGTAATTTTTTCCACTGACGCCCTCTACTGGGGGCAGAGTCCTGGTTCCGGGGATATCGACCCCATCGAAAGAGGAAACATTCCCACTCCCAGACCGCCCGCTGCTGCCATTGCCCTTCTCAACGAGGCTCTTCATGCCGAAGGCGCCGGCTGCCGGCCAACCCATACCCCAGGTCCCAGTCCCACGCCTGGGGGCCCAACCGCCGTTCCCGTCGCTCCTTTCAACCCAAACGACTGTCCCCAGCTCCGGGGAATCCCCGGGGAACTCTTCCGCTTCCAGCACGGCTGGAGACCCGACATGCTTTCCACGACTGTGAGCGGGGAGACCCTGGCTCCTGGTACTGCCGACTATGTCGCCTACCTGGTCAAGGGAGTGATCCACCTCTACACCCAGGACGCCACCCGGGGGGAAATCCACTTCCAGAACCACTCCTCCATGCTACCCGCCGCGGAAGAATTGAATTACCTGCTTTTTCCCGAATGCGGTCCCCTGGTGCTGGAGGGGCCGGGCTGCTACGAACTCGCGCCTGGGCACATCGTGACGGAAACCCTGAGGGTGTTGGATCCCTTGTCCGTGGATATGCTGTCGAACAGGGGGACGCAGGTTCCCTCCGCCGTCGTCTACCCCGCCGGGACGAATAAGAACGAGACGGGCATCAGCGTTCCCCTGGAGATCGACCCCGAGGTGGCCGGCGGGTTGAAGGGGACATTCCGGATCAGCGAGGAAACGGCCCAGGACCCTGGAGACGGGGGACCGCCCATCATTGGGCTCGGGCCGTCCGGAGGAAGGCTGACCCTCGCGTACCAGTGCGGCCAGTTGGGGCCGGGCGACAACCAGGTCTTCAAGGGGTGGCTGGAAAAGACGCCGGTCCTGATCTGCGTGCCGGGATTGGGGTGGCATGCCTGGTTCCTGCTCCTGGGGGTCTTTTCGCTGTTGCTGGGGGGCTTCTGGAAGCGGAGGTGGTGGAGGGCCGTGGCGATGCCCCTGGCGTTCCTCGGCGCGCTGGAAGGACCTGCTGGGGCGGGTGAGAAGGTGGTGGTTTCGCTGCTTCCGCCGGGGATCACCGTGAATGGGGCGGGCCCTGCATCCCTGGGAGTGAATCCCCGGAGCCATATCGTGGTCGCGGCGGGAACGGCCAGGAACGGACGGCCCGATGATGCCTTGGAGTGGAGCATCCCGTTCTCCGTCATCGACTACGAAACGGGAGAGCGGACGAGCTGCGAGGTGACGAACCGGTCTCTGGGGGGAGGTGCAAACTTCCTGTTTCGTGATTCCCTGGCTGGAAATCTATTCTTTCGGGTGATCACAAAAGGTACTGATAGGCTCCTTGAAGTAGGTTCATCTCGTTGCTCGATTTTACAAAATAGTTCTTTTTCATATTGGTCAAGGTATTCGAAAGCACTCAATCGGATTTACTCTGAGGAGTATGGAAGGATTTCTACATATGATTTAGAAACAGAGACGCTTCTCTATTATACTGCAAAGAAGAATCCGTATGGTTGGGGCGTGTTTCTTCAAGAAGAGAGCCAAAGTTTCTTCTTGCTGCGTCAGGAGGATTACCTTGGGCCGGTGGTTTTGGATCGGTATGAACTAGGGTCGGTACAATACTACGGTGTGGCACTTGAGGGGCTTGGCACGGAACTGCACTGCCTGGAGGAGCCTGGGGGAGGAAAAGCTCTGTGCCGGTCGGGGGAAATACTCTTCAGAATTGCTCCAAACGGCCAAGTGGACCGGGCCTTGTCGGTGACGTGCGGTGGGCTGCTTTCCGGTGATAGGAACGGGATTTTCGACCCAGCCCGGAATCGGTTCTATTGCGGGAACAAGGAATCTTCGCAGTTCGATGAGCTGCAGGTTTGGGACGTGGAAGAGGGGTTGCTCCACGCGTTCGACCTGACGGGGAGAGGCCTGGGGAATCCCCTGGTGAACCCGGTGACCGGCGAGCTTTTCCTCATGGGACCCACCGGTATCGTCCAGCTCGATACCGACAGCGGCGAAACCCTCAGGGTCATTCCCTATCCGCCTGGCATTGGTCCTTTCTTCGCGGCGCCCCCCATCCATCACAAGAGGCTCGAGCCCGAGGAGGGAGGTCTTTTCTACTCCCTGGGAATCGAGAAGGCCCGGGACGAGGCGGTGCTGTACGTGGACACCGTGCAGGGCGTGAGCCGCAGGTTCCTGGTGAACGCCAACATCTCCGGGCTGGCCGCCGACGAGACCCGGAACCGGGTGTACGTGTCGGAGAAGGTTGCGGGGAAGGTGTACTGCTTCGACGCGGCGGGGCAGCCTTGCGGGAGCGTGGAGGTGTCGTTGGCGCCCACGGAGGTGGCGGTGGATCCGGAACGGAACCTGGTCTGGGTGCTGCGGGAGGGAAGCGCGGCGGAGGGCCGCAGCCTGGTGGAGTTGGATGGAGACTCGCTCCAGGTGCTCCGGACGTATGACCAGTTCAGCGGGCTTCTCTTTCTCATGGCGTTCGACCCGGTCCACGGTCGGCTCTATCTTTTGACGGGCACGGACCTTTCGCTGTTGGACCCGGCGGGCGGGCAAGTGAGGGTAGTGGCGTCGAACCTGGAGGGAGTGCGGGCCCTGGTGATGGCGGAAGGCCGCGGGGAATTGGTGGTGGTGGCGGATGGGGGGCTCCACTTCGTGAACACGGAGACGCAGGAAGTGGAGAGCGTGGGCGTGCCGGGCTGGACGTTCCGCTCCGCCGCCGTGGACGGCTCCCTGACCCTGGCGACGGGATTCTATTACGACGACGTGGCATGGGACGAGGGAGAACTGCTTCTTTTCGACGGACACGAGCCGGTGGCG